>CBJOJD010000026.1:0-27305 GCA_966443485.1 uncultured bacterium | reverse complement strand
AAACCATCAGTGGAGCCCAATTTTCTCAATCAACTAACACAAATCAGATCACTTAACGCCACAGAATCACACCCCCTGTGAAACCGTGAAACTGTGAACCGGACAGCCCTGATTGACCCGGGCCGCTAAAGCCGGTACACTACCCTAGTTTGGCGATTCCTGCCTGTCGCTGTGGAGCCAGACGCTCGCTTTGAGTGCGTTTCGAGCTTGAGCGTACCGCGGCGCGGAGTTTCCGCCCGATTTTGGAATTTTTTGAAGAGCTGGCCTGGCGCCGCGCGCCCGCCGCTCTGGAGGACGTATGTACGCGGTTCTACGCACCGGTGGAAAACAATATCGTGTCGCTCCCGGCGACGTTGTGAAGATCGAGACCATTCAGCCCGCTGCCGATAACACCATCGAGTTCAGCGACGTGTTGGCCTTTTCCGGCGATTCTGGCCTGGTCAAGCCCGGCTCTGCCAAGGTGACTGCTGAAGTGGTGAGCGAGGGCCGCGGTGACAAGATCCTGGTCTTCCACCTCAAGCGCAAGAAGCAGTACAAGAAGATGCAGGGCCACCGCCAGAACTACACTGAGGTGCGCATCAAGTCCATCGAAGTGGACGGCTTCACCTACGGCGCAAACTAAGTTTCAAGCGCTCCCACCCGCGGCTGAATCGCGGAACACGAGCGAATTTCGAAATGGTATGGATAGCTGAGCGCTGATGGCTGCCAGCTGAGTTTCAGAAGGGAATTCGACAATGGCACATAAAAAAGGTGGAGGCAGCTCCACAAACGGACGCGATTCGAATGCACAGCGGCTGGGCGTAAAGGCCTTCGCCGGCGAAGTGGTCACGGGCGGTTCCATCATCGTCCGCCAGCGCGGCACCCGCATTAAGCCCGGCCCCAACGTGGGCATCGGCTCCGACGACACGCTCTTCGCCAAGGTCAGTGGCCGCGTGGTCTTCACCGACCGCGGCAACCACGGACGCTTCGCCTCGATCGAGCCCGTCGCCGCAGAGTAACTCCGGCTCAAGACAAGTCAGGCCATGGCACCCGCCATGGCCTGTTCTCGTTTACGCTCTCTTCTTCGCTGCAACAGCGGTCAATCCACGCATATCATCCTGAACGCAGGCGCATCCGAAGGGCGAGCTACCGCGATCACCGCTCCGGCCGCTCCACCGCAGCTCTTCCAGGAGAATGCGCTGGCGCCGCCCGCAGATACTGTTCCGGCCAGCTGGCTACCTCGTTGAGCGCGGCCGCCGCGTGTACCGGCCAGTACGGATCCCGCAACAACTCCCGCGCCAGCAGGACTAAATCCGCTTCGCCCTTTTCAATGATTCCATTTGCCTGCACCGGCTCCGTGATCAGGCCCACCGCGCCTGTCGGAATGCCCGCCTCTTTGCGGATACGAGCCGCAAACGGCACCTGATAGCCGGGAGACAAAGGAATCTTGGCTCCGGCCACATTGCCACCCGAGGAAACATCGATCAGATCCACGCCGCGCTCGCGCAGCAGCTTTGCCAGTTGTACTGATTCTTCAATGTTCCAGCCCCCCTCCACCCAGTCACTGGCCGAGATGCGCACAAACAGTGGCAGATGTGCCGGCCACACGGCGCGCACGGCGTCGGTAACACGCAGCAACAGACGCGTGCGGTTCTCGAAGCTGCCACCATAAGCATCCGTCCGCCGGTTCGAGAGCGGCGACAAAAACTCGTGCAGCAGATAACCGTGCGCAGCGTGCAGTTCCACCACGTCGAACCCGGCTCTTAATGCTCGTTGCGCCCCTTCAACGAAGGCCTCCACTACCTCCTCGATCTCCGCTTCGGAGAGCGCCTTGGGCTCGTCGAACTTGTCTGAGAACGCCACTGCGCTCGGAGCCACGGGGGTCCACGCCCCTTCCGCCTCGGTCAGCGAACGCTCGCCGCGGAACGGCGCTGTGCGGCTAGCCTTGCGCCCCGCGTGAGCCAGCTGGACACCGGCGTGCGCGCCTTGCGCATGGATGAAGCGCACGATGCGCTCTAGAAAGGGAACGTGCTCGTCCTTCCAGATGCCCAGATCCGACGAAGAGATGCGGCCCTCGGCCACCACCGCCGTGGCTTCCGTCATCACCAGTCCGGCTCCGCCTTGTGCCCGGCTGCCCAGATGAACCAGGTGCCAATCATTGGCAAACCCATCCTGCGACGAGTACTGACACATTGGAGAAACCGCAATGCGATTGGAGAGGGTGACCGACCGTAGCGTAAGAGGAGTAAACAAACGATGATTCGACATGCTCTCCAGTAGATGAGGCAACCAGCAATTGCGATGCACCGGAACCGGGCAGGATTTCGCAGGCAGCCCAGTAGCTCCAGCAAGCAACGACCCTCGATCTTGCTCGCGAACCCTTAGTTCTTCGCTTGCTTCAACACCGCCGTCGCGCGCTCGTCATTCAGAATCGCGCCCTCCAGCTTGCGGAAGTCAGCGGCCTTCTCTGCGGGAATTTGAACCTGCTTCACGATGTACTCCCGCTCATAATGAAGCTTGTCTCCAGCAGCAACCACGGACGAACGATAGCTGGCAAAATCCAGGTCCAAACTGACGGGATCGGGAATCTCGTCCACAACGAACCCCTTCGGCAGAGCAATATCGAAGCTATCGTGCCAGCGCCCAGTTGCTCCCAGGTCGATTGGCAACGAGCGGGCCTTGTCGTCGAAGGGCTCAGTCAATGTCCCCACCACGCGCGGCCGTACCAGCAACAGGTTGCCTGCATGGTGCGCGTACTGCGCTGCGGAAACTTGCAAGTGAAACTCGAGAGGCTTATCGAACTCGGGTGTCTGCACAACATCCAAAGACGTTAGCTCCACGCCGGGCAAGTCGCGCGCGATGTTGGTCTCCATCGCCACGCGCCGTTCCCGCTCATCCGCGTCCTTGAGAAACAACCGGTACTCCGCTCCCTCAGGTCCGGAGTGGAACGTATCAACCTTTCCTGAGAGAGCTCCGTCCGCAGTCAGTACGAAGCTCCCTTTGCGCTCCGTACCGTTGGCATCTGGGGCCAGCACGGGCAGTGCCATTACCTGGCTCGCTGCTCCGGCACACAGCAACCCATATCCGCCTTGTAACTCCGGTCGAAGATTTCCCACCGGAGTTCGTTCATCGGTGGGATCAAAGATCAAGTAGCGCTTGCCGCTTTTTGCGGTGACCACGGCTTGCAGCCGCGCATCATGCACGTCATCCGGAATCTCGATCGCAGTAATCATGTGATCGCCCACTAATGAAGGCGAATCCGGATCGACGACTCCGCGCCTACTATCTGTTGGCATGTAGTACGCACGAACTCCTGCCACTTGAAGCATTGAGATCAAGAGGGTCGTTTTGTCTTTGCAATCGCCGTAGCGGTTCCGGTAGATATCCGCAGCGTGGTTGGCCTGCAGTCCGCCGATCCCTCGCATGACAATGAAGTAGCGGATGTTCTTCTGGATCGATTCAGTGATGCGGCTCAACTTGGTGTAGAAGTCGGGAGCGCCCGCTGTCAGCTGCGCAACCGCAGCTTTGATCTCGGGCGAGGGTTCCGTACGATCGGCCTCCAGTTGCTCCATCCATTGTCCGAATGCCCGCCACTGCTGCTCTTTTCCCGTTGCGGTGTCTCCCCAGTGCACAGACATCCGTGCGAATAGCCCCCCGGCCGGGGGCACTGAGGGGATGTCTCGCAACGTGAGTGCGGGTGTATCTTTCAACTCCCAGCGCCAATGACCAGGTGCCACCTCGATGGGCTTGACGTCATCGTGACGGTGCCAGGAATACATCTGGGACAGGCTGGCTGGCAGGTCAACTTCCAGCGCCTGGAAGACTACAGGTTGGTCGGACTGTACGCTCCAGATCGTCTCTTGCGAGTAGGGCGCCAACAGCTCCTCTGACTCGCAAAAGACCATGGCGCCTACATCGGCCGCGGGCGGATGCACGACCCGCAATTTCCGCGTGCTCAGCATCACCGGGACACTGGTGTCGCCGAACTCTGTGAA
Organism: uncultured bacterium; assembly: GCA_966443485.1. Taxonomy (GTDB): domain Bacteria; phylum Acidobacteriota; class Terriglobia; order Terriglobales; family Acidobacteriaceae; genus Telmatobacter. The sequence continues at coordinate 23,331 of CBJOJD010000026.1, read as the reverse complement.
ATCCGTCTCCTGAGCTTGATATTGTCTTTCATCTGCTGCAATCGTCCAGGCCCGGAAATAGTTGATCTTCTCGTCCACGTCGTAACTGACGCCGCAGGGCGCGCCTCTCCCCTGTGGCTTGAGAATGCGAATTGCTTTTCGCTCCCGCTCGGTGGCGCGACCGCGGGCATCGACGGTTTCTAGTCGCTCGTCATACAGAACCACCGTTGAGGCGTCCTTCACGTAATCCGGCGTCTTCGTCTTTGCGGCGTCGAGTGCCCACTGCGGGATCGGAGCCTTGTCCTTTCCGAAGATGCCTGCAAAGGCCGGTGGGCACAGTGCGACCAAGCTGGCAGTCACCGCCAGCGGGCTCACCCAGAGAGCAATGCAACGCGGCAAAGTCATGCCTTATTTCCCCTTCTGGGCGGTCTGCACGCGGCTCAGAACCAGCTGCTGCTGATCGGCTGCGGCAATCTTTTGATAGAAGTCGTGCAACGGCGCATAGTCCTTCGGATCGAGTACGGTGAAGTTATAGGCAAGATTTCGCACGACCCGCACTTGGTCAGCGCCGGTCTGTGAATCCAGCTTCATCACCGCACTCGTGCCCCAGGGAACTGCAGTCTGCTGCGGAGCGCTTTCCACCGTGAAGCTGGCTGGCAGTCGATACGTGACATCTTCGACGATGCGCTTCGGGTACTGCACATCCACCGGCGTGGCTCGCTTGTCTTCCGCAACGAAGGAATGGGGAGCGCGCGCCTCGAAGAATACCCCGGGTAGAAAGAAGTGCTTGCCGGTCGCGGATCCCAACACCCCCGACACCTTCACCGTTCCGATCAGGTTGGTGTTGTAATCCTCCAGCGCCAGAAAACGATCGAAGTCCGCATTCACTCCGTCAGGAAGGTACTCGCGCATGGCTTCATTGAATTGCTTCTTAACTTCTTCATCGCCCTCCTGGATGGCGAGCTGGCGCCAGTGCAATGCCTGCTGGCCGGCAAGAATGTAGCGGAGGGTGCCGTGCACGCTGCCATCCTCAGCGATGGTCAGGTCGCCGATCCGCTGCACCACGTTCTGGGTGTACAGATTGGAAGGTGTGCCTGCCAGGTCCGGACCTTTGGCCGTGAGGCGAATGCCGGCGGCGATGGCATGCGTCCAGTGCAGCAGGCCATAGGGACACATCTTCTCGCCCGGATCCAGATACTCCTCTTTCCCGTTTACCACCACGATCGCGATGTAGTCGTCGAGCTGATAGGTCGAGAGATAGCTCGGATCGAACAGGGCGCGATCGCGATTGACCACCTCCATGGGAAATGCCTGCAAGCCCGCGGCGCGCGCCAGGGCAACATAGAGCAGCGCCAACTCATTGGCGGACCCGCTCTTCTGGTTCCAAACCATCTCCGCGTCTTTGGCTTCTTTCAGCTTCTCTGCTTTGCGCTCCGCTTTGCTCTTTTCGCGGGTGAAGCTCGTGTTCTCCAGCTTCATCACAGCGTCGTAGAGCTTACGTGCCTTATGTGCTTCATCGTCGGTCGGTGCCACCAGCTCTGATGCGGCCCGCTGCAACCCGGCACTGGGATTGGCGAAGTGCTCCGCCTCTTTCGCCCAACGCTTGCCTGCGGATTGCCAGAAGTCTTTTTGACTGTAGGACGAAGAGTAATAGAACTCCACGCGCCAATTCAGGCTGTTCAGCGGAGGCATCCAGTCGTCCTTCGGCACCGGAGGCACGTCGGTGATGTCGAACGAGTACCGCCCGACGCTATCCTGCGTCAGCTTTGCTCCGGGGTTGGCGTGAACCACATAGAGCAGCTTGTCCGCGATATCGCCGTGCGCGTCGGTGATGTAGTCGCGATTTTTCGAAGGTGTAAATAAGTAATGCGCCTTATGCACGAAGTACGGCTGCTGCACCTCCCACGTCGGCTCCGCCACCAGATTGTCGTCGTATCGCAGTTGCAGCCCGTACTCGAGAATGCTGCCCACTTCCACGCTGGGCAAGGTAAACACCATCGTGTTCACCTGCAGATGTCCCGCCTGCACTTCTACCAGGTCGCTCGGTTTCGTGGTCAGCGGGACAACCGTGCCGTCGGCGTGAATGGTTCGCCCGTGAACGTCGGCTACCTTGAATGGCCCGCGCTCGTAGGGAATGCGCACTGTGGCAGCTTCTTTGCCTTTCTCGGTCAGCACCTTCAAACGCACATAGTAGCTATGGAAGTGCAGATTGTCGTCCGTCTTCTCCTCGCGATAGAGGTACACCGCTGCCGCGCCCGGCGCCTTCGGGTCGGCTGTCATCTTCAGTTCTTCGGCCGTGGGTTCCTGAAATTGCGCGCATAGCAAGGCGGGCGAAGCTGTTCCAAGCAGCAGCGCCGCAGCAGGCAGAAAACGATAGAGCTGCATCGATGAGGTCCTTTGTCGGCGCTCACGAAGACTTCGCCGGATGTGCAGGGATATTCCGAAATTCTACTGCTGTGTGCGGGGCACAACGCAACTCTAAAAATTGGGCGCCCAGGTTACCGACAGACTTTGCCTGGTAACGAAGGTCCAATAGACCACCGGCACAAGCTTCGCCGCAAACGCGCTCTCCCCAACCCAGCAGCGCGCTCCTGCTGACATTGGAAGCGAGCGAGAGAGAGAACTGCTCCGGTCGGCTATAGTGAGGTCAGGCATGTCATCAGGAACGCTTTCTCAGGCAGTACTCGCTTACTTCTCAGGACCCGACAGACCCGGGGTAACCGCGGATCTCACCGCCATCCTTAGCCGTTTCAGTGTCGGTATCCTCGACATCGGACAAGCCGTCGTCCACGAGAACCTCTCGCTGGGAATCCTGATCGATGCCCAGGCCGGCGCGGATCTCACCGCCGTTCGCGCTGCTCTCGAGGAACGTGCCCAGGCTTTGGGGTTGCTGGCTCAGTTCACCCCCGTACCCCCCGATGCGATCGAGCACTGGCTGCATGGTCAGGGCCAGCGGCACTTCATCATCACTCTGTTGGGCCGTTCCATCACCCCCCGGCAACTGACCCGGGTGAGCTCCATCCTCGCTGCCCACGCCATGAACATCGACCGCATTGAGCGCCTCTCCCAGCAGCTTTCCTCAGCCTTGATCCCGGGCAATGCGTGCGTGGAGCTGGCCGTGAGTGGCGATGCCGCGGGTGAGTCGCCCATGCGTGCCGAGTTCCTGAAGATCGCGCAAGAGCTCTCCATCGACATCGCCTTCCAGCGCGAGAGCATCTTCCGTCGCAACCGCCGCCTGTTCGCCTTCGATATGGACTCCACGCTGATCCAGGCCGAAGTCATCGACGAGCTGGCCAAAATGGCTGGTGTCGGCGATCAGGTGGTCAAGATTACCGAGTCCGCAATGCGCGGGGAACTCAACTTCGACGAGAGCTTCACCCGCCGCGTGGGCCTGCTGCGCGGACTGCCGGCAGAACGGGTGTACACGTTGCTCGAAACCATTCCGCTGGCGGAAGGTGCAGAGCGCCTGATCCGCACCCTCAAGCTGCTGGGATACAAGACCGCGATCCTCTCCGGCGGGTTCAACTTCTTCGCCCGTCACCTGCAGCAACGCCTGGGCATCGACTACGTGCACTCGAACGAACTGGAGATTGTCGACGGAGCGGTCACGGGTCGCGTGATTCCTCCCATCATCAACGGCGCTCGAAAGGCTGCGCTGCTCGCCGAGATCGCGGAACGCGAAGGCATCTCCCTCGAGCAGGTGGTGGCCGTTGGCGACGGCGCCAATGACATCCCCATGCTCAACCTGGCGGGGATGGGCATTGCTTACCGCGCCAAGCCTCTGGTCCGGCAAAGCGCCGATCAGGCAATCTCGTTCCTGGGACTGGACGGGCTGCTTTACCTGCTCGGAGTGCGTGATCGCGATCTGCAAGCCCACGAATCCACTCTGAGCGCGGCGAAATAGGGCCGCTTCGCATCCCATAGCTCCGATTCACGTGGACCGAAACGGGAAGTCCATGGGGAGGATCGCACCCTAAGTAACCGCTGGAGCAAACTTAGGTTGCCTCTATTTCAGACAGGCGTACAACCTTTTCCAGAGCTACTTTGAAACCAACTGAGTAGCATCGGTCATCCTGTAACTCCTACAACGTATGATGTTTGGCCGCATCGATGGCGGCAGCGTCATCCCATGTCTTCATTAAAACCGCCATAAAAGTAATCAACTTTAACCCACTTTCACGTTCCCTAGGTCACCTTTATTGCATTACTTTCCTGTCCGATACTCCTCTCAAGCTCAGAACACTGCTGCTCACCCCAGTTCCGTCAGGAGAGGACCATGCCTTACCTGTTCCAATTTCTTCCGGAGTCGCCCCGCACAGGAAACCATTCGAAGGGCTCGGATGGCGTCGCAGGGCGGTTCCTCCCCAAGCGCGGCATTAAAACAATCTGCCAAATCGCGCTCATCCTTGGTTTCCTTGTTGCAGGATCCACACTCAAAGCTTCCGCCACCGCTGTGCCCACCCCCGTGTTTTCCTCGGCATCGGGCACATACACCAAGGTGCTCAGCGTCACCATCAAAACCTCATTGACCGGCGCGACCATCTACTACACCACCGATGGCTCTGTGCCCACCACCAGTTCGTCTGTGTACTCGACGGCTCTCAGTGTCGGCAGCAGCGAAACCATCAACGCCATCGCGGTCGCTACGGGCTACACCAACAGCGCCATGGCCACGGCAAGCTACACCATCAACTTGCCTGCTGCCACGCCGACCTTCTCGCCTACGCCGTCGAAGTACTACTCCGTGCAGAGCGTCAGCATCGCCGACACAAGTGCAGGCGCAACGATCTACTACACCACCAACGGAACGACGCCCACCACCTCATCGCCGGTCTACACCGGGCCCATCACGGTAGCCAGCACCGAGACCATCGAAGCCGTAGCCATCGCTCCGGGCACGTCCCTGAGCGCCGTGGCCAAGGGTGGCTACACCATCCAACTGCCCACTGCCACGCCGGTGATCTCGCCCGCAGGCGGAACCTATAGCACCATCCAGTCGGTGACCATCACGGATAGCACTCCCGGAGCAGTGATCTACTACACCGTCAACGGCAAGTATCCGAATACGACCTCGACGGTCTACACCGGCCCCATCACCGCCACTGGCAGCTGCTACATCCAGGCTGTTGCTCTGGCACCCAGCTACTCCGCAAGCAGCGGAGCTTCAGCGACGTACAAGATCGTGACCCCTGCGCCCGCTATCACTCCCAGTTCGGGCACGTTCAATTACAACGCCACGGTCAGCATGTCCGACTCCATCGCCGGAGCGACCATCTACTACACGATGGACGGAACCACTCCCACTACATCATCGCGTGTCTACACTGGCCCAATTACGGTCTCACCCACGCAAACCACGACCACCAAGTTCAACGCCATCGCTATCGCCTCCGGAGAGTTGCAGAGCACTGTGAGCACCGGATCGGTCACTGTGACTCTGCCGAGCGGCGTGATCGCGGCAACCACCATCAACACCACACCGCAGATGACAATTCCCCCCAATTTCCTGGGACTCTCCACTGACTACACTCAGCCCACGGCCATGATGGGGCAAGCATCTACCGGCGCGAATACCAACTACTACCAGCTCCTCAAGAACATCACCCAGTATCTCAGCGCGCCGATGTTGATCCGTATCGAGGGCGACAATACAACACCCTCTCAGCTGCAACCGGACATTGAGCCTCTGGTCGAGCTCGCCCAGAACGTCAACGTGAACTACACAATTGGCGTGGACTTGATGAATGACAACGTCGCTACGGCGCAAGCAGAAGCCGCGCAGTGGGTCAGTGGCATTCCTAACAACCTGATCCAAGCCATCGAAGTAGGAAACGAGCCGGATAACTACGCGTGGGCCGGCGTGCGCCCGTCCGATTACGCGTTCTCTCAATATCTGCCTGAGTTCCAGACTTGGCAGCAAAGTATTCAAAGCACGATTGGAACTGGAATCAATCTGATGGCAACGTCCACTGCGACTTCCACTTGGAATCCCGCCGCGGAAGGCGCCCTGTCATCGCAGACCTTCACTCCCGGGCTCGTCAGCCAACATGGATACCTCGCGGGGGGGAGCTCACTACCCGCTGACTATCTCTTACAGCCCACCTCGGTGACCAAGTTGCCCCAGGGATATGCTCCCTATGCAGCCGCCGCACACCAGGCCGGCTACATCTTCCGCATGGGTGAAATGAACTCCGTAGGCGGCGGCGGTGCCGCAGGCATCAGCAACGCCTTCCAATCCGCACTCTGGTCCATTGACATCATGTTCAATTACCTGGTCAATGGAGCAGATGGTGTGAACTGGCATACGGGGCAATACACGAATTACGCCCTGTTCCAATTCAAGCCTCAGCCCGTGGGGGGCAAGACCGTCTTCTATATCACTCAGGTCAACCCGCTCTACTACGGGTTGTGGGCCTTCGCACAGGTCGCCGGCCGCGGAGCGCAACTGCTGCCAGCCCAGACCATGACCAACTCCAACGTCTCGATCTGGGCTACAGTCGACAACGTCAATACTGCGCATGTCGTCGTCATCAACAAGGACGAGACGGCTACGGGCGACGTACAGATCACTCTCCCCGGCTATTCCACTGGAACGGTCCGCCTGCTCAGCGCTCCCAGCTATAGCTCGACCAATGGTGTGACCTTCGGAGGTCTGACGTTCGACGGCAGCGCCGACGGCAATCCGCTGGGAACTGCCAGCTCAACCACCATCTACGGACAGAATGGGGTCTTCACCTTGCCCAGCCTGCCCATCACCACCGCTGCGATCATCGACTTCAACTAAGACGTCGTGCAAAAACGCTGGGCCGCATATCAGAATCTCTGGTATGCGGCCCTTCTGTTTGCACGGCTTCTATCGCCCAATACTCCGAGCGTCGCAGGTGGTGGCGGTCAATCCTTCATGTAGTCACTTCGTTCAATGCCCAGCTTCTTCAACTTGGAATTCAGCGTAGTGCGCTTCACCCCTAGCCGCACTGCCGCCCCGTCTGGACCGCCAATCTGCCCGTGTGTCTCGCGCAGAACCCGAAGAATATGGTCCCGTTCTACCGATTGCAGCAGCGGACTCTTTGCGTCGCCTTCGTCCTCGTCCACGTCTGTTTCCAGTTCTTCAGCATCCTGCTCCAGCTCAGACAAGGGTACGTAGAGTACAGGACCGCGCGTGAGGATCACCGCTCGCTCCAGAAAGTTCTCCAGTTCGCGGATGTTGCCGGGCCACCTCCAGCGGCTCAATGCCTCCATCGCGTCCTCGGGAATCTCCTCGATGCTTTTGCACAAGCGCCGGCTGTGCTTGTTCACAAAGTGGCGGACCAGCATGGGGATGTCTCCCGCTCGCTCTCGTAGCGGTGGCGCATAGATGGGGAATACCTTCAGGCGATAGAAGAGATCGCTGCGAAATTGCTTCTCCGCCACCATCTTGCCTAGATCCCGATTCGTGGCAGCAATCAGCCGCACGTTCACTGGAATTGGCTTCGTCCCACCCAGCCTCTCGATCTCCCTCTCTTGCAGAGCGCGCAGCAGCTTGGGTTGCAGATCCAGTGGCATCTCGCCAATTTCGTCCAGGAACAGCGTGCCCTCATTCGCCAGTTCCAGACGTCCGATCTTGCGAGCGATGGCTCCGGTGAAGGCGCCCTTTTCGTGCCCGAACAGCTCGCTTTCCAGCAGGCCCGCGGGAATCGCGGCGCAATTCAGCTTGATGAACGTGCGCTCGCGACGCAGGCTCAAGCGGTGAATGGATCGCGCTAAGAGCTCCTTGCCTGTCCCCGTCTCTCCTTGGATCAAAACCGTCGCAGAGGTTGGCGCAACCGTCTCGATCTCCTTCAGAACTTGCTTCAGTCCGGCGCTCTCGCCCACGATCTCCTCGAATCGGTGTTCGAGGTTCATCTCTTCTTCCAGATACTGCTTTTCACGCCGGAAGCGATCGCGAAGATCAGCGATCTGCCGAAACGCCAACGCATTGCTCACTGCGCGAGCGATCTGGCTGGCAATGGGGTTGAGAAGATCGATCTCCCGCTTACCGAAGGCACCCTCTTCCCGACTCGTGACGATCAGGGCTCCAATGATTTGTCCGTCATCGACCAAAGGAACCAGGCATCCCGAGCGCATCTCCAGGTCCGTCAGATGGGGCAAGGGCGAATCAGAAAAGAGGCCGTCCTCGAAATCATCCAGCAAAATCGAGCCTTTTACCTGCAGGCTCGTGCCTGACGCTAAGAAGCCGATGCGTTCTGGAGCTTCCAGCGTCTTCGGTTCGCGATCTCGCTCGACATACAAAATGCGGGCTCCGCCATTGGCGGATTCACGTAAGGCCAGCGTTGCGCAATCGTGATGCACTGAATCCCGCATCCCATTCGAGATGGCTACCAGCAGCTCCCCCAGCGCATTGTTCAGATCCTGCGCAATCCCGCCGGCAAGCTTTGCGATGGCCGCAATCTTTTGCAGTTCTTGAACCTGCTTCTCCAGGCGCCTGCGCGACTTGCGTTCTTCGGCATCGCGAAGCTCGCGTTGAACGATGGGGATGAGCCGCTTGAAATTGCTCTTGAGCAGGCAGTCGCGCGCGCCTTCTTTCAGCGCCGCTATGGCTGCCTCTTCACCGATCGTTCCAGAAAGAAAGATGAAAGGCGTCTCAGTATTGTTGGCTCGATACAATCGCAACGCGTCCATGCCCGAGAAGTGGGGCATGGAATAATCGCAAATCACAATATCCCAGGACTGACCCGCGATTGCCGACTGCATCGCCGGTCGAGAATCGACGCGCTCATGCGTCACTTCATATCCACCGCGCCTCAGCTCTCTGAGAAGAAGAAACGCATCATCCTCAGAGTCCTCGACGACAAGTGCACGGAGAGGAATACTCATCTAAGCGCTCCGCACCACTGGAGGGCGCTCGTTGAGAATCAACCAATAGAGTCCCAACTGTCCAACCGCGGCAATGAATTCTTTGAAATCAATCGGCTTGCGAACATAGCTGTTCGCGCCCAAATCATAACTGCGAAGCCGGTCTTGCTCTTCGCGCGATGTAGTTAGAACCACCACTGGAAGCAGGCGGGTGCTCTCCGTTTCCCGGATCTTGCGCAACACCTCGAGTCCATCCACGCGTGGCAGTTTGAGATCAAGCAACACCAACTCCGGCATCTTGCTCAGATCTCTTCCTGCATAGCTGCCGGTGCCAAACAGAAAGTCCAGCGCTTCCACGCCATTGCGGGCAACCACTACTTCGTTGCCAATATTGTTTTTCTTCAATGCCCGGATCGTGAGAAGCTCATCGTCCGAATTGTCTTCCACCAGCAGAATCACGTTTACCTCCGTCCGCATCGGCGCTAGGGGACTTCAAAGTGAGCCGGCCGCAACCGTCCAGCCCTAAGAAATGGGGAAATTCTGGTGGAAGGTTTGGCTGACCGTGGATCCGACCAGCTGCTGTGTGCGATGACAACTTCCCGCTATCTGCCCTCCAGGGTGAAGAAGAACGACGCGCCTTCGCCAGGTTTAGATTCCGCCCAGATCCGGCCTCCGTGCCGGTGGACGATCCGTTGCACCGTGGCCAGGCCAACGCCGGTGCCAGGGAACTCGCTGGCGTCATGCAGCCTCTGAAATACGCCGAACAGCTTGTTGGCATAAGCCATGTCGAATCCCGCCCCGTTGTCGCGAACGAAATAGACGAGGTGATTGTTTTCCGGAATAGCCCCAAACTCAACCCGGGCATCTGGCTTCTTCGAGCTGAACTTGCACGCATTGCCCACAAGATTTTCCATCATGGCCCGCAACAGACTGCGGTCTCCCTCGATGGTCAGCCCTGGCTCGATTGCGAAGCTGACCTGCCGGTCTGGATCGGAGACGCTACACTGGTTCGCCACGTCCTCCACCATCGCGCTCAGATCCACCGTCTCAGGCCTTAACTCCGATCGCGTCATGCGTGAGAGCTCCAGCAGATCGTCAATCAGCCGCGCCATTCTGCCGGTGGCGTTGCGAATGCGCTCCAGATAGTCTTTGCCCTCGTCGTTCAGTTGATCGGCGCAATCCTCTTGCAGAGCCACGCTAAAGCCGTCGATAGAGCGCAGAGGTGCCCGCAGATCGTGCGAGACGGAATACGCAAAGCTCTCCAGCTCGCGATTGACGGAGAGAAGTTCCGTGTTCTGATGACGGAGCTGCCGGTCTAGTTCCTTAGCCTCCTCTTCGATCCGCTTGCGTTCGCTTACATCTCGAACCGCACTGCACATGACCATACCGTTCTCGGTTTCCAGAGGGCTCATGCTGATCTCCACTGGAAATTCATGTCCATCCTTATGAAGGCCGAATAACTCTATCGCTCGGCTCACCCGTTCTTTCTGCATATCTTGAAAGAACTTGCCGCGCTGTGCCGGATAGCGTTCACGAAAACGTTGTGGAATCAGCATCTGGGTTGACTTGCCTAGCAACTCGGCGCGCGCATACCCAAAGATCCGCTCCACTTGCGCATTGACCAGTTCGATCACCCCGTCCTGATTAGCCACTATCATGGCATCCGGAGCACTCTCCAAGAGGGCGCGGAACCTCGCTTCGGCACGCTTGCGTTCTGTGATGTCCCGGATCGCACTCGAAACCAGAATGCCCTCATCCGTCTCGAGGGGGCTCAGGCTGATTTCGACTGGAAACTCTCGACCGTCTTTATGACGCGCATACAGCTCCAGGCCCGCACCCATCGGCCTGACCCGCAGATCCTGGTTGTAGCTGTTGCGATAACCGGGGTGTCGATCGCGAAAGCGCTCCGGAACCAGGATCTCCATCTTTTGCCCCAGCAGCTCCGCCCGCGTGTAACCGAATAGCTTCTCCGTCTGAGAGTTGGCCATCACCACGTTGCCTTGCTGGTTCACCACGATCACCGCGTCCGGGGCAGACTCCAGGAGTCCTCTCATCCTTCGTTCTGCTCGCTGGCGCTCGGTAATGTCCACCGCCATTACAATCCGGGCTTCATGGCCTTGAAACACCAGCGGATGTGACTTGATCTCGACTTCGATCGTTCTCCCGTCCTTTAGAAGATGTCGCCACGTACCGGGAGTCGGATCGTTGCTCTTTCCCAAAGCCGTTAGCCGTTGCTGCACCGCGGCCACATCTTCCTTTGGGCGGATATCCAGGATCGTTTTGGAGAGAAACTCCGGTTCGGTATAGCCGTATACGCGGATCGCAACTCGATTTACCGCCAGAAAGCGCAACGTATCCAGGTCGTATACCCACAAGGGATAAGGGTTCAGGTCGAAGAGTTCCCGGTAGCGCTCCTCGCTATCCCGCAGCTCGCGCTCGATCCGCTCCCTATCCCCAATCTCCTTCTGCAAATGTTCGTTTATCTCCTGCAAGCGCGAGGTGCTGGGGATGGACAGCAACTTCGGCATGAGGGGAATAAGCATAGCTGCCGTCGTAACCGATAATCCCGCGGTGATTGCCTTAATCGTCCCGGAGAGCAAGTAGCGGGGCTCCCAGACCGTCCACACTTCCATCAAGTGGGTGGTTCCGCAGCCCAGGATGAAGGCGCCAAACATCAACGCCATCCAGTTAAAGGGCAGGTCGCGGCGTTTGCGCACGAGATAGAGCAAGATGGCCGGGATGCAGTAATAGGAGAGCGCAATCAGGCTGTCAGAGATGACATGCAGCCACAGAATGGCCGGATCCCATTGATAGCAGAAGCCATGAGGCATGAAGTCGGTCATCGACCACAACGCAAGAGCAGCGGCCATGTTCTGAACCTCGAGAGAAACCAGGCGAATCGGGGAAGAGCTGCGACGTGCTTAAGGCTGCCAGTGAACTCGCCTTGGGAACGGCCTGTCTGTGCAGTTACGCCCGGGCGGTGTTCGACTTCCACCCGCAATATTACGACAGGTCACTTCCCTTTAGTAACCTCCGATAGCTCTGTCTCAGGCAAAAAGCGTGGTTTGGTAACCACTAGCTCGCCGAAGTCGCGCAGCGATCCTCCCTGCTGAACGGCTATTCCGCAATCCGAGATGGCAGTTTCCGCAGACTCGCCTCCGGGCGCCCTTCGCCTCCCCGGAGTTCCCCCCCCTCGTCTTAGCGGCTGACCTCCAGTTCCATCGCTGAGTCCTCTGCGGTCTCGGTCTTGCCCAGGACACCTCGTCTCAACTCGCTCTCCTTGATGCGCAGAAAGAAGATGGGCACCAGGATCAGCACGTGAATCGTCGAGGTGATCATTCCCCCCAGGATCGGGGCTGCAATCGGCTTCATCACGTCCGAGCCGATGCCCGTCTCCCACAGAATCGGCGCCAGGCTCAGAACCACCGCCGTCACCGTCATCAGCTTTGGCCGCAGCCGCTGGACTGCGCCTTCGATCGCCGCCTGCTCCAGGTCTGCCTCCGTTAGCTTTGCCCCGGACGCGATCCGGTTCTGCAGGGCTTCATGCAGATAGACCACCATCACCACACCGGTCTCCACCGCAATGCCAAACAGCGCGATGTAGCCCACCCACACCGCCACGCTGAAGTTGAATCCCAGCAGCCACTGCAGCAGAAGTCCCCCTGACATTGCATACAGCGTGGGAAAGATCAGCACCGCGGCCTCTTTAGCCGATTTGAAGACCAGGTAGAGCAAAAGAAAGATCACGAAGAATACCACCGGCAGAATGATGCGCAGCCGCTCCTTGGCCCGTAGTTCGAACTCATATTCGCCTGCCCAGCGCCAACTGTACCCAGCCGGAAGTTGAACCTTCTGCCGCACCAACTGCTCGGCGCGGCTCACATATCCACCGTAATCATGCGTATTCAGGTTCAGGTACACATAGCCGGTGAGCGCTCCGTCCTCGTCGCGAATCATCGCCGGCCCGCGCGAGAACGAGGTGCGCGCCACTTGGCTCAACGGAATTTGCTCGCCCATCGGCGTAGGAATCAGCGCCTGCCCGATCGCATCGGGGCTGCTGCGAAAATCGCGTGCATAGCGCACCGCAATCGGATAGCGCTCGCGTCCTTCCACGTTTTCCGCGATGTTCATGCCGCCGATCTCGGAACGAATCACCCGCTGCACGTCGCCTACTGACAGCCCATACCGTGCTGCGGCCGGCCGATCCACCTCAACATTCAGATAGAAGCCCTGGGACACCCTCTCTGCGAACACCGAGTTGGTCTCCGGCAACGTCGAAAGCGCCTGTTGGAACTGCGCTCCGATTTCCTGAATGCGAGCGAGATCCGGCCCTTGAATCTTGATGCCTACGGCGGTCTTGATCCCCGTCAGCTCCATATCCAGACGGTTCTCCACGGGCATGGTCCACGTGTTCGTTAGGCCGGGGAACTGCAGCTTCTCATCCATGTCATGAATGAGCTTCTCGTAAGTCATGCCCGGCCGCCATTGCTCCCGTGGCTTCAGCATGATGGTGGTGTCGTACATGTCGAGTGGCGCATTGTCCGTCGCGCTGTCCGACCGTCCCACCGTGCCGAAGACCGTGGCTACCTCGGGGAAGGAGCGGATGATCCGGTCCTGCTCCTGCATCAGCGACGAAGCTTGTGTAATCGAGATACCCGGCAGCGCGCTCGGCATGTAGAGAGCGGAGCCCTCATACAGGGCCGGCATAAATTGGCTGCCCAGCCGGAAATACAGCGGCACCGTCACGGCCAAAAATAGCACGTTCAGCAACACCACGATCTTCCAGTGGCGCAGGCACCAGCGCAGAACCGGCAGATACATCGCCTGTGTGATGCGAGCCGCAGGGTTCGACGACTCCGGCCGCAGCTTGCCGCGCAGACAGAACGGCATCAGCGCCGGCACCAGCGTGATCGACAGCAGTGAAGAGCAGACCAGCGCCAGCGTCTTCGTCCAGGCCAGTGGACGAAACATCCTGCCTTCCTGCGCCTCCAGCAAGAACACCGGCAAGAACGAGACAACAATAATGATGAGCGAGTAAAACAGCGCTGGCCCAACCTGCTGCGCCGCACCCACCAGGATGTGCCGGCGCTTCGCCTCCGTCAGCGTCCCGTTGTGCTCCGCTAGCTTGCGATAGCCGTTCTCCACCATCACGATCGCAGCATCGATCAGCACGCCGATAGCCAGCGCCAGCCCACCCAGCGACATGATGTTGGAACTCACGTTCAGGTAGTACATGGGGATGAACGCTGCCAGCACTGCAATGGGCACCGTCAGAATCGGCACCAGCGCAGACCTGAAGTGAAACAAAAACGCGATACTCACAAAGCTCACGATGATCGCTTCAAGAATCAAATCGCGCTTCAGCGTGTGGATCGACTGCTCGATGAGCCAGGAACGGTCGTAGCCCGCCACCACCTCCACACCTGCAGGTAGAGACGGCGCAAGCTCGTGAAACTTGTCTTTGACACCGTTGATCACGTTCAGGGCATTCATGCCGTAGCGCATCACAACAATGCCGCCGACCGTCTCCCCCTGGCCCTGCCAATCCGCCGCGCCGCGCCGCACATCGGGACCGAACGACACTGTGCCCAAGTCACGGACCAGCACCGGCGTGCCGTTCTTGGTGGCCACCGCAACGTTGGAGAGATCCGAGAGCGAGCGCAGATAGCCCAGGCCGCGCACCATGTACTCCGCCCCGCTCATCTCCAACACATCGCCGCCCACCTCGTTGGTGCTCTCGCGAATGCGATCGATTACCGTCGCGGCCGAGATACCGTACGAAAACAGCTTGCTCGGGTCCAGATTGACCTGATACTGGCGGACAAAGCCGCCGATGCTCGCCACCTCCGCCACCCCCGGCACCGTCTCTAGCTGATAACGCAGATACCAATCCTGCAGAGCGCGCAGATCGGCGAGGCTCTTGGTGTGGCTGTGATCCACCAGCGCGTACTCGTACACCCATCCCGCCCCCGTCGCATCGGGACCAATCGCCGGATGCACATCGGCAGGCAGCTTGCCCGCAATCTGCTGCAGGTACTCCGTGACGCGCGAGCGTGCCCAATAGAGATCGGTTCCGTCCTGAAAGATCACGAAGACGTAGGAATCGCCGAACATCGTCTGTGCACGCACGTTCTTCACCCGCGGCGCCGAGAGCAGGGCAGCGACAATCGGGTACGAGACCTGGTCTTCGATCACGTTGGGCGGTTCGCCCGCCCACTCCGTGTGAATCACCACTTGAACGTCGCTGATATCCGGCAGCGCATCTAGCGGCACATGCTGGAACGACCAGATCCCCACCGCCGTCAGCAGCAGACAGGCGGTGATGACCAGAAACGGATTTCGCGCGCACCATGCGATCGTGCGAGAGATCATCACATGCCTCCCGTAACGTTGATGCTCATCTTCTTGGTCGCCAGCACCTCACCGTTGCGAGTCGCCGTAATCGTCACATCCCAAGTTCCACCGGAGCCCAGTTGCAGCGGACCTTCGTAGTTTCCTGCTCCTTTATCGGTGAGGTTCACCGCCTGATGCATCGCCGCCATGCCCATGGCCGGCATGGCCGGCATATAGAACACCACGCCCACCTGCGCACCCGTCACCGGCTTTCCGTCCACACCCGTCAACTTCACGCTCACGGTGTTCGATCCCCGTTGCGGCGGTGATGGCCTGGAGTCGAAGTCAATGCGAGCCTGCGGCTGTGCCGGAGTCTGCGGCGTGGAGCTGGCAGACTGCGCGGGTATTGCTCCACCCATCGCTGCTTGCAGTTGCGCCTCTGAATCCACCAGGAAGTTCGCCGATGAGACCACGCGATCGCCCGCGTGCAGTCCGCTGATTACCGTGACGGAATCATCCACCCGCAGGCCCGTCTCGATCTGCCGCGGCTCCAGCAAGCCATTCCCGCGCTCCAGAAACGCAATCTGCCGCGAGCCAGCCTGGAGCACGGCCGTCGAGGGAATCATCAGCTGCTTCCCCAGCGGAGCGGCAATCTGCACGTTGACATACATACCTGGCTTTAGCAGCAGACCAGGATTGCTGAACACCAGGCGCGCGCGTACCGTTCGCGTGGTCATATCCACATCCGGCAAGATCTGGTCGATGCGTCCGCTGAACTTGCGCCCCGGATAAGCATCCACCGTGACCTGTGCAGTGTCTCCGGGCTTGAGGCGCCCCACATCGTTCTGGAAGATGTTCGCGTACACCCACACGGTGGAAAGATCCGCAATGGTGTAAAGCTTGGTGTCGGGCTGCACGTAAGCGTTCGGCAGCGCATTGCGCTCGATAATGTATCCCGATGCCGGCGATTCGATGGCAATCTCTCGCTGTACCTTCCCACTCTGCTCGAACGACGCAATCTCCGACGCGGGAATGTCGAAGCGGCGTAAGCGCTCCTCTGCCGCTTGCAGCAACCAGTTGCTCTCATTGGCGGCAGTGCCGTGCATGTGGTCGTGCTCGGTGGACGCCTGCTGATTCTGTTTCGCCAGCAATACCTCTTGCTGGGTGCTCACCAGGTCCGGACTGTAAATCGTGAACAGGCGCTGCCCCTTCTTCACGTACTGATAGGTGGCGTTCGCAAACACCTCGCGGATCCACCCCGGGAAGCGTGTCTGCACGTAGGCCAGGCGCTGCTCATCTATCGCCACATTGCCAGGCGCCTGGATCGCATCGCTGGCCGTTTTCATCTCCGCCACCGCCGTGGTCACGCCAATCTCCTGGATGCGCTGCGGGGTTAGCTGAATCGGCGCTAGCGCGGGATCGTCGGAGTTCATTGCCGCTGCATTGTGTGTCGCAGGCGTGCTCGCCGCCGCCTCCGGACCGCGAGCTACGACAGCATCCACTTCGCTTTGTGCCTGCGCGTGACCACTACGACGCATCACCACATAGGCCAAAGCCGCTGCCAGCAACAGACACAGCGAGGTGGAGATGAACACTGTGACTTTCAGATTCCGTTCCGTCATTTCGATTCCTCCTCGCTTGCGATTTGTGTCGCTGAGATCGTTGATCCCGTCGCCCAGCCCAGATCCGCCAGACGTGAATGGTACTCACCGATCGCATCGATCCAAGCCAGATCGATATCCACCACGGTCATCTGGCTGTCGAGTAGATCGAGGAATGAACTCTGGTCGTTCTCATAAGCGATCACGCTCGCATGCAGAGTCTCCTCGGCCTGCTTTTGCAGGCTGTCCTGATAGACCCGCGCCAGCTTCTGTGCCGCCTCTGCCTCCGCAAGCGCCTGCTGAATCTCTCCCCGCGCGGAGTTCCGCATGGCATCGAGTTCCGCATCTTTCTCCGTGCGCGCTGCCTGGGCCTCTGCTAACTCCGCCTCGTGCTTGCCGCGATTCAGCCACGGCAAGGTCACCGATCCTTCCAGCATGTAGTTGTTGCGCGCACCCGATCCTGGCGGTTGCAGCATGTATCCCGCGGCTACGTTGAAATCGGGAACGTACGTCTTCTTCGCCAATTCCTGCTCGCGCCGGCTCTTCTCCGCTGCTGCCGCGGCCTCCTGCAGATCAGGCCTGGTCGCCATCGCCTTGTTCTCCAGAACCTCCAGCGAGGGTAGGGTCCCGCCGATTCCGTCATCCCCCTGCACCTGGATGGCCGCGGCAGGGTCGCGGCCCAGCAAGGTGTTCAGCCGCCCCCGCGCCGCCACCGCATCCTTCTCGAACTTGATCATGTGCTCCGCTAGCCGGGTAAGCGCGAGCTGCGCCTTCAGAATCTCCACCTGCGGCACCTTCCCCACGGTGTACTTGATCTTTGCCGCCTCAATTGCCTGCAGCGCTATGCCCACATGCTGGTCGTGAATACGCAGCTCATCCTGGGCGCGCAGCAGATCGTAGAACGCCTTCTGCACCTCCACTTGGACCCGCAACCGCGCCATCTCCAACTCTTGTTTGGCCTCGTCCACATCCGACCGGGCAATCTCCCGGCGCAGTCCCCGCTTGCCCCGGCCGGGAAAGGCCTGCCCCACCATCAGCATGTTTTGTGCCGCGTTGTAGTCCCATGGCTGGCTGAGAGGCACTCCCCAGCTGCGCAGCATGAACTGCGGATCGTCCAGCGCACCCGCGCCGGTGATGTGGCTCTCCGCCATGCTCACGCGCCGCTGCGCCGTGCGGATCTCAGGATTCTGAGCCAGCGCCAGCCGCTCGACCTCCTCCAGCACCAGCGCGGGAGTGCTCGTCGAAGCCGCTTGTGGCTCCTCCTTCAGCAAGGCGCTTACCGAATCAAATAGGTTGGCTCTCGTCGCCATCTGCGCGACGCAAAGTGGAGCCATTCCCAGACAGGCCAGCGCCCATCCGGCAATCGAAGTGGCTTTCATAATGCCCTCAATGCTGTGCAATACAAGTCGCAGCATGCGAATGCGCAAGCACGCGCCCTCGTCACGCCAAACTCAAATCAGCAAGGAGCTATATCTAGATGCGGAGAACGGTTCCGCCGGGTGGCGGGTCAGGGAAGAGGATGGCCATCGATCGGCCTGGCACTGCAGTGGTCACAGAAGCAAGCGCAGGCAGCGTGATCGTCTCAAGCGGCGCAGCATGCCCCGGCTTCTCAGCGGTCGATGCCCAGCTCCGAGGTGCATTCGCATCCATGGGACGCACCGCGCAGCAAGACCCTCCGGCGCTCATCGCTGCACCATCGCAGCTCTGCATCTGCGGATGACAGCAGGCATGCCCATGGGCAGATCCAAAGCAGGCAAACGCCGGCGCCGCGGTCCATAGGACCACCAACATCAGCACCAGCAATGCTCCTGCTCTCTTCATCGAATCGCCCTGCTCCTCTCGATATGGCAGTATGGAAGCTTGGTTGTTCCCGTCGCGGTGATCTGGATCACGTGCGACAAAGCCTCTCACAGCGCCATCCGGGTGAGGGTATGTAGATTCTATGCTGCTCTGCCGCGCAGTTCAACCGCCAAGACACCTCCCTCACGCCCAGGGCACGTCCAATGCGGTGCCCGCCCCACGAATCTCGATGATTCGCAATCCCGCATTCACATTGCTCCTGCATACTGATTCCAATGAAGATTGCACGACTTCTGGCCTTTGCCGCCGCATTTCTGGTGGTTTCCCCGCTTTGCATCGCTGAGAGCTCAGTCACCGCCACACTCCCCAACGGACGCGTCATTCATCCTGCCGGTGCTTGGACTCCGCTGGCGCCCTATCCCTTCGCGCTCGCTGTCAGCCCTGACGGCGCCCAGGCCGCGGTGCCCTCCATCGGCTTCCCTTTCGCGCTCAACGTGATCGATCGTCCTGCCGACGCGCAGCCCCAGGTGCGCCGCATGCCCGCTGGTGAACGCAACGATCCAGCCATCGAGGTACATGCCGGTCTCGCCTACTCTCCCGATGGTTCTCTGCTCTATGTCGCAACCGGTGACTCTGGCAAGGTGCGCGCCTACCGAACCGCCGACTGGTCCACTGCTGCAGAAGCATCACTGGACGCGCCCCTCCAAGGCCACCAGTACGCTGGAAGCTTTGCCGCCACCCTCCTCGTCTCCAGAGATGGCCAGCGTATCTACGTCCTCGATCAGGCCAACTGGCGCGTCGTCGTGCTTGAGGCTCAACACCTCAAGCCGATCGCCGCAGCGCCCACCGGGACATACCCCTTTGGATTGGCTTTGTCCCCCGACGGCAAGCGGCTCTACGTAACCAACACCGGTCTCTTCGAGTACACGCCCATTCCAGGCGCGACTTCCCGCAACCCTCTCGCCTCCGGCCTGCACTTTCCTCCCTTTGGATATCCATCCAAGGATGCGCGCCAGGGTACCGTGGCGGAAGGCAAAAGGGTTCCTGGTCTCGGCGATGAAAACTCCACGCGTGGTAGTTCGCTCTGGACCTACGACCTCAGCAACCCAGACCGTCCCATCGTCAGCGCCAGACTGCGGTTGGGCGCGCAGATTACGGAAGAACGCGGTGGCACGGTCGGTGGCGCAGCGCCCACAGGCGTGGCTGCGGACGCCGAAGCAGTTTAC
The DNA here is from genome assembly GCA_966443485.1 of uncultured bacterium. GTDB lineage: Bacteria > Acidobacteriota > Terriglobia > Terriglobales > Acidobacteriaceae > Telmatobacter. Next base: position 3,560 of record CBJOJD010000026.1, on the reverse strand, counting down.
GTCTCCCTCGCCCATCAGGATCAGATCGTCAAAGTCCGTACGGACGGCACTCAGGTCTTAGCGCACGCCGAACTCTCCCCGTTCACCACGGCAGAGTTTCGGGATGCGCGCGGCAATCTTTTGCGCGGCGTCATGCCCAGTGGACTTGCCGTGCGCGATGGCCACGTCTATGCCGCTGAATCCGGCATCGACGCCGTGGCGGTGCTTGACGCTGCCACCATGCAGGTCATCGAGCATATCCCGGTGGGCTGGAATCCCTCCGCCGTCTCTTTCTCTCCAGACGGCCGCGTTCTCTACGTGGTCAACACCAAGGGAAAGGGCACTGGACCCAACGGAGGCAAGCAGCACAGCCTGAAGGATCCTTCGTACATAGGCTCTCTGGAGCTAGGCAGCCTGAGCGTGATCCGCCTTGCGGATCTGCCCTCTTCGCAACAGCTCACGCAGACCGTGATCGCGGGCAACACCGCGGTCCTCGCCGGTCGCGCGCCATTGCCTCACCTCAAGCACTGCTTCCTGGTAGTGCGCGAAAATCGCACCTTCGATGAAGTACTCGGTGACGTCCCGCACGCCAATGGCGATCCATCCCTCGCTCGCTATGGACTTGACGGCTGGGCTGAAGAAACTTCCAAGGCTCAGCATTTGCGCGTCACGCCCAACCTGCACGCGCTGGCCAGCAGGTTCTCAATCAGTGACAACTTCTTCGTGGACTCCGATGTATCCGCCGATGGCCATCGCTGGGTGATGGGCATCAATCCCACCCCGTTCTTCAACACCGCATGGACATCCAACTACGGCGGTCGCCGCCACGACGATGCCTTCGCTGCTCAGCCCGGCCGGCGTGCCCTCTTTGGTGGAGCCGATGCTCCCATGCCCGAAGATGAACCCCAGTTCGGCTCCCTCTGGGAGCATGTGGCCGCCAGCGGCAAAGGAATTCTGAACTACGGTGAAGGCCTGGAGGTGGAAGGCAACAACGAGATGGACGGCGCCGCGCCAGAAGGCCAGCGCCTCTTGCTAAACTCTCCTCTGCCGCGACCGGTCTTTGAATCCACTGACCGTCGTTATCCCACCTTCAATCTCGGCATCCCCGACCAGTTTCGCGCCACGGAGTTTGAGCGTGATTTCAACAAGCGCCTGCTTGCCGGGACTGTTCCGGCACTGATCGTCATTCGCCTACCCGACGATCACACCACCGAAGCGCGCCCTCCGGACGGATACCCTTACCGCGCATCGTACGTAGCCGACAACGACCTTGCCCTGGGACGCATCGTCAGCTACCTCTCGCACACCTCTATATGGAAGGACTCCGCACTCTTCGTCACTGAAGACGATGCGCAGGGTGGCATCGATCACGTGGATGCGCATCGCAGCATATTGCTGGTGGCCAGCCCTTGGGTACGCCCTGGCTCCATCAGCCACGATCACACCAGCATGGGCTCTATCACGCGCACCATCGACGAGCTGCTTGGTCTTGGCCCGCTCAACCTGGAAGATGCGCTCGCGGGCGAGATCTCCGGGATATTCGACTCCCAGCCTAACGAGGAGCCATTCGCGGCGCAGCCCTCTGATCCGCGCGTCTTTATCGCCTCCAAGGCTCGTCTGGCTCATCCCAAAACCAAAGCGGAGGCTGCCGCTCTGCACGACGTCGATGACGCTGAGGAGATCCGTTCGCAGCTCGAGAAGTCGGCCTCCCGCTTGCACAAGCCGCAGAAGGTGGATTGATTCATCTGGTGCAAACCGAAACCGCCTCCGTTTCATATTGCTGTACTTCGATCATGCACAAGGGTGATTTCCAGAGCTTTCGCTGCCAGTTCGTCATCATTCGTTAACACGCAACTCATACCTTTGAGTTGGCAACGCACTCACGGGTCGATACTGGACGTCTTCTCACGCCGCAAGTAATCCCTCTGCGGTTCGCACTCGTGCACCAAATTCCCGCAGCTTCGTGGCTGCTCATCGCGTGGACGTTCCCCATCAGATGAATCGTTCTCTCTTCAGGAGGCAGTAACCATGTACGACTTCTCTCCAGATCCGCAGCAACAGCGCCACAATCCAGTCTGGCTGATGCTTGGCCTGTTGCTGGTTCTCGCGCTCACTTGTGTCCCTTCCCATGCCCAGGCGACCCAGGGTTCGATCGTTGGCACCATCAAGGACGTATCCGGCGCGCTCGTTCCCCGCGCGACCGTCAAGCTCACCAACACAGAGGAAGGCGCGGTCCGCGAGACCACTTCCAATAGCTCCGGCGACTATCGCTTCATCGATGTGAAGGCCGGCCATTACGCGCTGGAAGTCATAGCCGACGGCTTCGACAAGTGGACAGCGGCGGGTGTCGCGCTCTCCGTGCGTCAGGAACTGCGCGTCGACGTGCAACTGGCCGTAGGCGCGGTAAAGCAGACCGTGGAAGTCTCCGGCGAGAATGTGAGCGCCATCGAAACCGACTCGCCCACCATCAGCGGCACCTTTACTACTGCCGATGCCGATCGTCTCCCCGTCAATACTCGCGCCAGTTTCAGCGGCACCACTCCCGCGGCCATCTTCGGCGCGCTGCCGGGCGTGCAAGCTGACGCTTCGGGCATCTCGCTGCAGGGTTCGTTGCCCTATCAGGTAGACGTGACCGTCGACGGCATCACCAGCAAGAGCGCCACAGGCGGCAACTTCATCAACGACGCCTTTCCTTCTACGGAGGCCATCTCCGAAATCCGCGCTGACGGCGTGCTTGCCAATGCCGAGTTCGGCGACCCCGCTCAGATCGTGGTGACCACCAAGGGTGGAACCAACAACCTCCACGGCTCCGGCTTCTGGTACTACCAAAGCTCCGCGTTCGACGCCATTCCCTACAGCTATCCCACCACCACCAAGAAGCCCAGCGTGCACGGAAGCACCTTTGGCGGAAGCATCGGTGGGCCTCTGGTGATTCCTCACCTCTACAACGGCCATAAGAGAACCTTCTTCTTCGGCGACTATGAAGGATGGCGTCATCCTGCGCAGGAGACCATCGCTGAGGTGGTGCCCAGCACCCTGATGCGCCAGGGAGACTTCTCCAAATACGTCGAGCCAGGCACGAACGGCGGCAACGCCTTCACCGGACTCACCAATCCCTACACTGGCGCTAGCTGGGGCACCGCGATTCCGCAGGGCTCGCTCAGCCAGATTGCCCTGAACACGCTGAAGCAGTTTTATCCCAGCCCTAACATCGGGGATCCAACCGCCTACACCGATGATGGCGTGCCCAATTACCAGGCCAACGTGGATGCCAGCGGTCACTCCGATCAGTTCGACGTGCGCGGCGATCAGTACATCGGCTCCAATCAGAAGTTCCTGCTCTGGGGCAAGTTCACCTGGAAGAACTTTCCCATCAACTCCGCCGAAGAATTGCTGATCCCCTCCCAGCAGAACACCAGCCAAAATCGCGCGTTCAAGGTCGATACCAACTGGTCCATCGCTCCCAGCCTTGTCAACGAGGGTGGCTTCGGCTTCACGCGCTACACCTCGGGCTCGAGCGATAGCTTCAATGGAACAGCCTGGACCAATGCTCAGGGATGGCAGGGTCTTCAGAACCTCTT
>CBJOJD010000025.1:0-27822 GCA_966443485.1 uncultured bacterium | reverse complement strand
GGGCCTTCAGGTCCCCGCCCAGTACAATGGGATGAGCCGTTCTCACCCACAAACTGGCTGGAACCGCTGCATCCTACCGGCATTTTCCGGACACGACAGGCACCATGGCAGATCAGGCAAACTCCGTCTCTCGACCGCGCGTTCTAAGCGGCATGCGTCCCACCGGCAAGCTCCACCTGGGTAACTACATGGGAGCGCTCGCCAACTGGGTCAAGCTGCAAGACCAGTACGACTGCTTCTTCTTCATCGCCGACTGGCACGCCCTCACCACGGACTACGCCGACCCCAGCAACGTGCTGACCAATACCCACGACGTCATCCTGGACTACCTTGCCGCCGGGCTTGACCCCAAGCGATCGGTGCTGTTCGTGCAAAGTCACGTACCCCAGCACGCTGAACTGCACCTGCTGCTCAGCATGATCACCTCGCTCGGCTGGCTGGAGCGCGTACCCACCTACAAAGAGCAGCAGGAGAACCTCCTCGGCAAGGACCTGACTACCTACGGGTTCCTCGGATACCCGCTGCTGCAAGCAGCCGACATCCTGCTTTATCAGCCCAAGTTCGTGCCCGTGGGCCAGGACCAGGTGGCGCACGTGGAGCTGACCCGGGAGGTGGCGCGGCGCTTCAACCAGTTCTACAAGCTGGATGGGGAAGAGGTGCTGCCGGAGCCTCAGGTCCTGCTGACACCCTCGCCCAAGCTTCCCGGAACCGACGGCCGAAAGATGTCCAAGAGCTACGGAAACACCATCCTGATCACCGATCCCGAGGCCGAGGTCCGCAAGAAGCTCAAAACCATGGTCACCGACCCGGCCCGGGTGCGACGCACCGATCCCGGCGATCCGGACAAGTGCCCGGTGGGCGATCTGCACAAAGTGTTTTCGTCCCCAGAGACGCTGGCTAAGGTCTACGAGGGCTGCCGCTCGGCCGGCATTGGCTGCATCGAGTGCAAGGGTTGGGCTGCCGACGGCCTGGTGCAGGTCCTCAATCCCATCCAGGAACGGCGGGCCAGCTTCAGCGACTCCGACGTCCAGGACATCCTGAGCGATGGGGCCACCCGGGCGAAATCCCGCGCCGAACAGACCATGACGGAAGTGCGTGAGGCCATGCAGCTTGCACCCAAAACCACAGGGGTGAGAGCCTAGGCGAACGCTCTGCTTTCGTTCCGCGCCGGGTGCTTTCGCCGCTCCTTTTTCCTCGATTCGGGCTGGAGCCGGTTCCATCCGCGAAAGCACGCACCCAGAGAGTGCGAGACGGTTTAGAGTAGAGAAATTTAGACTGAGACTGCAGTGATCGAGCAAATCCCCAATCCGACCGAAGTGACGGAGTCCGCCTCCGTGCCTAAGCGTGACTCCGACCCGGGCCCAGGCCCCATGATCGACCCACCTCCGGGAGGGGAGCCAGACGCGGTGCCCAATCCTCACCCCGATCCGGATACACCCGATCCTGAACCCGATCGCGATCCCCACCCCGGACCGCCGCCCCAAGGCCCCGATCCGGTGCCCTCTGAGCCGCCCCGTACCGATCCCCCAGGTGAACCGAACGCGGAGCCCCTCAAGGCGGAGGCTGCGGAGCCGGGCGCTGAGATTGGCGATCAGCCAGAGAAGAGCTCTGAGAGTGGGGGAGCGGCCTCGCCTGCCTTCGTGTTGACGGCTAAACCCGTTCCCGTGGAACCCGCCAAGCCGGCTCCCAAGGCTAAGAAACCCGAAGTCAAAAAGGTGGAAGAGGACCAGTTCTCCCCCTTCGAGGTCATCGTCGGTAAGGTGTACGACGGACCCCTGGACCTGCTGCTGGACCTCATCCGCAAGCAGGACATCGATATCTACGACATCCCCATCGCCAAGATCACGGCGCAGTTTCTGGCCTATGTGAACCAGCTCAAGGCCAGCGACGTCGATGTGGCCGGAGAGTTTATCTACACGGCATCGCTGCTCATCCACATCAAGAGCAAGATGCTGCTGCCGCGCGAGAAGTCCGGTCCGGAAGAGATTGCAGAAGATCCTCGGCGCGAGCTGGTGGAGCGCCTGCTGGAGCACGAGCGCTTCAAAAACGCCGCCCAGATGCTGCAGGAAAAGCAGATGCTCGAAGCCGCCACCTGGTCCAATCCTGGACTGCGCGAGTTCAAACATGATGCCGCCGCTGAGCCGGAGATCGCCGCCGACACCACCGACCTGGTGCGTATCTTCCGCGAAATCCTGGATCGTGCGCGCAAGCGTCCTACTTTCAACGTGCAGGACGATCAGGTCACGGTGGGGCAGATGATCCAGTTTGTCGGACGCCGCCTGACCATGGAAGATAAGCCCGTCCCTCTGCGCAAGCTGCTCAGCCACAGCAAATCGGAACGCGCGCTGGTGGCGATGTTCCTGGCCTTGCTGGAGCTGGTCCGCCTCCAGGCTGTCCTGCTCCGCCAGGAGGCCGCTTTCGGCGAGATCCTCATCAAGAAGAACACCGAGTTTGACACCGTGATCAACGAGCGCATCGCCGAAGCGAGAGACGACTGGCGCTAGACATTAGCGCACCAAACGCAGACTCGGAGGTTGACTTATGGCCAGCACCATGACCGTGACCGTAATTGGTAACTCCGGCGAGATCGTTCTTCCCGGAGAGATCCTTGCCCGCCTGAATCTCCATCAGGGAGATCAGGTGCTGTTAGTAGAAGAGGCGCAGGGATTCCGTGTGTTGCCCTATGATGCTGACTTCGCAGTTCAGTTGGAAGCTGCCCACGAGGTGATGACCGAAAATCACGAGGTGCTGAGAAAGTTGGCCGAATGAGTGAGCCAACCTGGATCCGGCAAGATGTGGTCCTGACGATGCATCAAGAGGCTTTGGATGTACACGGCGGTCCTGCTGGAATTCGAGATTCGGGACTGCTGGATTCGGCACTGGCGCGGCCCAAGAACCTGTTCGCCTATGCTGAAAATCCACCAACTCTGGCGCAGTTAGCCGCGTGTTATGCGAAAGGCATTGTCGCGAATCATCCCTTTGTGGATGGCAACAAACGCACGGCCTTTACCGTTTCAGTGACCTTCTTGCTCCTAAATGGTTTGCGCCTCACTGCCCCTATGCAGGAGCGAATCGACACGTTTTGGCGCCTCGCCGCCGGTTCCCTGAGCGAGGATCAGCTGGCCGCCTGGTTCGAACAGAACACGGCGCCGCGCTAGCTGATTCGGGCAGATCAGGCGCTCATCACCACAACCCGCGCCTTTTCCGCAGGCACGCTGGCCACGGGCTGAGCCGCCAGGCTGGTTCGGCTGCTTGCCGGCACGGGAACCGATCCATTCACATGCTGTGCCAGCAGCTCCTGGATCCGCTCCGGAGAAAACAGCCAGTGCGAGGGAAGCATCTCCATCGATTCCACGCCCTCCGACGAAGTCCAAGCATACTGCTCAAAAAGCGTGCAGTTGCCCAGACGGTCGACTGTCTCGTGCATCTTTTGTGCGATTTCGGCGGGCGAGGCCAGATAAATCCGGGGCAGCTGATTGATGGCCACGCCGTCAAACTGCACCAGGCAGCAGACCGCGCGCGAGCCATGGCTGTTCTGCCACAGATCGATCGTGCCGCGGCAGTCCAAGGGGCTGCCACCCCAGTCGGCAGAGCGTCGGGTGAAGCCGTTCGTGAGGCGCCAGCATCCGTCGTCGCTGGCACGCACCGAGACTTTCAGTATGTTTCCGGCTTTGGTGACCATCAGGTCGTACCAGGGTTTGTCGTGACCGGCCTGTACCAGCACGTCGAAACCGCAGCGTGCAAACTGAGCGGCCGCCATGCCTTCAGCACCGATCGTGATCGGCCAGGTACTGGCCTTGTTCGGCGAAGCGGAGTTTAGGTTCGGCATCTTCGGCTCCTGTCGGGCTGTCTGCCCGCCTCCAGAGCTCTAGATCGTCGCCTCGTGCCCGAGCAAGAAGGCCCTGGAATCCCTCAAAGTTATGCGACCCGAGCCAGACTCGCCGGTGAACAGAAGAGCGATAGGCCGGCACTTGGGAGTAGCATCTACTCGCAAGCCCAAACCTGCCCAGGTACAACGTGTTATCGGTGATTATTAACCAGCAATCAGTGAGATACGACACTTACACACTCTCCGCAGGGTGTGTTATTCCCAAAATGGTCCCGTTACTTGGACCTCCCGGTTTGGAATTGATGACGAATCTGGGCAATTTTCATCCCGATTTCACGCCCCTCCTGTATCGGTGGATCGTCCGGTCTTTGCTTCCCCGGCGCGCCGGATACCACTTCCACCCCACCCGCCAGGAGCGCTGCAATGGCTGACACGGCAACGGTACTCGAAGCACCCCAGGGTGCCTCGCTACTCGACCGCAAAATGAAGAAGTCCCCGGCCTGGGTGAGCACCGCAATTGTGCTCATCGCCTTATTGGGAGGGCTAACCTACGTCGGATTCCACATCGCCGGGGATCTGGGCAACATTCCGCTCGGCAGCGCCTGGCCCTACCTGCTGCTGGGCACAGCACTGCTAATCGCGCTGGGTTTTGAATTTGTAAACGGATTTCATGACACGGCCAATGCCGTGGCCACCGTCATCTACACGCACTCGCTCGAACCAAACATCGCCGTGGTGTGGTCCGGCCTGTGCAATCTCGCGGGCGTTTTGAGTTCCGCAGGTACTGTGGCGTTCACCATCATCACGCTCCTTCCCGTGGAGCTGATTCTGAAAGTCAGTTCGGGCGCCGGATTTGCAATGGTCTTCGCCCTGCTGATTGCCGCCATCCTGTGGAACCTGGGCACCTGGTGGCTGGGACTGCCCGCCTCCAGCACCCACACCATGACCGGCTCCATCATCGGCGTTGGTGTTGCCAACCAGCTCTTGAACGGCGCTGTGGGAGGCACATCGGGCGTGGACTGGGACCAGGCCTTCAAAGTCTTCAAGGTGCTGCTGGTCTCGCCCATCGTTGGATTCGGCTGCGCAGCGCTCCTGTTTCTGCTCTCGAAGGCCTTCGTGAAATATCCCGAGCTGTATGAGGCGCCCAAAGACAACACCCCGCCGCCCTTCCCGATCCGTGCCCTGCTCGTGCTGACCTGCACCGGGGTGAGCTTCTTTCACGGATCCAACGACGGACAGAAGGGCATGGGCCTCATCATGCTGATTCTCATCGGCACTGTTCCCACCGCCTACGCCTTGAATCACGCGGTCAGCACTCATGACATTCAAGACTTCATCGCGACCTCGGAGCAGGCCGTTTCCATCATCGATCGTCATGTCGATCGAGGCGCGCTGTTGGGCTCCGATCCACGCGAAGAGCTGACCACCTACCTGCGCACCAAGCAGGTGCAGCCAGCCACCATGACCGCGCTGCGCGAGATCGTTCGCGACCTCGAAGGAGACGTGAAGGCTTATGGCGACTACCAGCGCGTTCCTGCCGGGCAGCAGACCAACGTTCGCAACGACATGTATGTCGCCAGCGAAACCCTGCGCCTTCTAGGCAAGAACAATCAAGCCGGCTTCAGCAAAGAAGAGACCGCGGCTCTTACAAACTACAAAAAGCACCTCGACCAGGCCACCAAGTTCATTCCCTCGTGGGTGAAGGTGGCGGTTGCACTGGCGCTCGGTCTCGGAACCATGGTGGGCTGGAAGCGCATTGTGGTCACGGTCGGCGAAAAGATCGGCAAGGAGCACCTGACCTACGCGCAGGGCGCCTGCGCCGAACTGGTGGCCATGGGAACCATCTTTGCGGCCGACAACTTCGGACTTCCAGTGAGCACCACGCACGTGCTGAGTTCGGGCGTGGCCGGCACCATGGCGGCCAATAGCAGCGGACTGCAGCTCTCCACCATTCGCAATATCGCCGCGGCTTGGGTATTCACTCTGCCGGCGGCTGCTCTGCTCTCCGGACTGCTGTTCGCACTCTTCCGCACCTTGGCCCACTAGAGCCTGCCCACGTTTGCCACCGGGGCGTTCGCTACGGCGGGCGCCCTGTTACTTTGGATCACTTCACCAGCGCGCTGACATGAACGCCGATGTAGTAGGGCCAGATCACCAGCGCCAGCACTCCCTTCCAGAACCCAAGGTGCAGATACCCGATGGTGTAAAGCCAGGCCGCGAACCACAGCCCGCCAGTGAAGGTGTGTTGCTCGACGCTGATCTTTTGCGGCTTCTGAGCCGGAACATCCTTGTCCACGTTGCCTCCTCTATCCTGCGCACAGTGTGCGTCGCAGGCGGGCCGGATTCCGTGAGGTGGGACACTGAAGCGGGTTCAGAGCCCTAGCCCCTCACGAGAAAAGCAACGATTCTCGAGTCGCGCCGAGGCTGCCGAGCACCTACCATAGTTGCAGGATGAGCGCGCGCAAGATCATTCACGTGGATATGGACGCGTTCTACGCCTCCGTCGAGCAGCGCGACCGTCCGGAGTTGCGCGGCAAGCCCGTAGTGGTGGCCTGGCGGGGCAAGCGGTCCGTCGTGTGCGCGGCATCGTATGAGGCGCGGCGCTTCGGCGTGCGCTCGGCAATGGCTGCCGCACATGCGGAGCGCCTCTGTCCCGACGCCGTCTTCGTGCCTCCCGACTTCACCCGCTACAAGGCTGTATCACGCGCCGTGCGCGACATCTTCTCGCGCCACTCCGACCTGATCGAGCCGCTCTCCCTTGATGAGGCGTATCTCGATGTCACGCAGAACAAGCTGGACCTTCCTACCGCGACCAAAGTGGCCGTTGCCATCCGCCAGCAGATCTGGGACGAGTTGCATCTCACCGCATCCGCCGGCGTAGCGCCGAACAAGTTTCTGGCCAAGATCGCCTCCGACTGGCGCAAGCCCAATGGCCTCTTCGTGATTCAACCCGCCGAGGTCGAAGCCTTCCTGACGCCCCTGCCCGTCGGCCGGATTCACGGTGTCGGCAAGGTCACGGAGGCCAAGCTGGTGCGCATGGGCATGCGCACCGTAGGCGATGTGCGGGAGCGCTCCTTGCAGGAGTTGCAGGCTCTCTTCGGCCGCTACGGCCAGCGTCTCTATGAACTGGCGCGCGGCATCGATGAGAACCCCGTCGTGCCCAACCGTCCCGTACGCTCCATCTCCGCCGAGGACACCTTCGAGCAGGATGTGCTGCTCGTGGACACCGAGCCCATGATCCGCCGCCTGGCTGAAAAGGCATGGACAGCGTCGCGTCGTGAGCCGCGCAGCGCCCGCACCGTGGTCCTAAAGCTGAAGACGGCGGAGTTCCGCGTGCTCACGCGCAGTCTTACGCCGCCCCTGCCGCCCGCTTCCTGCGAAGAGCTGACCAGCATCGCGCTCTCGCTGCTCGACAAGGTGAACGCCGAGCCTGCACAGCGCTTTCGCCTGGTGGGCGTGGGAATGTCCAATTTTCGCGATACTGCGGAAGATGCTGAGCCACTGCTTTTCCAAGATTTGTGCTCCGATGCATAAATGCCTTGCCCGCTGCGGAAACCTGCGTCAGAGGTCCTGCCGTTGCGATGACTCCGCGCCAGCCGGGCACGTCCAACCGATGTTGCTTATGCGCCTGCCCAAGCTCCTCCTGCTCTCCGTGTTCTGCATCCTCGCGGTAACCGCCTCTGCACGCGGTGAAACCGGCGTGACGGTGGCGCAGCTCGAGGCCTTCCTGCTCAGCAAGAACACGGGCAAGCTTTCAGATGCGGAGATCGCCGAGCGGTTGAGCTCCACCGCCCTCAGCGAACAGCTTACCGACCTGCATTTGCAGCAGCTTCTGACTCAAGCGCATGCTGGCCCAAAAACAGCCGAGTTGCTCCAGGTACTGACCGCAGAATCGAAGCTACGCCCCACTCCGCCGAGCGACTGGATTCAACAAGCCGCGCCCGATCCTGCCAGCCAACAAGCCATGCTGCGCCGGATGCGGGATCATGCGCAGCAGGTGCTACAGGACTGGCCCGACTTTGTCGCTACTCGCACCACCCAGACATTCGACAACACGCCGCTGCCCGGACCCACCCTGCATTCGAAACCGGTCGTTCACCTGCATTGGGCCAGTGCCACTCAACACGAAATCAGCTATCGCCACGGCCAGGAGTTGCTGGATCTGACCGCGGCCGCCGACAAACCCGGCGAGGCTGCGGAAGGCTTCTCTGCCTGGGGAGAGTTCGGTCCCATTCTGCGCACCGTCCTCAGCGATGCTGTCCAGGGTTCGATTCAATGGAGCCATTGGCAGCGCAGCGAACAGGGCTCGCCCATCGCCGTCTTTCGATATGTCGTGCCCAGAGCCGCCTCCCACTACTCAGTGGATTTCTGCTGCTACCGTCCCGACGAGGAGATGCCCATGACCAGGTTCAAAGATAGCCCCGGATATCACGGCGAGATCTGGTTCGATCCGGCCGCCAACAGCATCGCGGCGATCTCCCTGCTCGGCGACCTGGGAGCAGACAGCGCAATGGCGGAGTCCGGCATGGCCGTGCAGTACAGCCCTGTGCGCATCGGCGAGAAGGACTTCGTGTGTCCCGTCCAGAGCGTGATCGTTTCGGTGGTGCACAACTACGAGCTACAAAAGCTGAGCGCCGATGACTTGGAGCAGCACGTCAATATCGTGCACTTCACCCGCTACCACAAATTCGAAACGCAGATGCGCATCGTACCCGCAAACTAAATTCACCAGTCTACTTGTGCAACTCGATGGCGAATACCTGGCCGTCCACCGTCTTGTCGTCCGCCTCTGCATATTGGACCTTCGCGTTGCGGCCTTCAAAATCAGAACAGGGATTCATGGAGTCATTCGGTGTGAACCCCAGCGCCGAAAGATCGATCTTGGTGAAATTGTTGCTATATAGGTTGTACGATTTGCCGCCATTCTGAACCTGGAACTCCAGCACCATGGGGTAGCTGCACGCCACCTTGTGAATGACTCCTGTAATAGTGTGTTTAGGTCCGTTGGCTGCGGTGGGATGCTTCAGCTGTTGCGTCGCTGGTATGACCTGAGCCGCCGCTGCGGTGCTCGCTACGGCCTCCTTCTGCGCGGAAAAGGTACGTTGCCTTTCCTCAAAGTCGGCTCGTTCTTGCTTGAACTCCTTCAGCTGCTCAATCCGGCTTTCCGCGGAAGACGCTTGCTGCGCATTGCGGGCTAGCTTCTCCGCGGCTCCTGCCACCGCGATCGCATCGTCATACTTGTTCATTGCCGCCAGCACATTGGCAGCGTTCAGGCGGAAGTAGAAGTTCCCCGGATCCAGCTTGATGGCTGTCTTGATCAGTGAGAACGCCTCCTCCATGTTCCTGTGTTTCATGCCGAGGTACGAAGCAAGGCCCTCGTACGCTGGAGCAAAATCTGGTCGATTCTTGATGGCAGCCCGCAAGCTGGGTTCGATAGCCTCGTCATCTGCATGCCCAGACTGCATGGAGAAACTGGCAAACTCATAGTCGGCTTTAGCGCTGCTCGGATCCGCCTTGATGGCCTGGCGGTAAAAGCCCAGGGCGATCTCGGGGCGGCCTGCTTGCGCCTCCAGAGTGCCCAGGGCCAATAGCGCGCACATTGCCGGGATCGGTTTTCAGCACGGAGTTCAGCAGGTCACGCGCCTCGCTCTCTCGCTGCACCTTGGCCAGGATCTCGCCGCGTACGGCATCGGCATCCTGCTCGGACAGTGGACGCGCGGTGTAAGTCGACTCGTCGATCGGGGCAGCCGCGCTGTTCAGCACGAACTGCTTGTACTGCGCGAAATGGATATAGAACTCAAGATCTTTCTGAAGCTGCTTCAGGTCACCAAAGGCCTTCTCCGCAGCGGCGACGGCATCCTGATGCCGGCTCACCTCAACCAGGTACTGCCGCAGCCTGTCCGTGCCTTTCTCTCGATCGGTCACCTGGAGATAGTGCGTTAGCGCCCATGACTCCGCATAAAAGATCGAACCCTTGGCCTCCTCGTGGTAGTAAGGCGAGGTCGCATCCACTTTAAACAGAACCGGCAAGGGAATGAGTCTCTGCTCCCGCAGAAAGAGAATGTCGTTGACGTCCGCCTGCCCAACCAGCACATCCTTGTCGCGAATCTGCGAGTTCTGAAAGAACTGCGCAATGCCTTCGTTGAGCCACAGCGGCAGCGACTCGCCCGCGCCGCGGAACTGAAGATGGGTGTACTCGTGATAGATGGTCGCGTAGGGATGTTGCTCTTCCTGCGCATCGAGCCGCAACAGGATGTAGTTTTGATCCGGCGTCTGCAGAAAGTAGCCTGCAAGATTTAGCTGCCCTTTCGCCAAGTACGGCGCCGGCTCCACCGATTGGAACGTCTTCGTGTTCTTCGCGGCCAGCACCAGAATAGGGTCCGGGGGATCGATGTTCACCTTGGGGTAGAGCGTCTGGAACACCCAGCGCATCCGTTCCAGCTGATCGAGCACATGACGGGCTTGCTTCTCGCTGGCATCTGAGACCACCGTGAAGTGCGCGCTTCGCACTTCCACCCACTGGGGCGTACCGGCCTTCGCCAATTGCAGGAAGACACCGAGAGACAGAGAAAGGAGGACAACTCGTCTGATCATGGGAGGTGTGCCGTCCAGTCTAGCAACAATAGCGCCTGCTGCAAGCAAATTCTGCGGGTCTCCTGGAGAGAGCCGCAGCCGGCCGTCAGTCCTTCGGAGCCTCCGCCATCGGTTCAGTCACAATCTTGAGCTCGCCGCGAAACACCTGATAGTGGTCAAACGTGATGTCGTTGATGGCCGTAACGGTGAACTTATCGATCTGGCGCAGATTGGAGTAATCCAGTTGCGCGTAGGAGACCACGTGCTTGGCAATTGCCATGGTCTTGGAAATCGCTTTGCGCGGAAGCACGTAAGTCTTTCCGGCGATCTCCACCGTCCCGTATTCGACCACGATGCCGGACTGAGAGATGGGTGCATCGTCCTCGAGATCCGCCAGGATCGCCAGCCGCACCACCTTTCCGCTGGCGGGCTCGATGGCGATCTCGCCATGATAGGGAGGCACGGTCTCGAACTCGTTCATTCCCCCGCCGGGCCGGTCATAGCAGCAGTACTTCACGTAGTAAGTGGAATCGTTCTTGGCCACCGCAAAGCGAAAGACGGCGACCCGGCCCGCTTCCGTCTGCTCCCAGCGGCTCCACCCCACTTTGGACTCGATGATGTCGCGCATCACGCCGGCTAGCAATGGTCCGAAGATGCCGCGCGTGCTCAGGCCCATGCGCGACGGCCGGAAGGTGGCCGCTGACTGGGGATCCTCGAAGGTCCAGTTGGGCGGCCCGTGCGATGTCCCCCAACGCTGTTCCTCCTCCGCCTCCTTCCATCCGATATAACGCACCTGGGCGGTGTTGTGGTCGATGTAGTGGAACACTCCAGGCGTGAAGTATTCCGGCAGATTGGTGTGGACGATGTTCTTCGTGTCTTGGAAGCGATTTGTAGAGCGGGTGGCGATGAAGTTGGGCAGCCGCTCCGTCTCCTGTCCCACGAAGCCCACCGCCCGGGTCAGGATCTCTCCCTGCCGCTTGCTGTCGGGGGCCGGGTCCGCCCCGATCTCGCTCGCCGGCGGTGGCAGATAGGCTGACGCATCGGCAATGGCCAGCAGCGCCTTGCGCGATCTGTCTCCCGGCAGATCTCTGCTCATCCTGTCCAACTCCGGTGTACTGAGCCGTTCCGTGAGCTCCAGATTCGACAGCAGAGAAGCCAGCTGCTTGTCCGATCGCTTGGCCGTCCGACTCAGCCGTTGTTCAAGCTGCTGGATGGAGACCGGTTCGGCTGCCCCGGCCCCAACCGTGGTGAGCAGAATGCAGCACAGGACGAAGAGCTTTGGCATGGCAACCCTCCGGCGCCTCGCTAAACCGGCGCAGATCAGCAACGCGGAATTGTACTTGAGAATCCTCCTGCGGGCAGGAACGCCGAGCCGGCATCCTTTCCGTTTCGCCCACAGATGCACAGCCCGGCAGCATCTTTGCATCGGCGTCCGTTACCATACATGAGGTACTGTTTGCCGAATGAGTCTGAAAGCCAAGCTAGAAGCTGTCATTTACGCCTCGGAAGAGCCGGTTACGCTCACCCAGTTGGCCTCCCTCTTTGCCGCTGAGGCACTGGAGTGGAAGGCTGCGCAAGCCGCTGCCGCTGCGGAGCAAAGCGATGAGGTTGCGGGGGAGATCCCCCTTCCCCTGGAGCCCCAGGACCAGGACGGAGGCGTAAACGATCCCGCCGCCGAGCCCGCTCCGGTCGAGCCATCCACAGCAGAAGAGGCTCAGTCCGAGCTTGCAACTGAGCCCGCTGGAGAAGCGGCCTCGGAGAGCGCCGAGGAGGAGATAGGTGCCGACGCATCGGCCCAGCATGGCGGTGCGCAGGGGACCTCGGGTCTAACCGCTCCCCAATCGGAAGCAGCTCCCAACGTGGAGACTGCCTCCGCATCGGAACCTGCGGAGCCCCCGTCCTCACCCGAAGACGTGGCCGAGTCTCTGCCCGCCGAACCGGACACCGCCGAGCCGGCCCAGGAAGAAGAAGCGGCCGCCGAGGTCAGCACAGCTGAGGCCCCCGGCTCCGAGCCCACGTCCGGCTCCGAACCCGCCCTCGATGAGGAATCCCAGTCAGACGAGGTCGCCGAGCCGGAATCCGAGCAGGCGGCAGCCACCGGGCTTGATGCCGCTCCCGACGCCGCCCAGCCCGAGGCGCCCGTCGATCCCGAAGCAGAAGCCAAGCGCTTGGCCCGTCTGCGCGACCGCGAGGTCAAGTCCATCCTCAAGCAGCTTTTGGACGAGCTGATCGCCGCCTACACGGACGATGACCATGGCGTGGAGATCCGCGAAATCGCCGGCGGCTACCGCATGGCCACCAAGCCGGCCTGTCACGATGCAGTGCGGCTGTTCGTCAAGAGCCTCAAGCCGCCGTTGAAGCTGTCGCTTCCCGCCCTCGAGACGCTCGCCGTCGTGGCCTACAAGCAGCCCATCACCGCGCCCGAAGTAAGTGAAATTCGTGGCGTGGAGTCGGGTGGCGTGCTGGGCTCGCTGCTCTCCCGCAAGCTTATCGCTACAGCGGGGCGCAAGCAGGTGATCGGTCGCCCCATCCTTTACAAGACCACCAAGGAGTTTCTGCTCCGCTTCGGCCTGAAGGACCTCAACGAACTGCCCTCCATGGAGGAGTTCGAGAAGATGGCAGGCATCGAGATCGAGCAGGAGATGGAGCCGGAGGCACTCGCCGCCGATGCGGCCCAAGACGCCGCCGAAGCCGCAGAGGCCGCCCGGGAACAGGCAGAGCTGGCCGCCAACTCGCCCAGTGGCGAGGAGATGGCCGAGGCCGAGGCGGAAATCACCGGAGAAGCGCCCGCCACGGAAACGCCTGCATCCCAGCCGGAAGAGGATGAGACTCCGGCCCAAGAACCCTCCACGAACCATGTAACCGAGGCTGCATCCGCAGAGCCGGAGCCTCAGGAAGAGATCGAGGCTACCCCACATGCCGAGGAAGACCAAGAAGAGCGCTGAAGCCGCGCCGGTGGAACCGGAGATTGCGGCAGAAACCAGTGAACAAGTAGCAAAGGCCGCGCTGGACGGCGAAGTGCCCGCCGTCCCCAAAGCATCCTCCCGTCCGATCCCGGTCGAGAGCGATGGTGAGGCTGAGGCCAGCGCCCAGGCCGCCGATACCTTTGACGAAGCGTTCGAAGGCAATCCCGCGGCCACAGATCGCACGGTCGCGCCTGCCGGTAAACAGAGCGATGTTCCCGAAGAAGACGAGGACCTCGATCTGGACGAGGAACCGGGCAGCGAAGAAGACGACACGGCCGAGGACGAAGATGAGGAAGACGAAGAACTGCCTCCCGCACCTCCCGCCAAGTTGGAACGCCTTCAGAAGATTCTCGCTCAGGCCGGCGTCGCCAGCCGCCGCCACGCCGAGGAGTTGATCACCGAGGGCAGGGTCCAGGTGAACGGGCAGACCGTGACCGAGCTGGGCACCAAGGCCGATCCCAACCGGGACCACATCCGCGTCGATGGCAAGCTGCTTCAGGGCGCCGAGCGCCATCGCTATTTCGTTCTGAACAAGCCGCGCGGCTACGTCACCACCGTGAGCGACCCCGAGGGCCGGCCTACCGTCATGGAGTTCTTCAAGAAGTCGAGCGAGCGCCTCTACCCGGTAGGTCGCCTGGACTACCTGAGCGAGGGCCTGCTGGTCGTTACCAACGACGGGGAACTGGCCAACAAGCTCACCCGCGCCGCCTCTGGCGTAGAGAAGACCTACCTCGTCAAGGTCAGTGGCGTACCCACTGACGAAGAGGTCGAGGCCCTGCGCGAAGGCGTAAGTATCGACCGTGGCCGTCCTGGCGAGGGCCGCGTGCGCACCGCGCCCGTGATGATTCGCATGGTGCGCTCGGGAGATAACCCCTGGTTTGAAGTGATCCTGACCGAAGGCCGCAATCGCGAGCTGCGCAAGATGTTCGAAGAGGTGGGTCATCACGTCGAGAAGATCCGCCGTGTCGGCTACGGCCCCCTGGTGCTGGATCAGGAGCCCGGCAATATGCGCGAGCTCGATCCTGAGGAGATTGAACTGCTGCGCCGTGCCGCCGACGGCAAGTGGAAGCCGAAGCGGCTCAAGACAGCAGGCATGTTGCCCAAAGAGGCTGGCCGGAGCGTCGAGCACGAGGCCGACAAGCGCCGTGGCGGCAAAGGATTCAAGGGCCGCTCCGATCGCGGAGTGGACCGGGGTGAGCGCCGTGGACCCGCCCGTGGACCCGCACGGGGATTCGAACGCGGCCCGGCTCGAGAGATGAGGCCGGAACGCCGTGGCCCCGCTGGCGAGGAGCGCCCCGAGCGCCGCACCACCGGCTTCAATGCAGGTTCTACCGGCCGCAGCACCGGCCGCACCTTCGGCCGTGGCCCCGCCGAAAGGCCGCGTCAGCCCGAGCGTGGCGCCGGCCGCCGGGAGGACGAGGGACGCAGCTTTGGGCGTCCGCCTCAGACCCGCGGCGGAAGCGGTCAGCGCTTTGAACGCACCGACAGCGAAGGCGCAGCAAGCCGTCGACCCGCCCGTCCGCAGGAGGCTCGCGGTGGCTCCGGCGCAGGTCGCTTCGGGCGTCCTCAAGAAAACCGTACAGGCGCAGGAAGAAGCTTTTCCGATCGCCCCGAGAGACCCGCCCGCCGTTTCGGCGCAGAGGAAGAAGGTCGCCGCGGTGCTGCCCGGAGCTTCGGGCGCGGAGACAGTGATCAGGAGCGTCGTCCTCCTCGCCGTTTCGAAGGTGAGCGAGAACAGGGTTCTGCGCCGCGCCGCGGCAGCGAGACCCGGCCGCCGAGGCCCTATCGCGAACGGGGAGGCGAGGAAGATCGCGCCGCACGGTTCGACCGGCCTGCCGCTGGCAATCGGCCCCGGCGCCTTCACATCGAGGAGGAGGGTCCCGGTGACTTTGAGCGCCGACCGGCTCGTCCCCGCACCGAGCGTCCACCCGTAGAGCGAGGCCGCGAGCGCGCTCAGGAGCCTGCCCAGAAACCTATGAAGGATCGGCCCTTCCGCCGTGGCCCTGCCGGCGAGGACAGACCCCGCTCCGCACCAGCCCGGAACCGCGGCGAAGCCGGCTCCGGACCGAAGCGCACCGGCGGCTTTGGCGGCGGACAGCGCGCCGGCAGACCCAGTGGCCAAGGCGGACCCGGAGGCCAGGGTAGACCCAGTGGCCAGGGCAGACCCGGAGGCGGTCCGGCTGCTTCCGGCGGAGCCAATCGGCGTGCCGGCACGGGACCTCGGCCCGGCGGCTCGCGCTCAAGTGGCCCGCGCCCCGGTGGTGCTCGACCAGGCGGTGCTCGTCCTGGTGGTGCTCGTCCCTCCGGATCACGTCCGGGTGGATCACGTCCCGGCGGCTCGCGACCGGGAGGTCCACGTCCGGGTGGTGGTAGCCGGTCGGGTGGTCCTCGGCCGGGCGGCAAAAAGCGAACCTAACCGCTGATACGAATGGCGGGCATCGAGCATCTGTAAAGACATGAGCATCGAAAAAGCGACATTTGGGGCAGGCTGCTTCTGGGGTGTGGAAGCAGCCTTTGCCGCGATTCCAGGGGTGGTTGCAACGGCCGTCGGCTACGAAGGTGGCACGCTCGACAATCCTTCGTACAAGGAAGTGTGCACCGACCAGACCGGCCACGCCGAGGTCGTCGAACTGGACTTCGACAACGAGAAGGTCAGCTACGAGCAGATTCTGGACGCCTTCTTCAATCTGCACGACCCCACCCAGATGAATCGCCAGGGGCCCGACTGGGGCACGCAGTACCGCTCGGCAATCTTCTTCCACTCGCCCGAGCAGGAGTCCCAAGCCAAGGCGAAGATCGAACAGCTGAACGCCGACGGCCGCTACAAGCCCAAGCGCATCGTGACCAAGGTCGAGCCCGCCCAGACCTTCTGGCGCGCCGAAGAATATCACCAGCGCTATCTCGAAAAGCGCGGCCTTTCCAGCTGCCATATCTAGCTGACAGCAGACAGCCAACAGTGAAGCCGGGCCGAAGCCGTTAACTGCCGGCTGTCCGCTGCCGGCTGTCCGCTGCCGGCTGTTCGCTGTAAGCTGTCTCTAGGGATGCCGCACGCTTTGGCAATGGCCGTGGAGGTGCTGACCACGGTGCTGGCCGTGGCAGGAATGGGCTATTTCCTGGCCGCGCTGTTTGCGTCCTACCTCTTTCTCTTCCAGCGAAGATCATCGTCCACCGGCCTTGCCCCCGGCATCAGCATCCTCAAATCGCTGAAGGGCCTCGACCCCGGCATGCTGGATGCCTTCCGCAGCCATTGCCGCCAGTCCTACCCTGGCGAATACGAGCTCCTCTTCGGCGTTGCCTCCCTCGGCGATCCCGCGGTTGCAGCCGTCCGGGAGCTGCAGCGGGAGTTCCCCGAGCGGTCCATTCAACTGATCGAATGCCCTGAGCGCCTGGGGACCAACGGCAAAGTCAGCACCCTCATCCAGCTGGCGCCGCACGCCCGTTACGACTACCTGCTGGTCAACGACTCCGACATCACCGTCTCGCCGCGCTATCTCGAGCGCGTCATGGCCGCCGCGGCCCCGGCACGCACCGATGCGCGCGAGGTGGGACTGGTCACCGCCCTCTACCGCGGACGCGCCCATGGCACCCTCCCCTCGAAGCTGGAGGCTCTGGGCATCGCCTGCGACTTCCAGCCCAGCGTGCTGCTATCCAAGGTGCTCGAAGGCGGGCTGCGCTACGGCCTGGGATCCACCCTGGCAGTCAGCCGCAAGGCGCTCAATGCAATCGGCGGCTTCGAGTCCATCGTCGATCAGCTGGCCGACGACTACGAGTTGGGAGCGCGCGTCCATCAGGCCGGCTTTGCCGTGGCTCTATGTGCCGAGGCCGTCGAGACCAGTGTCCCTGCCTACGATTGGCGCGGATTCTTCGACCACCAGCTGCGCTGGTTTCGCACTGTGCGTGACGCCCGGCCCGCCGGCTATGTGGGCCTGATCTTCACTCATGGTCTGGCCTGGGCCATGCTGAACCTGATCGCCAGTGGGCTCAGCCCCCTCAGCCTTTGGCTGCTGGCCTTGAGCTTCTTTCTGCGGCTGTCCCTGGCCATGACGGTCGGAGCCCGCGTGCTCGGCGATCATCAGGTGCTGCCCAACCTATCGCTCCTGCCTCTGCGCGACGCCGTGGCCATGGGCCTGTGGGTGGCAGGCTTCGCCGGAAATACCATTGTGTGGCGTGGCGAGCGCTTCATCGTGAAGCAGGGCAAGCTGATCAAGGCGTAACTAGGCGAGCAGCTAATTTCGATTATTCCGCAATCAATTCGCGCCACAGCCCAGGGAAGATGCCAGCGCGTCGCAGATTTCATCCATGCGTGCGGCGCTGAGCTGCGCGATTCGCATGCCCAATCGGCTTTGGGACACGGTAATGGGGTTGTGCAGGTTCACAGCACAGCGCGCCTTCATGCCATCTACCTCATCGAGAATGGCCTCAGAAGGAACACCACGGATCGTGGAAGTAATGGGAGCAACGGTCACGGTGGACAGGTAGGAGAGTGGCGCTATCCCGCGTGAGAACCACGACGGGACGTCTCTTGTCTGGGGCAGCAAATTGATAGAGAGGGATGTCCCCTCTTGCTATTCTCCCGGCCATGCCGCTTCTGCCTCCCAAGCCTTCTGCTCATCCTGCAACGGCGGGAGATTTCGATACCCTTCGCGATCTTGTTCCTCGCGCGCTCGCACCGCGAGACGAATCAGATGCTCGCGTAAGGCTTCACGGATGAACGCCGAGCGATCCTGCTTGGCCCGCCGTGCTGCGCGGTCCGCTGCTTGGAGCAGCTTCTTATCGAGGACGATCTGAACGGTCTCCATAGGTGGACCTGGCTACAAAGTATACTCCACACCCGTCGCGGCTCTGCGGTACGCGCCTGACCTGCAAGCGATGTGAGTAGCTTACGGTAGCCCCCCGCTAATGCGCGGGAGCGACCGCCGGATGCGGTGCCTGGGTGGCCTGCTTCTCCGCTTCCGCCTCGGCTTGCGCCTTCGCTGCGGCTTGCGCGTCCAGATCGGCAATCCGCTTGTTCAGGCGATCGATCGAGTCCTTGTCGTAGGCCACGATCTCGTCCGCCTGCTTATTAGCCGTCAGCTTATCCATGCGCTGCTGATGCCATTGCACCAGCTTGCGCAGTTGCGCGGCCGAGTTCCAGTTCTGCTTCTCCGCCTCAAGCTCATTGCGCTTGGCATCTTCCAGTTGAGAATGCAGATGCTGCTGGCCCAGCTCGTAGGGTCCTGGTGGGGTGGTCACGGGATCCTGGGTGGCGCGCCACAGGTTGTACGACACAACCACGGCCAGCACCAGCAGGACCCCCAGCGCAATGGCGATTTTCTTAATCAACGAGGCGAGTGTCTCCGCGCGTGGACCGCTCCCTCTATGGTACTCGCAGAGCGATGCAGGGCGCGCTTGCGCCGCAGACGGTGCCAAAAGAAGAAAATCGGGGAGGCTAAACCGATTCCCCAGTGAGCAATGGAGAGAAACGGCCGCACCCGATCATCGCCGACGTAATAGAGCAGATACCCACTCAGGATCAGCAGCAGGAAAATACCCGTGAGTACCCCGCCCGACCAGCGCCGACGCCGATGCGGCCAGAGCTTGGTAATGTGAATCCCCCACAGCAGCCCGAAGAGCCACACGGCCGCAAAGGCAAACAGTCCGTGCAACTTCAGCCACCAGGGCTCCAGCGGATTCGCGGTCGGTCCAAACTCCCCCTTCTGTTCCAGAAAATAATGGAACACCAGCCACAGCACCCCGGAGGTCCACACCCCCACGCCAATCCCGTAGAGCATGCAGCGACGGCGATGTCCCAGCGATCCGGCCTTGCGGATATGTCCGGTCATGGGAGGGCCTCCATCTCCTGCCCAATGCTCCTCCACCCTTCTTCTGGATGATGCATGTAGGCGAAGGCGTCGAAACGCTGAAGCACCTCAGCGCTCTCCGAGTCCAAGGCCAGCACCACCTTGGTGAGTGCATCCGCAACCATGCAGCCGGGGGCGATGACTGAGACAAATCGCCGCGGGTCCGCGGGCCTGCGATCTCTTCCGTTCACATGCGGGCCATAGCATCGCCCCCGTTGCGTGCGCACGTTAGGCGTCCCCGTACTGGAGGCAACACTCCCGTCGGCGATCTCCAGCAGAGGCGCCGCGCCTGTCTCATCGCAAGCTCCCAGCTGGATCGTTTCCCGTTCGGGTCCGCAGACGCGGATATCCCCTCCCGCGTTCACCACGGCTTGCAACGCACCATGGCTCATCAAGCATTGGATGGCGAGATCCACCGCAAAGCCTTTCGCGATGCCTCCCAAATCCACCCATAGCGGGCGATGCAGTCGGACCCGATTACCGTCCATCAGTTCAATATCCCGCCATGTCGCGTTGGGACGCGCATTCAGGGGCTGCGGCAGATAACCCCATTCCACCAGCTCCGCGCCGATCGTGACGTCGAAGCATCCGCTCGAGGCTGCGGACAGTTGCATTGCCTGGCGCAGCACCGCATGGGTGAACGGGTGAACTTCAACGGCCGTACCTGGTCCAGCTTGATTGATGCGCCCGACATCCGACGATGGATCGCGGAAGCTCATCAGCCGATGCACCAGCGCAACCTGAGACAAGGCCCCGTCGAGCGCTGCATGCGCCTCGCCCGACGGCAGACCCTCCACTCGGATGCTGACCAGAGTGCCCAGCCAGGGCTGCGCGCGCTCAACGGCCGGTAGACTTGAGCACCAGATCATAAGTCACCAAAAGCCGTTCCACCCCGTCGGTCACATGCTTGCACGACAGCGTGGCCCCCGAGACGTTGCGAACATTCTTGTCCAGCTGCAGTTTGACCGCAGCCGTCTTGCCCACAAACTGCTGCCTCCACTGCGGATTCCGGATCTGGTCGCCGTAGGCTTCACGGTACTCCAGAATCTCCACACCCTTCACCGCGCCCTGTGGGTCCAGGGCCAGCGCAAAGGGGATGAACTCGTGCTTGCCCACCACTTCATCCACCATGAACCATCCGCCCGTCGACACCCGCCAGACTTTGAGCTGATGGGAGCGCACGTCCACACCCGAAGCCCTCTGAATGGCCCTCGCCTGTTCGTCGCTTAAGGTGCGGAAGTCCTGTTGAAAGCTGGCCCCGGGAAATAGCACCTGCTGCGCCTGTTCCACGGAAAGATACACCGTGGCATACGCAGGTCCGCCCGCCAGGACCATCCCTGCCATGGGAAGAAACATCAGTCTCGCTCGCATGGATCTCCTTAGAAGTACCAGCCAAATTTCACGCGCACGCGATGGCGCTCGAAGTCGTTATCGACGATCCGGCCCCCCACAATGCCCCCAGGAACGGTATCGACATGGCGGCCCGCCCAGGGCATCTGCTGGTCGTAGTTCGCGGTCACAAAGAAGTTCTTGCCCGCATAGTGCAGGGTGGGGCCGAGGTAGTATCCACTATTCGACTCGTGGGTGAAGTTGTAGCTGTTGAACTCGCGTTCGTTGTACAGCTCCAAGGCCGCCGACCACTTGCGCATGAAGCGATACGAAGCTCCCACGTCGATGTTGGCATCCGTCTCCTCGCCCAGATCCACCGCACCCGTGTCGGGATCCTTGATTCGCCGCCACTCGGGCGCGTAGGTAAGATTGGCCGCGAGCACCAGGCGATCGTCGCGATAGTTCTTCTGCAGAATGATCTTGGACTCATTCTCGATGAACCCCGCCCCAAAGGTCGGCTCTTCATAAACAGCCAAGCCAACCGGCTTGGTGTAGGGGCTCCAGATGCGGTAGATTGCCTCGCCCGCCACTCCCACGAACTTGGTGGCGCTGAAATGATCGTCCGGACCAGGGTTGTAGTAAGAAAACTGCTCCGCCGGCGTGGTCTGCCCGTACGGCCCGTTGTGGAAGGAACCAGTGGAATCGTAGATCTGGTACACGGCGAGCTGCAGGTTGTCGCGCAGGCCGTACTCCACCTCGGTCTTGTTCTCCTGCAGCCAGAAGTTGCCGCTGGGGTACTTGCCGAATCGAGTCGTAGACCACTGCTCCAGCTCCCACTTGCCCTTGGGCAGCAGATCGGTGGTGTAGGAGAAGCCGAACAGAGGTTCGTCGGCGTGCGCCGGCAGCAGGCAGGCCAGACTCAAAACCAGCAGCAGGGCAGCAGGGAAGCGGCTTCGAGCAAAACTCAGGCTCGGCCAGACACGGGGGCGCACTCCCCCGCGAAACGCGGAAGTACAGTCACTCATGATTGCCTTTCTTGAAGTTGAGGCCGAGAGACTGTACCCTGTGGGCAGTCGTCAGCCGTTGGGTTGTCGATTCCGGTCCCTTCGCGGTTCTTCGCCAAAAGACAGCCGCGAGGGGGCCCACTCCTACCAAAACTTCTGCAAGGTATGACTACAAAGGACGACCGGGCGGGCCAATACGAATCGGCCCTTAGTCAAAGTACGACAATTTTGGTCGTATATCAAGCGCCGGGTTCAGAGAATGGTAGGGTTCTGCGCAAGACTGCTTCGATCTTGAGTAGCTCTTCAGTTCTGCCGTTGACGGCGGCCCTACGCGGCGTCCTCTACCTTCACCGTCACCCTTCGTCCCAGAGCAGCTGCGATATTCACCAAAGCATCAAGCGAAAAGCGTGCGATGCGCCCACGTAACAGGTCGTTAATGCGCGGTTGGGTGACGCCACACCGAGCAGCGGCCTCGGCCTGGGTCCAGCCGCTCTCCTCGACGATTGCGGCGATCTGCCGCATGATCGCGGAGCGCAGACGCAGATTGGCAGCTTCTTCCGGCGTGTCTGCGAGAGCGTCCCACACGCTCGCAAATGTCTCCACCTTCACCTTTTTCATAAAGCCCCTCGAATTAACTGCGCATAGCGACCTCTCGCTATCTCAAGATCGCGTCTTGACGTGGTCTGCGTCCTCTTTTGAAACGCATGAAGAACATAAACTCCGTCGCTGAGGCGGGCTGTGTAGATGACGCGGTATGTGCCTGAGTCCTCCCAAATTCGTATCTCCTCAACACCCTTCCCGATGGAAGCATGGGCTTGGAATCGCTCGGCCTCTTGCCATCCTGCACCTTCTCCAGTTCATAGCCAGCGTGCTGTCGAGCATCCTTGGGGAATGCTCGCAGCTGCTTCAGCGAATCGCCAAGAAAACCGCAGCGGCTTCACGAACTAATTATATCTGTATTGATATAAATCGCTAGACTGCGGCTTGCGGCCTCATTCGCCTCCACCCCAGACAAGATGCTATGGTCAATCCCAAATGCCGTTGGTGACCACTACAGAAGCTGGCGTGCCCATCCAGGGGCCATCGGCCACGCTGATCTATGACGACTGGTATCCCGCACTGCGCACGGACACGCTGCGCCGCGGAAAGCTGGCCACGGCCATGCTGCTCGACATCCCCTTAGTCCTGGGCCGGCGCAGCGACGGGCGCGTCTTCGCCATGCGCGACAGCTGTCCCCATCGCGGCATTCCTCTCAGCGTCGGCTGGTTCGATGGGCAGCGCGTGACCTGCCGCTATCACGGCTGGGAGTTCGAGCCCTGCAGCGGTCAGTGTGCGCACATCCCTTCGCTGTCCAGCCATGACCGCCTGGACGCCACACGCATCTACGCCACCGCGTTCCCCTGTGAAGAGCGCGACGGCCACGCCTGGGTCTACATTCCCGGACCAGGCCGTAAAGGAACGACTCCCGAAAGACCAGTGCCCGAGGTGGCCAAGTTCGGTCCACGCTTTCGCACCGCCTACCTCACCGCCGACCTGCCCTGCAATGTGGACCACGGCATCATCGGCCTCATGGATCCTGCGCATGGCCCCTTCGTGCACCAGGCCTGGTGGTGGCGTTCGCGCTCCAGCATTCGCGAGAAAACCAAGCGCTTCGAGCCCATCCCCGACGGCTTCCGCATGAGCGCGCATGCTCCCAGCGGCAACTCCGCGCCCTACAAGCTGCTCGGCGTCTACGGACAGCCCATCGAGACCACCATCGACTTCGTCCTGCCCAACCGCCGAACCGAGACCATCCGCTGCGGAGACAAGTGGTTTTCTTCACTGACGACGGTGACGCCGGTGACCAGCTCCACCTGCCGCATCGACGTCGTGGCTGCGTGGAACGTCTTCTATCACGTGCCGCTCGTCACGCCGGTTGCCAAGTTCTTCGGTGCCAAGTTCGTGCGCCAGGATCAGGTAACCATGATCCAGCAGGCCGAAGGCCTCAAGCACAACCCCAGCCTCATGCTGATCGACGACGCCGATAAGCCCGCCAAGTGGTACTTCGCGCTCAAGCAGGCACGGCTGGAGGGCCACGGCAATCACCCGCTGGAAGGGCCCGTCGAGTTGCACTGGAGAAGCTAGCCTAGTCTCCCGTCGTCATGGCGCTGAGGTCTTGCGCCACGATCGCTGTGGTATCCACTGAGAGCAGGCCGCCCAGCTCCGCGAAATCCTGATCCCAGCGCGCCTTATCCTCATCGGCCAGCGCGGTCAGAGCGTAGCTCGATGTACGTAAGATCTCGTACCAGATGTTCTGCGCCTGCCACAGGTTCAACTCGAAGGGCAACTCGGCCAGAATGCGAGCCAGTCCCAGTGCGCGATCCAGCATCTCCAGTGAGCCGGACGACATCTGCAGCTCGACCATGCTGCGCTTCATGCGCTGGTCGGCGATGTACGAAAGCGTGGGCACTTCCAGCGCCACCTGATCCGCCTTGGCCAGCGACAGGAAGGAGCGCAGCAATGCGTGGTCTACCGGATCGGCCTCGAGCGCGCGCCGTAATCCGGCATTCACTGCAAAACCCGCGGCCAGCACCAGTGCCGGCGGCTTCGGCAATCCGGCCTGCGAGAGATAGTGCAGCAGGCTCGCGTGATCTTCGTAAATCGTGGTGAGTGAGTGCTCGATGTTCCACAACGTCGAGTTCAGAATCAGCTGCACGATGCGCCGCTGCTCGTCGGTGAACAGCGAGGTCAGCGAGTAGTCCACGTGGCCGTAGTAGCGGTCGAGCAGCCGAATCACCTCAGGAAAATCGGCCATCAGCACGTGCTCGGCCGCCTGCTGGGCGAACGTTTCGAAGCTGCTGGCGTCGGCGTCTGAATAAGGCTTCACAGCGGCAGTGATGTTCTGATCGCCGAAGTGCAGCACCGCGAACGAGAAGCTCTGCTCCTCTTCTGTGATCGTGCTGACCACATGCGCTCTGCCTAAAGCCAGACGCCCGCGGCCCGACGTATAGATGTCATGCGAGATCCTCCGCACGTTGTAGCAGAAGAGCTCGGTATCTTCCGCAAACGAAGAGAAGATCGAACTGATGGCATAGTGAGCAGCTACCGGCTCCAGGCCCAGCTCCATCTTCACCACGTTCTCTTTGTAGATGCGCGCCCCGTCCGCTGCCTTAGTCACATTGGATCTCGCCTCGGCCATGCGCGTCAGGAAAGCGATCTCCAGGTCCGCGCCATGTTTGCCAAACAGCCGCTGCGCCAGCTGCAGCACCCGTGCTGCGTAGGCGATGATCTGCACCGTCTCTATGCCCGAGATGTCGTCGAAAAACCATCCGCAGCTCGTGTACATCAGCTGCGCGTGCCGCTTCAATTCCATCATCTGCAGAGCACGCACTCGTTCTGCTGCAGTGAGATCGTGCGAAGCGTGTTCGGCTAAGAACGCATCCACGGTCTCCGGATTGCGATCCAGAATCACTTGAATATAAGCGTCGCGCGCGACAAACACGTCCTTGAAGATCTTGCGCCCCTCCAACTCGGTGAGAGCCACAAGCCGGTCGCGCAGATCGTCCAGCGCTTTGCGCAGTGGCGCGCGCCAAGCCTGATTCCAACCCCCGCGGCCTCCGTTGCAACCGCAATCGGAACGCCAGCGCTCCACCCCATGCATGCAGCTCCAGGAAGAGTTCTCCACGATCTGGCACTCGAACTCCGGAGGGAACTGCGCCAGAAAAGCGCCGTAGTTGGTCAAATGGACGTTCTTGTCTTCTTCAAGAAGATGCAGCGCATAGGCTAGCGCCATCTCTCCATGCCGGTGGTGGTGGCCGTAGGACTCACCATCGGTGGCTACGTGAACGAGCTGTGGTTGTGACGAATCCGTAAATCCGGCCTTCAGGCGGCCTGCAAAGTTCTCTCCCGAGTTCAACAGGCCCTCGAAGGCGATCGCCCGTGAGGCTGGTCCGTTGTAGAAGAAGATCGCAAGAGATACGCCCGAGTCGAAACGCATCAGGTACGGACGCGTGGTATCCACGCTCGCGTTTGGAGTCTGCGTCCACTCCGCTCCGTCCTTGAGCGGGCGAATGGCTTTGCACTGATGCGGCGCCAGTACCGTGAACTTGATCCCATGCTGCGCCAGCAGCTCCAGGCTCTCCGTGTCGGCCGCCGTCTCCGCCAGCCACATGCCTTCAGGAGGCACGCCATAGTGGCTTTGATAGTCCGCAATGCCCCAGCGAATCTGCGTGAGCTTATCGCGGCGGCTGGCCAGCGGCATGATGATGTGGTTGTAGACCTGGGCCATAGCCGAGCTGTGGCCCTTGAAGTTCTTGCGGCTGCGGCGCTCCCCATCCAGAATCATGCGATAGGTGCGCGGCGCATTCTCCTTCAGCCAGCTCAGCAAGGTGGGCCCGAAGTTGAAGCTCACTCGCGCATAGTTGTTCACAATGCGGATGATCTGGTTCTTGGAGTTCACTATGCGCGCCGCGCCGTTGGTGGCGTAGCACTCCGCGCAGATGCGCTCATTCCAGTCGTGATACGGGGCAGCGGAATCCTGGCTCTCCACCGTCTCTAGCCACGGATTCTCACGCGGGGGCTGGTAGAAGTGGCCGTGAATGCAGACAAATCGTTTAGATTGCGCCATCAGGTTTCCATCGCGGCAGATTTGTGCCCGAATACGGCCGCCTGCGCCTATTTTAGGCTCTGCCCGCCGACGGCGTTTCTCGCACCAGATCGCACGCCCTCCACAGATACCAGCTCGCCACCGAACGAAACGGCCGCCAGCGCTCTCCGCGCTTGAACAGGACATCGGGCTTGGGCAGGTCTTCCGCAGCCAGCGCGCGCGACTTGGGCACGCGCATGAACGTGAGTGCATATCCTTTGCGCACGCCGTAATCGGTCACCGGCAGTACATCCGGGCGGCCCATGCGAAAGATCAGGAGCATCTCCACCGTCCAGGGGCCAATGCCGCGCACCTCCGTGAGCCGTTCCACGATATCCGCGTCGCTCATCTTTTTGATGGCCGCGTGCGAAGGCACCGTGCCGTCCAGGGTTTTGGCAGCCAGATCCCGCATCGCCTTGATCTTGTTTCCCGAGACCCCGGCTGCGCGCAGTGGCTCGTCGGGTGTATCCAGAAGCGCCTGCGGAGAGGGATCTCCATGAAAGAACTCGCGCACCCGCTGGTGAATGGCGGCCGCGGCTTTGCCATGCAGCTGCTGATACAGGATCGACTCCAGCAGCGACTCGAAAGGCGAGGGCGATGGGTCAAGGCGTAGACGGAATGCTCCCACCTTTTCGATGAGTGCGCCCAGCTTAGGATCGCGATCGCGCAAGTGCGCCAGAGCCTGCTCAGGATCGAAGGGAAGTTTGCGGCTGCGGCCGTCGTGGATCATAGGCGACCAGTGTATCGGGGCTGGCGAGGAGCCCGAAAATGGGAGAGGCTGGGCAAACGTTTCCCCACGATTGCGATTCTATGCTCCCGCCGGCTGTCTCGGCGTGCCTCCGAGGCAATCCCACCCTTCTATCACGGAGCGGGAAGGAAATGATTGACAGCCGCTTGCGAGTCTCAATATACTTCGCCGCCGTGTGGAATTGTGGGTTTGTGAGTAAACGATTTCTCGAAAACCTCTCGCCGGCTCCCGCCCGGGAGCCCCCCTGTCCCCCTGGTCGTCCCCTTCTCTCTGCCTGGTCCCCCCCTTCCACCCGCGCTACTCCCCACCCATTCGCTCAAGGAGGATTCATGAATCATCTCTCTCGATTTGGCCTGGCGTTGCTCTTGACCGCCGCGCCCCTCGCCCTGGCCCAGGACACCATCAGCGACAGCGTCGAATTCAAAATCAAGAACGTCAACAGCGGCCTCGTCCTCGGCATCTCCGGCCAGAGCCAGACTGCCGGCACCAGCGTGGTGCAATGGGCCGACAATGGCACCACCGACCACCTCTGGCATTTCATCCCCATGGGCAGCGGCCAATACAACATCGAAAACATGCTGACCCACCAGGTGCTGGGCGTCTCCAACGCCTCCAAATCCAACGGAGCGCAAGTCCTGCAATGGGCCGACAGCGGCACCGCAGATCACCTGTGGACCGTCTCCACCGCCGCCGACGGCAACTACATGATCAAGAATGTGAACAGCGGCCTCTACCTCGAGGTCTACCAGGCCAGCAAATCTGATACCGCCACCATCGACCAGTGGGGCGCCACCGGCTGCACCTGCCAGGAATGGCAGCTGGTCAGCACCGGCACCGATCCCTACGTCAAGCCCGGCAGCGTCGCCGGAAGCGGCATCTACGTGCATGATCCGTTCCTGCTCAAAGACG
>CBJOJD010000024.1:0-28665 GCA_966443485.1 uncultured bacterium | reverse complement strand
CCCGAGAACGCTCGATGGAATGGGCGCCGGGCCATTGCGCGTGTGCTGTCGCCGTGCTGCCTGAGGAAAAGAGTACGGAGTGCGCATGGTGTACTGAGAAGAGCGATGTTCCCCAAAAGCGTTGCACGTGTCTTCATTTTTCTAATTCTTGTCGCGGCCGTTTATTTCCTGGTCATTCAACCACGCGGGCGCTCCCGCCGTGCGCCGCTCAGCCCTCCTTTTGAACGCCGGGGCCGGGACTTTTCAGGCGAGACGAGGCCTGATCGGCATCGAGATCGGGAGAGGGACACTAATCCTTCAAGTTCAGGCCCGGAGACGACGTGCGAGTCGGAGTATTTCTCGCAGTGGCGGGAACCGGCTGACGCAGAGTGCGAAGTGCGGAGCGAGAACGGCTATCCAGTGCCGGATCCCCGCTGTACCCCAGGTGGTGTGAATCCATCGGTGACTGAAGACGTGCTGCGCGATCCAAGTTGGCGGACCCGCGAGGTACGCAACTGCGCGGAGAGTGAGGCGCAAAAGCATATTGCGTATCGCTGGTACGACATTGCGAAGCCGCGGATCAACTCCAATGAAAACCAGGTTTGCGAACTCGACCATCTGGTGCCGCTGGAGTTGGGTGGAGCGGATGGCATGGGGAACATCTGGCCGCAGTGTGGGCCGGATGCGGTCGCGCTGAACGAGCGCTATTTCAAGCGCAAGGATTTGGTAGAGAACTATCTGGCAGAGGCAGTGAAGAAGGGGCAGATGCCCCTGGCGCAAGCGCAGCGAGGAATTGCCGCGAATTGGACGCAATACCTGGATGCCGCGACACACTGGTGCGCAGAGCAGAAGAGGTGCTGACGGCTGCTTGCGCAGCGCGAGTGAGGGGCCGATAGCGCGGCGATATTATCCTGAAGAGTGAAAGCACGTTCTTCTCAACCTCTCAAATCAAAACGCCGCGGAGTGACCTGGCGGAGCATCTGCAAATGGTTCATCGTGTCGGTGGCGGCGCTCTGGTGCGGAGCTGCGCTGCTGCTTGTGCTGGCCCGATGGGTGGACCCTCCCACCACGGCCGTGCACATGCAGCGTCGAGTCCAGGCCTGGATGGGCGGCGCCTCCTATCACGCGCATTACAGGTTTATCCCTCTCAGCCACATTTCGCCTGAGCTACAGCATGCGGTGGTTGCGGCGGAGGATGCGCGTTTCTACCAACATCATGGATTCGACTGGCATGAAATTCAGATCGCGGCGGAGGGGGATTTGGAGGGCGGTCGCACGCGCGGGGCATCGACGATCACGCAGCAACTCGTGAAGAATCTCTTCTTCGGCACAGGGCGCTCGTTTCTCCGCAAAGGGGCTGAGTTCACGCTGGTGCCTGTGGCGGAACTCGTGCTGGGGAAGCAGCGCATCCTGGAGATCTACCTCAATGTGGTGGAATGGGGGCCTGGCATCTACGGAGCGGATGCAGCCTGCACGTACTACTACCGGACGAGTGCCCGGAATCTTGACCGGGAGAAAGCAGCGAGGCTGGCGGCGATTCTGCCTGCTCCACTGAAGCGGCGTCCGGAGCGAATGAGCCGATATAGCGGGCTGATTCTGGAGCGCATGCGGCAGATGGGCTGGTGATCCGCGGAGGATTACGGAAGCGGATTGATCGGAAGATCGAGGAAGACCGCAGAAATAGAGAAGGCCTGCGCGATCCCAAGATCAGATCACGCAGGCCTTGCGGGGTTGAGCTACTTGACGGTAAGCACAGCGTTGGGTCCGGCGGTGATCTTGTAGTTCTTCGCGGCCATCGTGCTGACATCGGCCATGATTGGATACTTGCCCACCGGGGAGGCCGAGGTTGCAGTTGTGGTCAGGAGCGGAGATCCTGAAACCGCCGAGTCGTTGTCGCCGTTGACCAGTCCGCTCAGTACGTACGTGAACGTTGGGAGCGGGCTACCGGCGGTCATGGTTGCGCCTTGCGGCTTTACCACCAGCGTGGCGGGGAGAATCGTGAGCGTTGCGTTCGATCCGGCCGTAAGCACATAATTGGCCGCGGTAACGCCGCTTACATTGACCGAGACGGGGTACTGTCCTGCGTCTGAAGTCTGCAGGGCCGTTGTGCTTACTTGCGGAGCACTGCTGAACACGCCCGCGGCGGTCTGGCCATACTTGAGACCAGCTACGGTGTAGGTAAGGGTCGGCAGCGCCGCTCCGTAGTGACCGATGGTTGAGTTCGGCTTAACCGTGAGTACAGCCGGGACGACGGTGATGGTTCCGCTCACTGCGATGAAGCTGTAGTTAGCTGCTGAGAGAGTGCCGACGCCAATATTGAGGGCATAGGTCCCCACGTTAGGGTTGGTTCCCCAGACGGGAGTGACTGTGGGTGCTCCACTGATAACCGCTGCCGTTTCTCCGTTGACGAAGCCGGTAATCACATACAGGTCAGAGGGAAGAGGGTTGTTGTTGCCATAGCCCACTGAGAACTGCGTCTGGCCTTGAAGCGGGGGATGGGGGCTTACGGTCAATACGGCCTTGTTCACCTGGAAGGACTGCGTCACGGGCTTGGCCGCCTGATAGGTGGTGTTGCCGGACTGAGAGGCCGTGACCGAGACCTGGCCCGCGCCGGTGATGGTGAGGGTTGTGCCGGACAGGGTGGCTGGTCCAGAGACTGCATAGGACACGGTCAATCCCGAGCTGGCCGTTGCGAGCAGGGTGATTGGCGAGGTTCCGTATTTGACGTCAGGGAGCGAGGCGAACTGAATGGTCTGGGTGGCCTGAATGCCGTTGCCACCAAGCGAGACGGTCTGCGTCGAGTTGCTGACGTCATTGTTGTTGTCAACGATGAGGATGCTTCCGGTCTGTGGTCCGAGAGACTGAGGAGCGAATGTGACCGAGATGGTGCAGTGGCCGGATGCGCTGATGCTGGAGCCGCAGTTGTTGCTCTGAGAGAACGATGCGCCCGACGCCGAGATGCTGGAGATGGACAGTGCGGCATTGCCGGTGTTGGTCAGCGTGATCTGCTGTACTGCACTTGTGCTGAGAAGGCTCTGGTCGGGGAAGCTCACGGACGTGCCGCTCAGGCTGACCACCGGCGCGGGAGCTCCCGTGACATTGATATCGGAACTCGTTCCCGTAAAGCCTACGTTGGTTACGCCCGTCACCGTAATCGTCTGGTTGCCGTTGGTGCCGAACTTCACGCCGAAGACATGCGCACCGGCATCGGCAGAAGTGAAGGTATAGTCTGCGGGCAGAGTGGCAGCAGCATCGGTGCTGGTGAAATGAACGGTGCCCAGATAGCCGGTCTGATTGGAGCCATTGCTGTTCTTGGTTTGCACCGTGACAGCGATGAGGGAACCGGCAGTGGCGCTCGATGGAGCGCTCACCGAGAAGTAGACAGGGTGATCAACGCAGGCCTTCTGGAGATTGGAGTAGAGCAGCTGGACGGTGTATCCGTTCGCGGTTCCTGTCTCGTCGTTGCAAATATCCCCGATCTCGCCGTTGGCATCGTCATACCAGGCCAGCGGGGGAGCGTTGAGATCAAGGGCCAGGCCCACAGCGGCGTCGGTCACGGTTTCGGCGAACTCGTGGCTTCCGACTTCGGTGTAGTTCGCATAGGGGCTTGCAGAATTGCCGCAGCCGGTGTCGCATCCACTGCCAGACTGCATGTCTGGTTGTACGCCGTAGAGCACGTTCCTGTCAT
The DNA here is from genome assembly GCA_966443485.1 of uncultured bacterium. Taxonomy (GTDB): domain Bacteria; phylum Acidobacteriota; class Terriglobia; order Terriglobales; family Acidobacteriaceae; genus Telmatobacter. The sequence continues at coordinate 24,998 of CBJOJD010000024.1, read as the reverse complement.
GCAGGACAGTAGTACCGTGGTATGCGCAAAATCCGCCGCCCACGCAGCTTTGGGATCCAAACGCGGTGATCGTCTTTCCGTGCGGGAAGTAGATCATGTAGATGGTGTTGGCGTTGCCCAAGCCATCATAGGTGGGAGGCGGAAGGTGTCCAGAGCTGATCTGCGCCTGCAGTTCGGCCTCAATCTGACTATCGTCGATGGTCGAGCCGTTGTGGGCAGGGCTCGGAATGATCGTATAGCTGCCCACGAAGGAATTGGCTGGAGCTTTCTCGATGACTTGGTTGCCCAGGTAGCTCACAAACGGGCTCTTCACTCCCATGGTGCTGTACTCACTGAGCACGTCCATGGTGGTACCGCTCGAGAGGGCGCTGTAGAAGTTGGGAAGATCATTGAGTTGCGGCAGGTAGGAGCCCTGTCCGTAGTAGACGATGACCACGCTCACGTTGGATATGACCGGCCCACCGTCGTAGACCAGCTTCGCTCCTCTCGGAGCGGGTCCGACGGTAGGAGTGGAAGCCACCGTGGCATCCGCAGTCGTGTCGGAGGGCTGTACGTCGCTAGCCGCTTTCACCTGGTGGTGAACTGGATACATCCGGATCACATGGGGCTGGGCGTCGCTTTCGACGAGCTGCGCGTGAGCAGCCACCGTCGCACATGCGAGCAGGGTGCTGGCGATTGCGCCGCGAAGGGCAGTCCGCAATCTGCTGAGTGCGGGACGGTGTTCTCCTGTGATCGCGGAGACCGCGATACGCCGGTGTTTCATCAAAACCTCCGAACTACGAACATCGAGCCACGGAACAATGCTGCGTGGCGCAGGCACGGATGATGGTCTACAGCAATGTCTGCTACGGAACATCGGGGGAACTGACGAATCGCCACACCGAAGATGAGCTTCCCTCAGAACAGGGGCTGCAGTGGCCGTGGGCTATAAGCTATCGGGTTCCTAACAATGTATAGCCGGGATGGACGGCAAGACTCAATGTAACGGGTGGACGGCAGGAGACCGCACTAGCGTTACCGAGTCGGGATGACGAAGAGATTACTCAAGAGCGGCAATCAGGTGCCCACAGTGGTCTTGCTTCAACTGCGAAACGACTTCGATCCAAGATTGGAGCTGCTCCAAGAGGCTTGCCTCACGCCATCAGATGCAGGAATGCAACCAGGGAGCTAACCGCAGCTCGTTCATGCGGGATTCTGCCCCGTTTCGCGGGAAAGGGATAACCTGTATGCTGAGTGGCCTCTGTACGCGGTACTGCGCTGTCGGTAGGAGGCCAACTGTTCACGAAAGGGATGCGATTCCAGTGAAAGTGCTCTGTAGCCTTCGATTTGTCCGACCCGTTCTTGTGGTGTTGGGTGTCCTGATGAGCGCCGGAACGCTTGCTTATGCGAGCCCGGTTGGTAACGACTCCCTGGACCCTGCGCGCGCCGTCATTCATCGGCTGATTCCGGGGCTGGAGAATCAGATCACGCTGTCGCTTCTCCGAGGGCGTGCGAATCTGGACGCCTTCCGGATTTCAGGGGAGATGGGACACATACGAGTCGAGGGCACCACGGGTATTGCGGCACTCTCTGGAGTGAACTGGTACCTGAAGTACATCGCTTATCTTCAGATCTCTACAAATGGCGACCAGATCGCGTGGCAAGGCATGCTGCCGGCTCCAGCGCAGCCTGTGGAGCAGCAATCACCTTACCCGTTTCGTTATGCGCTGAATCAGAACACCGATGGTTACTCCACTCCGTACTGGCAGTGGCCCAGATGGCAGCGAGAGATTGATGTACTCGCTTTGAGTGGCGTTAACACTGTGCTGGTTGAGCGGGGAATGGATGCTGTTCTCTACCTGACGTTTCGGGACTTTGGCTACTCCGATCTGGAGATCCGCCAATGGATTACGCAGCCAGCCCACCAGAACTGGCAACTCATGGGCAACATGTGCTGCTTTAATGAACCGATCTCGCGCCAACTGCTCGATCGCCGAATTCGATCGGCAAAGAAGATGATCGCCCGCTTGCGAGAGCTCGGAATCACGCCCGTCTTCCCTGGCTACTACGGAATCGTTCCGGCAGACTTCAACGCACGCTACCATGAGGCACATGTCGTACCGCAAGGAGCCTGGAACGGATTTGAGCGGCCTGCCTGGTTGGATCCGCGAGATCCAATGTTCGCCAAGGTAGCGGCCTCGTTCTATCGTCATCAACAGGAACTCTTTGGCAAAACGTCGATCTACGACATCGAAGTGTTTCAAGAAGGCGGAGCGAGTGGAGATGTCCCCATTTCGGCGGCAGCGCGATCTGTTCAAGAGTCGCTGAACCGTGCTCATCCTGGGGCGCTTTGGATGACTTTGGCCTGGCAAGACAATCCTTCGAAGGATTTGCTGGCTGGAGTTGATCGCAGCCGTTTGCTGATCATCGATATTGAGCAGGGACGTACTCCTCACGAGCAGCGCGAAGCAGATTTCGAGGGCGCGCGCTATCTCTTCGGCGGTCTGTGGGAGTTTGGCGGACGCACCACCCTGGGCGCCAATTTATATGACTACGCGGTACGTCTGCCCAAGATGGGCACTCGGCCCGGCAGCACCATGGCGGGGACCGCAATTATGACAGAGGGGCTTGATACCAATCCAGCAGCATTCGATCTATTCACGGAGATGGCTTGGCGGATGGGCCCCGTCGACATGAATGAATGGGCCAAGCAGTACGCGGCGCGCCGCTATGGTGCGACCGATGCTCACGCCGAGCGCGCCTGGAAGATTCTGATGGAGACGGTCTATGGAGCGCGTGCAGACGGAGAGAGGAAGCATGGGGAGCGAGATGCGCAGCCCGAGTCGCTGTTTAATGCGCAGCCCAGCCTTACAGCGCGTACCGCTTCGACGTGGGCTCCGGACGAGCTTCGCTACAGACCACAACTACTCAATCAAGCGCTGGCTGAATTGCTTGCAGCAGGTCCAGCTCTCCGCAAGACGGCAACCTATCAATACGATCTTGTCGATGTGGCTCGCCAAGTGCTGGCCAATTGGAGCAGGGAAACTCTTCCGAAGATACGCGACGCGTTCCAACACCATGACCGCTTGCGCTTTCACTCCCTTGCGGATGAGTGGCTCAAGAAGATGCTGCTTCAGGATGAGTTGCTGACGACGAACTCGAATTTTCTGGTTGGTCGATGGCTAGAGGATGTTCCGACGTGGGCTGACGATGATGAGGAGCGCGCCAGGCTGGAATATGATGCGCGCTCAATCTTGACGACCTGGGGAAATCGAACCGCGAGCGAGTCGGGCTTACACGACTACGGCAACAAGGACTGGGCGGGGCTGACGCGCGACTACTATCGAGGACGCTGGCAACTCTACTTCACAAGTCTGGAGGAGGCCATGCAAAAGAGCAAACCGCCAGCGGCGATCGACTGGTTCCAGGTGGGCGAGAAGTGGAATCGCAGTCAGACGACGTATCCCACGGAGGCACAGGGCGATCCGTGGCTGGTTGCTTCACATATAGCGCTGGACCTGGGGATAGCCCCTGCATCTGCTTCCGGCGGAGCCCGGTGAGCCAGGCGCGGAGTGTTCAACCTCTTGCGCAGCGATTGCAGCAGGATCAGACGCGAGTAGAGCAGAGTCTGGAGCTCGAACAGTTTCTACTTGACAGGAGAAATTTCTCTGGTATGTTGAATGCTACATAGGGTAGCGGCGGACCTGACCTGGATCGGTGCTGGGGAGATCAGGTCTAGCTGCTGCCCTCTGGATCGATCCCGCTCGTCTTTATCGCGATTGAGAGCTGCCAGATACCTGGTGAGTTCACGCGCAAGATGGGCCGGAGGTCTTAGCGCATGCTCCATGTCGAAAACGTATCGCGCAGCTATCGGGGCATTCCGGCGGTTACGGATGTGAGCTTTACGTTGGATGCCGGGGAGATCGTGGGGTTCCTGGGGCCGAACGGAGCCGGCAAATCCACCACTGTGAAGATGATTACGGGCATGCTGCGCCCGAACCAAGGCCGCGTGCGCTTCAAGGGACGAGACATTCGCGATGACATGATCGTCTATCGCAGCTCGTTCGGCTATGTGCCGGAAGAGGCGCATCTTTACAGCTACCTTTCAGGGATGGAATACCTGCAGTTCGTGGGCAGGCTGCGGGGCATGCAGGAGAAGCTGATTGCGACGAAGGCTTCTTCTCTGCTCAAGCTGTTGCTGCTCGACTCATGGCAGCATACGCCCATTTCTTCCTATTCCAAGGGAATGCGGCAGAGGGTGCTGATCGCCGCGGCTCTACTCCACGATCCTCAGCTTTTGATCTTTGACGAGCCGCTGTCTGGCTTAGATGTGGCATCTGCGCGACTGTTCAAGAATCTTGTAAGCGAACTGGCTTCGCAAGGAAAAGCAGTCCTCTACATCTCACACGTGCTGGAGGTGGTGGAGGAAGTTTGTAGCCGAGTGATTGTGATCTCGAAAGGGAGAGTGCTGGCCGACGCCTCCCCGAGCGAACTCACCGAGCTAATGCACCTGCCGAATCTCGAGAGCGTGTTTGCGCAACTGGTGGAACAGCAGGAGACCAGCGAGGTGGCACGCCAGATTGTGGAGGTCATGCAGATCCGCCATGCCTGAAGCCTTCCAGCGCCTACTCGCGCTCTCTGGACCCGAAGTGCGTCCCCTGAATGCTCAAGCTGCACTTGGTGCTGAAGTCTCTCCGGAGCGAAGCCCCTTTTCTCACCTGGTGCGGCACTTTCTGGAGCGCTTCTTCCGTCATGAATCCGCATCTGCGGATGGTGACGCTCGGGCCCATTTTCTTACGATTGCCTTTGCGGCGGGGCTTCCTGGATTTGTAGTGGCCATCTATCTCTGGCCGGTTTATCACCCTTTCATCGTCTGGCCTCCAGGCAGCCATCTTGCCGGAAGCGCACCACCCTATTGGGTGCAGGTAAACCATCACTTCTTCTTCGTTGTGTATTCCTTTGTTGCCATGGGACTCGCAACGGTCTTCCAGTGGGACCTGTTCTTCCCTGATCTTCTTGATGTCTTTGTGCTGGGCAATCTTCCCGTGGGGGAGCGCAAGGTGTTCCTGGCGCGCGTGACGGCGCTCTGCATACTGGTGCTGGGATTCCTGATCGATGCGAACTTTCTGGGGCCGTTGGTTTTACCTGCCGCAACTGATCCACCCGATGCCCCGGCGCTTATTGCTGGACACACGGTGGCAGTTCTGACCGGAGGGCTGTTTTCAGCGGCCGCAGTTCTTGCCCTGCAAAGTCTGTTGCTCACTCTATTTGGAGAGCGCCTGTTCCGTCGATTCTCGTTATTCCTGCAGGGCGCCCTGGTGGCCGGCCTGGTGCTGCTGCTCTTGCTGTTCCCGGTGCTTTCGGGAGTGGTGCCAGCATCTCTGCAATCGGGCAGCAGGTACGTTCTATGGTTTCCGCCATTCTGGTTCCTAGGCATCTATCAATCCATTCTGGAGGGGACTTCGGCCGCAGCGATTTACCAAAAGCTGGCGAACATCGGTTACATGGTCACAATCATCGCAGTTGGGCTGGTGCTGGTCGCATATCCGCTGGCGCATTTGCGAAAGACCCGTGCCCTGATCGAGGGATCGTCGACACCTCGCTCGACTCGCACTCCGCTTCAAAGGCCGATTGCTGCCTTACTTCACCTGGTGGCGCTACGCTCGCCTGAGCAGCGTGCGGTCTTCCATTTCATTAGCCAAACGATGTTAAGGCTGCCTCGCTATCGCATCTATCTTGTGCTTTATGGAGGATTAGGCGTTGCGGTGGTCACGTCCACGGTGCTGCGTCTTCATGTTGTAGCGAATGAGGTGAGGATGAGTGTTTCAGCGGACGGCATCCGCACCTCGATCGGAATCATCGCTTTTTGGGTAATCGTTGGATTACGAACAGCTTTCGTCTCCCCGGGCAATCAGAGAGGCAGCTGGATTCTGGGCGTTGTACACGGCAGCCCAGCGCACTTTGAAAGCGCAATTGAGCATTTCTCCGCCTCTTACAAGTGGGCGTTCTTCGCGTCGATTGGGATAACGCTTGGGTGTCTTGTGCTGCTTAGGCAAGCGGCGCCCGCTGAGCTGTTGACCTGGTCTGCCACTGCTTCAGAACTGTTGGCCGCAGTAGGAATGTGCGTTGTGCTGACCGACCTATTCTTTTTGAATCTCACCGTGGTTCCGTTTACGGGCGAAGCTCTCCCGCGACAATCGAATTTAGCCTTTACGTTGTTGCGGTACTTTACGTTCTTTCCCGCAGCGTCGATGGTTTCGTACATGCTGGTGCGTGGCACAGAAGACAATGGCCAGGAGTTTCGCATTGCCATAGCACTCACGCTGATTGCACATTTATGGCTTCGAAAGCGTCACAGCGAAGTTGTCAAGGAGTACAGCGCTCAGCTTCCCGTCGAAGAGGGGGAGGAGGACTTCTTGACCAGACTGGGGCTGAAATCCTAACGGGACCGGACACGCTATCTGCCGAACTCAGGAGCGAGTTGCGTGAGATTACCTGATCGCAGGCAGTGCAATTTGCACTCGATGTTGCGATACATCAGGTACTACGAAGCGCAATAAGTTTGCGCCTTCCTCAGAAATAGCTGCTTGATCGCTTTTGCGGAGCGCTGCGAAGGGCTGGATGAAGAGAATGGCCATTTTTGGTTCTTGAACGACCTTCCAGGTGCCGGAGACGAAGCCGTCGACCAACAGAGAACCCTCCAGCAGCGCAGCCGTACCGAAGAGCATCTTGCGATGATCTTCAGACAGGATGCGGCGGCGGTCGTGATGGGAAAGCAGCACGTTATCGAAGACCGGGAGGAATCGCGGCGGAGCTGGTGTGTCGAGATCAGGCCGAGGTGCACTGGGCAGGTCGAAGAGTTCATTGCCGTCTTCATCCGTAAAAGTGATGAGAGCCGGACGCATTTTCTCCAGGATTGAGCGCAGACCTGTGAGTCCCGACCAGGTTTGTACATCGCGTACTGAAGCTGGCCCGAAGGCGGCGAGGTAGCGAGTGATCATCCGCTCTAGAGATGGTGAGGCGGAAAGCGGCTTGTTTAGCCAGAGTTCTGCCAGGGCGTGCTTTGCAAGTCCTCCTTCTCCCCAAATGCCACGAGGTGGAATCTGAATGAGCGGGAGCAGGGCTCGAGCAGCATTTGCAAGCGCAGCGGCGTTCCTGCCAGGCCACTTTTTCGAAAGAGCTTTCCCGAGCTCATCGAGAGTCAAAGGCCCTTGCTCCAGGAATTTTCTCGCGGTGGCCTGTACCTGCTTCAAATTTAAACCTTCAAGCTGCTTTCCAAACGCGCCGCGCATGCCGCGCTCGAGCACTCCACCGACGTGAGGGCGCAGCTCGAGGCAGTCCTCGTCTGTGACGGAGTGGATTGTGCTGCGCATGAGAGCGATACGCACGACACGGCGGCCCTGGATAAGCTCGGTAAGCCACTGCGGATGAAAGTCGTGCAGACGAGACCAGAGGGCAATGTAAGGGGAGTTTGGCGTCTGCGCCTGCAATCCGACCAGATGTGTCAAAGCGTTGAGGACCGTGTCGCTGGAGCGGTTCAAGAGCAACTGCCGGGCCAAGAGGGCGCGATTCAAGGCCCGTTTGCTTAGCTTGCTCGAACTGCTCTTCTGAATGACGACTGGATGACGCCCCCGGGTGGCCATTTGCGCTATCCCACCTTCTTCATCACGATCAGCGTGATGTCATCAAACTGCTCGCCGGTGCTGAAGGTTTCGACTTCCTTGATGACTTCCTCAGCGATGGCGCAGGCGGACGCAGTGCTGTGGCGGCGCAATACGCCGAGTAGCCGCTCTTCGCCGAACTCCTCTCCCGCGGAGTTGGGCGACTCCGTTGCGCCGTCGGTATAGAGCACGAGCACGTCACCAGACTGCAAGCAGGTCTCGTTTACCACGCAGGACCATTCACTGAAGAGGCCGATCACTGTGCTGCTTGCTTCAAGTCGCTCAATGCTGCCGTTGGCACGCAGAATCAATCCAGGGAGATGTCCGCAATTGGCATAGAGCAAACGGCAGGTGGTGTCGTCATAAGTTGCGAAGAACAGGGTGGCGTAGGAGCTGAGGGCGGTGTTCTCAAACAGGAGGCGATTGACAGACGTCAGGAACTGGGCAGGATCGTGGAGAGCTGTGACGATCTGGCTGCGCATATTGGCCTGAAGGTTGGCCATCAGCAACGCAGCAGCAATGCCTTTGCCCGCGATGTCTGCGAGAACGAACGCCATCCGTTCCTCTCCGAGGTCCAGGAAGTCGTAATAATCGCCGCCCACCGATCGCGCCTGGATACACGCTCCGGCATAGTCCAATCCCGGAATCGCCGGCTGCCGCTGAGGGAACAGGCGCATCTGCACCTGCTTTGCAATCTCGAGTTCCTGGGCAGCGCGACGCTCCTGTTCGAGTTTTTCCGCATAGGCGCGGCGTCGCAGGTCCAACTCGCGGGTGGCAGAGTCAAAGCCAGCCAGAGCGAATGTGTTGCCATCGGGATCTTCAAAGCGGCAAAACATGCCTCCCCAGCTAGGTGACTGGGGCGGTATGGTGAAGCGAACACCTCGTGCTGACCACTCGAGGTATTTGGCCTCCACATCCTCGGTGAGGAAGGTGACCATTCCGGAGTTTCCAATGAAGCGATCTTCGTTCAAGCCCGGTACGGGCCGGGCTAACGCCAGGATGGCTGTCCCATCGGGCGGTCCCACCTCAACCCAGCGATTACCGGAGGCAAAGCGCACGTCGGAGACCAGAGAAAATCCGAGCTGGTCCACGAAAAAGCGCAAGCTGCGCTCCTGGTCGGATACGTAGATTGTGACGAAGTGCAGGCGGAGATAAGGATCGCTTCCATCCAAACGGAACCCTGCACTGTCATAACGAAAGGCTGTGGGCTGGTCGACGGAGACGATCTGATCGTTGGAGAATGAGCCTTCAATCTGCGGATATCGCTGATTGGGCAATTGGATAACCTCCGGTGCGGGCAGGATAGTCGGGGAAATCGGGTGGTTGCTGCCAGCTACAAGAAAACCTGAAACGGCTACCTATTGCAAGTGGAGAGTTAATTCTATTCGAAGGTCGTCACAAGATTCAGGAGCGTGCAAGACTCGGAGTCAAACCGTGAGTCGCTGGCGATTTCTTTGACGGCGTACTAGAGTTGCTCGGAATGAGCGCACTGAATAGGAGTGAAAGAGTGTCCGTGGATCGCAGAGCTTTCCTGACGATGATTCCCGCAGCTGCCCTGATGTGGGCAACTGAAGCCCCGGGGAAAGTTTCGTGGAAACGGGACGATGTATTTCGGTTCGTGGTGAAGACGGACCGTGGTCGCGGTCAGCGGATCATCCAGATCGGTGGGCGATTTCTCTTCTAGTTATAGAGACCGGGCGCAGCTAATGGCATCGCTTGCGCCTGGAAGTGAATTGCTCCTGCGGCGATGAACTGGGCTCCAGAACTCCAATGCTACGGTCGCGAAGCTTCTAAGCTGCCGAGATCGATCCAAAAAGAATCGGTCGGCGCCGTCGAGCACCGACCGATTCCACGAGGAGTGCTACTTCGCTTCTTTGATGATCGCGTCTGCAGCGTTGCCGGCCACGACCCAGCTTGCTGAGCCGGCCACGACCGCTTCATCCTCAAACCACAGGAATCCAAAGTCGTCGATGCACTCCGGAAAATCGGGCTTGATGACGATGTATCCGGGAATCACGGCGCCCGGAATGTAGGCGTTGTCAGCGCGGTTGTTGCTGTATGTCTTGGTCTTGGAAACCGTACCGACGCCAGCTACATACGATGTGCTCGAGACTGGGTGAGTGCCGAGGATGTAGTTGACGGCGCGCAGAGTGTATTCGGAGCTTACGAGATCGGGAAACGCCTTGTGAAGGAAGTACATCCGAATGGCCATGTCGACGACGGCACCGGAGCCACCCCAGGTTCCCATGCTCGGAGGCACTCCGAATGGAGTAGCATCCAACTGCTTGTCTAAGCCCGCCATGTAGGTCTTTACTGCGTCGCGCAGCTGATCTTTCGCGCTCGGGTTCAGGTAAGGCAACGCGCGGACTGCGGTCCAGCCGTGAAAGTCCATCTGCTGGGGAGTGATCACCTCCGGGAACAACTCCTTGAGGCGGGACTTGTACGGTTCGGCGCCGTGTGTGGCGATGGTCAGTTCCAGAGCTGCGGACCAATCCATCGCAACCGCGAAGCGGCTACGGTTGAAGCCAGCGGGCGGCGCTGCTTGCGTGCTCGTTGTATTGGAGCCCGCGGCAGCACTCGAGTTACCGGGTCGGTTGCGGGCGGTGTGCGTACCAGATGCAGCGCCCTGTGACGCGGCCAGCACACCGTTGGCGGGAGCACTCTCTGGAGCGCCACCCCAACCGCCGCCTGGTAATGGCGTGGGGTGAGCCTTTTCGTCATTCCACGCCTTGATTGCTGTGTCCAGGCAGTCTTTCGCGAGGGCGTCGTCGTAACCCTTCAGCGTGTCGGCGGCTGCTGCCAGGGCTGCGATTGCGTTCCACTGGAAGAAGGGATTATTGGTGGTGAAGATCCAGCGATCATCCGGCTTTCCGGAGTAGTCGCCCTTCACCTCATTGGGCCCGAGCTTCGGGTCGTAGATGCGGCCGTCGGTCTTTGAGGCTCCATCGCCCACCTGCGTGTACTGACGCAGATCTGGTTCGTGGGTTCCGCGAATGGCATGGCCGATGTTGTGGAACTGGGAAAGGATGTAAAGCGCGCCGTGTTTGACTTGCTCCACCGTGTCGGGCACGCCGTCAGGACGGTGCATCTCAACCTGACGCGCGGCCTCATCGACGGTCAGTTCGTCGTACTTGAGGCCAAATTCGCGATATGCGAGGGCCAGGCTTTGAATGACGCTCAGCTGCGCGGGTTCTTCGAGATCGAAGTCGCCTGCGTCATACCAGCCTCCCACGTTCATCCCCGGGATGTGATCGCCGCCCTTCCATTTCCCGTCGGTTGCAGTGGCCTGGTTCCAGCCGTCGAACTGTTCTCCAACCACGGGCGCCATACGACCGTCATCCAAATGCGAAGCGCCGTGCCACATACGATAGCCCTCGCGAACAGCGACGTGGTCCATCTGCTCCGCGAGGTGGTGATCGAGGCTGTCTTGCCAGATGTTGGCGTAAGCGTCCTTGGAGATCGGGAAGGGCGCGGTCCGCTGGTTTGCATATTCGATCACGTATAAGCCGGGGTCGTTCACCGGGGTGAAGTCGAACTTGGAGTAGACGTAGCGCAGCCACGGCGTGGAGGGCGTGATGGGGCCTTCGAACACCTGCTTGTATGAGCCGTCTTCCATCAGGCGCAGCACTCTGGCGGTCTTCGGCGCGTCATATTTCGGATCCAGCTCGAGAACGGCAACTTTGGAGAAGCCTGGGGCATAGCCCACCTGGCTGTGGGCGATGACCGGAGGGCGGGTCCAGTTTGGAATCACGTCCGGCCGGATGTGCCACACGATGGCATCAGTGGTTTTTCCCGAGGGGATCAACGACCGCAGCACGAACCAGCCGTTCTGGGCGCGATCGCGGCCGTCGAACAGCATGAGGTCGGCCGTATCGGACTTCACGTTGATCCGCGCCAGCGCGTCATCCACACCGAGGGTGATGCTCTTGCCCTCAGCAAAGGGCAGCGGCTGCGTGTACCCTTTGGCCTTGTCCCAGTCCTCCAGGTAATAGGCCTTTTTGGGCTCGTTCGGCAGCGGCAATACCTTCACCATTGGATCGTTGGGCGTGCGCGGGAAGATACCGGCCTTGCTTCCGTCAACCAGGTACGTCTTGCCCATGTAGATGGAGGGCAGGAATTCCAGGTTGAAACCGGCGCGCCCAGCCAGGTTCTGAGGCAATGGCTGGTCCAGATTGATGGTGACCTTTACTCCACCGGGCTCTGCCGCAACTTCGAGCGTGTAGCTCAGATTGAAGGTGGGAAAGGCCAGATCGGCTGTGAGCCGATTGTGCTCCTTGTCGGCGTGCCGCCCTTTCAGAGTGGCGACCAGGTCCCACTGCTCAGGTGTGGGCATGAGGCGCACGTCGCCATTGGTGGCGATGCGCTGCCCGTGGAGGATCATCTCCATGGCCGTGTTCTTCTGGTCTACGAAAACCGGGTGATAAGTGCTGTCGTAGAGCATCACGTCAAAGCCCTGTGCCCCCAGGTAATCGTCTTTAACCACCTGCATTTGGACGTCTGCGCCGAAGGCTGCGACGGACGAAAGAGTCGCGAGCAAGCAGCCTGTGGCAGACAAAAGCCAAGAAGAAAATCGATTCACCATTGCCTTTTTCCTCGTTGGCAACCCAGCATAGCTGACCGTACCGTGCCCCGCCAACTCTGCTTCGAGCGCGCACCAACTTGGCAAGTCGCGCTGGTGGACACTGAGCTCATCCGTTCCTGTTGGGGGACGACCGCTCGAGCGCGGCATATTGCTTGAGAGAATGCTGAGACTTCATGTACGACCTGTTATGTGACCCGCGCCGAGGAGGTGCGATGGGGTGCATGGTTACCCCTCCAGAGGCAGTTGAGGAGTGACATAGCTAGCAGGCCCTGCTGGTATATGAGCCCCGCGTTTGCATTTGGGTCGGCCTACGGCAGTGACGGACTTACCCTTAGATAATTCTGTAGGTCACTGAGTAAATCTGACCAGCATCACGACTGCTGCTGCCCACGGCTCATCAAATGCTCGGGCGGAGTGAGGAGTACGCAAAGATTCCAGATCAGATGAACACGGCAGACTCCTCGCCTCAGCCGCAGAGTGTGAGTTCACGATGCTGGCGGTTGTGCACGAAGCATCGTCAGCAGCATCTTAGACTTAACGAGAGCCTTCAGAGCGTGGGGATGATTCGCGGGCATCAGTAGCAAGTGTCCGGCTTCCACGTGCGATGGATTTCTATCGATCGAGATCTCCATCTCGCCTTCCAACAATTGGACCAAAGCGTCGAAGGGCGCGGTATGTTCGCTCAATTCCTGCCCTTCGTCAAAAGCAAAGAGGGTTATCGTCCCGGTATCGCGTCCGACGAGGACACGGCTGACGATCGAGCCGTCGTGATAGTTGACTAACCCGGCCAACAGAACCGGTTGTGCAGCCTGGACTTCTGTTTTCGCTCTAAGTGTGCTCATAAGTCACTTTCCTTCCCGCAGGATCCGCTATACCTCCGCTGCCTGCAAGTCGCTTCTCACCGGAACAAGTTTGTTCGGGCGAGATCGACGATTTCATCTCCACGGCCATTCAATATGGCGCGGATCATGTACATATTGAAATCGACGATCTGATCCAGCTTGAGCGATGGAGGCATCGCGAGTTCTTGCCGGTTCACGGCGATATCGACCAATGCTGGGCCGTCATGGGCCAAGGCCTTCTCCAACCCCGGCCGCACCTGCTCAGGATCATCTACGTGAACGGCCAACAATCCAGCGCCCTCCGCAATCTTTGTGAAGTCTGGATTCTCAAGATCGGTTCCATGTTTCAGGAATCCGGTCGCCTTCATCTCAAGCTCCACAAATCCGAGGGAGCCGTTATTAAACACAACGATCTTCACTGGCAGATTGAGTTGCCGCAGGGAGAGAATATCTCCCATGAGCATGGAGAATCCGCCGTCTCCGGACATGGTGATGACCTGCCGGTCGCGAAACACGGACTGCGCGCCGATTGCTTGTGGCAAGGCATTGGCCATAGAGCCGTGATTGAATGAACTCAAGAGCCGCCGCTGGCCATTCATTGTGAGATAGCGAGCTGCCCAGATCACCGGCGTGCCCACATCCACGGCGAAGATCGCGTCTTCCGCGGCGATCTCGTTCAGGATCTTGGCGACGTATTGCGGATGGATCGGCCGTTGCCCCGGCCGCCCGGTTGCCAGATCGTCCAGGCTCTTTCGGGCATCGTGGTAGTGATTGAGGCAGGTATCCAGATAACTGCGATCGGTCTTTTGCACCAGGCGAGGTAGTAGTGCTGAAATGGTTTCACCGACATCGCCGACGACCCCGAGATCAAGATGACTGCGCCGGCCTAGCTGCTCCTCGCGAATGTCCAGCTGAATGATGCGGGCGTTCTTCGGGTAGAACTGCTGATAGGGAAAGTCCGTGCCCAGCATCAGCAACGCGTCGCAGTTCATCATGGCATGATAGCCGGATGAGAAGCCAAGCAGACCAGTCATGCCCACGTCGAACGGATTATCGTACTCGACGAATTCCTTACCGCGCATGGCGTGCACGATAGGAGCCTGGAGTCTGCCAGCAAGTTCGATCAACTCCTTGTGGGCACCGGCGCATCCTGCTCCTGCAAGAATTGTTATGCGCTTGGCTCCATTTACCTCGTTTGCCAGGCGATCCAGTTCGTCCGGACGCGGTACGATGTGTGGCTGGGCAAACGTGAAAGTTACCCTGCGCTCCTCGTCTTCCGCATTGAGGAGCGCAATGTCGCCGGGAAGCACTACCACAGCGACACCTCGCTTCGAGAGCGCGGTCTGAATGGCAATTTCGACGATACGCGGTACCTGGTTAGGGTTGGACACCAACTCGCAATAGTGGCTGCACTCCTTAAACAGAAGCTCTGGATGTGTTTCCTGGAAGTATCCGCTGCCGATTTCCCGGGAAGGAATGTGTGCGGCAATCGCCACGACAGGAACCCGGCTACGATTCGCGTCATAAAGACCGTTAATCAGATGCAGATTCCCCGGCCCACAACTCCCTGCGCATACGCCCAGCTTGCCTGTCAACGCGGCTTCCGCTCCGGCAGCAAAAGCTGCGGACTCTTCGTGCCGTACGCCAACCCACTCGATTCCGTGGCGCCTACGCACCGAATCGGTGATGCCATTTAGAGAATCTCCCGCAACACCATAGATTCGCTCTACACCCGCAGCGGCCAGAACATCTACGAAAACCTCTGCAACCTTCTTGGCCAAAGCCCACCTCCTGAACAAATCAGATCCTGCAAGACCCTCAAGCTACCGGGGCCATTCCGGCGGTTCGCACTCGGGACATTGATGATTGACAAACTCCAGCTTGCGTAAGACTTCCTCGACTCCCGGCGGCAACGCTTGATTAGGCACAACGTAAGTCGAAAGAATTTCTCCAAAACGATCGGTCAAATAGACCACGGGAACAGGGCGACCATTTTCATCGATAGCGCCCGAGAGGTGATGCGCCCTGAGCGTCTCATCATGGAGACCCAAAATCAGCGGACTGTTGGGAAGGATCCGCTCTTCTTGCCGGTATGGAAGGATGGCGAGAATGAGCGCTTCTTGCTCAGCAAACTCGGAACAGTGCCTCGAGACCTCATCAAGAAAGGCAAAGAGTGCGTCTGAGTATCCCGTGAAAACGATGACAAGATTGGTTTGCCCGCGGAAACTGGATATCAGGACGTCCTTTCCTTGTGGAGACGTGAGCACAAAATCCCGGATCATGTAACCGGGCCGTTGCACACCACTTCCCGGATCGACTCTGGCTCCTCCTCCGATGTCTGCCTGAATCATCGCCGCCTCCTTTACGAGCCCACCTCAAGCTTGGCCGCTCGAGGAAAGAGAATGTTGTTTTCGAGGTGTACGTGCTGGTGGAGGTCCTGCTCGAACTCTCTCAGCCCCTCGTAGAACGCCCGGAACGTAGCGCATGCATAACCCGGCGGGTTGAAATTCCGGCTTAGGATACGAATCTCCGCCATCAAGGCTCCCGCGTCCTCGTGCTCTTCCATCAACCGCGCGAGCGACCCACTGGCGATGGTGGGATGTTCCGGAGCGGCTGTGCCACTTGTAGTTCTATCCCGCTCGAGTTTCACAATCATGGGAAAAATGGAGATCTCTTCATGGGCTAAATGCTCCGTCAATGTTTCAGCGAGTTGAGCAAACTTCGCTCGAATCATGGAGAGCTCCGGATCCCTTCCCCCGTGTCGCTTGGTCACTTTGATGGCCAAACCAGAAAGAAGGACAAGCTCACTCTTGCAATAAGTGTGATGTGTTGCCACGATGTGATCGGCCAAATCCGCCAACGTCTCTTTGCCCCAATTTCTGCGACCGGCAATCGCTGTGCAGGAGGCGGCCTCGAGTGCTGCCATCACTCTCTCAACTGCTACATCTTTGAGCTCGCATGCTTTCGCGAGCGACATTCGACCGCCACAGCAGTACTCGATTCCGTACCGCTCGAATACTCGGATTGCCATGGGTTGTTCCAATGCGATCTCCGCCACGCTCTGTGTTGCGGCCGTCATATTCACCTCCTGGTATTTGCGAGCCTCATATCCACTGTTTGCTAACAGCGATCCTCTCGATGCTCAGCTCCAAATGCAATCCTCTCCGATCTCGGCGTCGAGAATTGCTAGTGTGGAACTTCTCGGCTCGCCTCAAGTCTTGATCATGCAGACCCGTGAACCAGTCTCAGTGTGCTGGGACTGTAGCAAATCCTCAATGGTATGTCTGTACCGTAGTCAGAATGGATGTCATCACTCTTTGTGAACTGTGCGCGAGACGCTGCCCCGAAGCCGACGCTTTCAATTTTGCGAATTGCAGGCGCGTTACGAGAGGCCTACGCGAGAGTACGGCTGTGTGATTGAGGCTCGACGAGATCTGAGCCAAAGATAGGTTGGCTGAAAAGACAGGTTGGTTGCCTCAGCCGGAAAGAGGCACGATATGGGGATTAGTAGCCATCAAATAGTTGCAAGCGTCACCTCCGTATTGCGGACAGTGTGGATAGGGTTGTTGGTGGGAACGGGAAGCGTTCTGTTGGCTTCCGCGCAGAACCACGGAGCCCATGCAAACAATTCAATGTCGACTGTGAAAGCCGCGGACATCGTTCGCAATCCTGCCGATCTTCCCAAACCGGTTGGCGAACGTACTCCCGCGTTGGTGCGTGTGACGCTAACCGCGAAGGAATTGGTCGGGGTTCTGGATCCCTCCAGCGGCACAACCTATCGCTACTGGACGTTCAATGGCAAAGTGCCAGGGCCATTCATCCGGGTAATGCAGGGAGATACAGTCGAAGTGACCTTGGCGAACGCAAAAGACAGTTCAATGGTTCACTCGGTCGACTTTCACGCAGTGATCGGCCCCGGTGGCGGATCAGCCGTGACGCAAGTGCCTCCTGGGCAGTCGAAGAGCTTCACATTCCAGGCCACCGTTCCAGGGCTCTTTGTTTACCACTGTGGCAGCCCCATGGTTGCGCAGCACATTGCTAATGGCATGTATGGTCTGATCCTAGTGGAGCCGCGCGGGGGGCTTCCTCACGTCGATCGCGAGTACTACATCACCCAGAGTGAGTTCTACACAACTGCTCCGAAGGGCAAAGCCGGCCTGCAGCAGTTCAGCACAGAAAACCTCATGTCGGAACGAGCGCAGTACTACATTTTCAACGGCGCAGTAGATGCGATCACGAAGAAGTATCCCCTCCAAGCCAAGGAAGGCGAAACGATACGGATCTTTTTCGGTAATGCTGGCCCGAATGCCACCGCCTCCGAACACATGGTCGGTGAAATCTTCACTCACTATTACCAGCTTGGATCACTCACGTCACTTCCACTCGCCGGCATCCAGACGGCAACTGTGCCACCGGGAGGTGCGGCGATTCTAGAACTCAAGGCGAGCATGCCTGGAGAGTTCACCCTTATGGATCACGCCATCGCTCGAATGGAGAAAGGGAATATGGCGATTCTTCAGGTGACCGGTCCGGATAACTCTGCTTTGATGCATGCGGGTCCTGCGAGCCCGGTTCCGGGGTCCCAGGAGATCAGCGGTGTCACCTCGGCGGATGTAGATGAGATTGACCACGTAAAGCTATCATCGATCGCTTCTTCTGTACCTGAATCGGCGATGGATATGAGCGGCATGAAGGGCATGTCCTCGATGACCAACCCGTTACCGCCCTTCAATCTGAAGGCTCTCGGAGGGCTTTTGGGGTGTCTTGTTGAAGAGAACGATGGGAAAATCATGCTGCAGCTGTGGCGCTCGCACAAGCTCTATCGGATGGAGGCACAGCCCTTCCTGTTTTCACAAAACGCCGGCCGGTTCGTACACGTAACGGGACATTTCGGAAGTGTGGTGGAACACGAAAACCCTGATGTGCCGAGCTACGTTGTGGACACAGTGGACTCGATCATGCCCAGCTGCTCGACCACCATTACCTTGGCCGATATCCGAAAGGCTTTGGTGCCCCCTGAAGGGCCGACTGGCGGAGTGGTGATGATGGGGCCGATGTCATTCTTCCCAGCGACTCTTACGATCAACGCTGGCGAACAGGTGGTCTGGAAGAACACGTCGACTTATTATCACAATGTAGTCGACGATCCCGAGAGGGCACTCAACCGCGTAGATGTGAGTGTTCCGACTGGAGCGTCTGCTTTTGGATCAGCACTGATTCAGCCGGGCGGGACTTTCTATCATACGTTCAACAAGCCTGGCACCTATCACTACGTCTGCGTGGTGCATGAAACCGGAGGGATGAGAGGCACCGTTATTGTGAGGCCCGGTCCGCAACTCGCTACCAGCACGAGGTAGTCTCTTCAAACGAAGCAGTGTGAGGTTGCGACGAAGACAAGAAGGATCAAATGAGGCGGCGCTGCAAAGCATGGGTGACCGCCTCGAGCCGATTGTGAGTTCGCAGCTTCTTGTTGATGTGATGCAGATGATTCCGCAGCGTCTGCGGGCTGATTCTCAAAGCGGTGGAAATCTTTGGTGCATCGCTGCCGGCCGCGAACATTCTCAAGATCTCGAGCTCATGCGATGACAGCGGGCTCACCGGTGCTGCACCGTTCACCGTGTCTTCTAGGCCGGAGATCTCGTGAGAGATAGCGATCAACTTCTGAAAGACTTCCTCTCGCTTCTTCTGTGCGGTGATGTCTCGAGCCAGGTGGACAGTGAGGGTTTTCTGCGTCCTCGGGTTGAAGTAAGGAATCGTTGAGATATTCACCCACTTTCGCTCCCCTCCGCGGGTTGTCACGTTCAAATCGAAGTTCTCCATGGGCTTGGGCTTGAGGGTGGATTGCAATTCGGCACAGCGCTCATGGCACACTTGTGTACCCAAAGCTCCGACGCCGTGAAGAGTCCCAGAGCACGTGTTTGTAAGAATTTCTTCTTCGGAATATCCGAAGAGTTCCTGGGCGGCACGGTTCCAGAAGCAAATTTCGCCTGACTCCCTGACGGCAAATACGCCGTCCGTCGACTTCTCGAGGAATTTGAATAGTTCAGCTTCCAGCATTGTTCACGCTCCAGGATCTAGGATTCATCTCTACACCCGAGGATTGCGCTTTGCCTTTGGCTCAGGCAGTGACTTTAGTCCCGGAAGATCGGAATGCTGGGCGTGATTGAGGCCATTCGGGCCTGGCTGCCGGCAGAGGGAAGGCCGTGCAGCGCAGATTCCAAAGGACATACGAAAGGGCACACATCTTTCAGGTGGCGGGATAGATGTCGAGAAGAGGACATGCGGATCGCTGCTGCCGTCTGCCAAAGAAGGTCAGTAGGATGCCGCTGACCGCAGCCCGAGTGCGCAATTCGATTCGCCTCTGCCGGAGAGATGCTATCGGCAGAGTTGCGCGTTGCAACGATCGCGATCCGCTGAGCGCATGCAGTTTAATGGACAGATCGCATCAGACGCGCCCCTCCGCCGGGGCAAATTTGCGCGACGGAACCCATTGTCGCGCTTGAGAAAGCGTGAACGATTTCTACCGCAGTCGCCGGTCAGTTCGTCGCCGTAGCTTCAGGCCACGCGATGGTGAGCAGGAACGCGGACTCTTCCAGGGCTTCGACGTCGTGCTCCAGGCAGCGGTCCAGGGTAAGCAGGTCCCCTACCTCCAGCTCCTCCATATGATTGGTTGGCAGGTGAACGCGGATCTTGCCCTGAATAGCCTGGATCGAAATGGGTCCTTCGGCACGATGGTGGCTCATGTAGCTGCCCGGTTTCATCCGAACGAGAACGATGCGAAACTCATCGTATTTGACGAGTGTCTCAGAGCTTCGGCCGGACTCGCGTTGCCAAGACGGAGCCTTCTTGAGCTTTTGAAGCTCACTGCCGATATTGCGCCGGATCACTTCTTTGGCCAATTGAGGAAGACGAGTCAAGGTGGCGTGATAGCTACTCATGGGAACACACTCCTGGCGGTTCTGTTCTGGAGCGTCCAGCCGTTCTTTTGGCGATTCGCTGGCGCCTCAGTACCGATCGATTCTGAGGCTATTCCATACTTCCAGGCAGAGAAATGGTCTGCTTGTCACGAATCCCTGAACAGTTGTAACGTGCGTTCTCATTGCGACGTAGGCGCTGTCGATTCCTGCCATGACGGGGTTCTGCCGCAGGGAGCCTTCGGCGGTGTGGCGGTAGCTTCACCCTTTTGGATTACAGACGTACTCCGCAACGAGACAGTTGATGCATATACCGTCATGACTCCATCTCTCACAATGGGCAGTATCAGGATCCGTTCCACAGAGCGGAGTGCCTCCAAGAACGGGAGAGAACATGATCAGCGCTAAGCAGACAATCGGGCAGATCGCCCATTCGCAGCCGGGAGCCATCGAGGTCTTTCAATCACTAGGGATTCAATACTGCTGTCACGGGCAGGAGGAGATTGATTCCGCATCAAAGGCTGTCGGAGTACCGGTTTCTGAACTATTGGCGAAGCTTCAGCAAACCGGAAGAACATCTTGCGCCAGCAAGGCATCCTGGATCAACCCGATTCTTGAAGCGTTGATCGCGCACCTCATTCGCAGCCGAAGATCGATGACCAGCAAGGAACTGCCTCACATCACGTCCCTGGCGCGTTCTCTAGCGCAGTGCGGAGACCGGGTACCACCACACGGAGTGGAACTTGCCATGGTTGTGGAAGCGCTGGTGCGGGAGGTGGAAGTACATCTTGCGAAAGAAGAGGCAGTGCTATTTCCATTAATTCAGGAGGTCGAGCTTGCATACATCGGCGAAGGCGCGAATGCTGTTCGACCGAGAACCCTTCATCGCAGGGTAGGAAAGATGGTTCACGAGCATGAGCAGATAGGCTACCTCTTGTCAGCGGCACGTCGCCTGACGGATGGTTTCGAGGGGACCTCGTCCTGCTGCGCGCCGTACCGGGAACTCTGCGATCAATTGAGGGTCTTGGACGGAGAGATCCGGGAGGAAGTACACCTGGAGAACAACGTTCTTTTTCATCGAGCGCTGCAGTTCTCAGATGCCGTCTGCTCCTTGCCGCAGCCGCTCCGGTAGAGAATTCGGCATCAAGCCGAAGGGCGGATAGACTTCTCATTGTCTTGAAATGGAACTAGATTCCATCAGGAGCCACGGCAAATGGCTCAAGAGAAATGTCCGAATCGGCAGATCGCAAAGCATCCGTACATTTGTATCGAGCTCGGCTGGAGGCCAACATCTTTCGATCATGAGATTGAGACCTCGGATTTCAGGGGGTCGGCTGGTTGGGGGAATCGCGTAGCGAAACCGCGAATGAACAGCGAAACTAACGCCCAATCCGCTCGTCACCGAACGGTGGGACGATGCCTAACTTTGCCGCGGTCGTCTTGGACAGCCAAGGATGAGGCAGACAGATATCGAGTACAGGAAGAACCTCACGCCACTGGACTAGCGCGCAAGACCGCAATTGCATGCGGGATTGCCTGAGTCCGTGACCATATCCGGATTTGTCTTCAGGCCTTCAATTTTGAGAACGAAACTCTCCTTGTGCTCGCTCGTATCCGGCAGCGTCACGGTGAGGCCAGCCGCATCTTGTTTGAAATGGAGTGAACCGTTTCCGAGCAGTGTTACCGCGTGCACAGCGCCTGCTTCTCCGCCACGGCGCAGCGAGTGGATCGCGACTTCCCCTCCGGCGCTCTTTCCCATAACGATTGCGTACAGACTCTGCCCCTTCACGGTGAAGTAGATGTGGTCGTTGCCCTGCTCTTCGAATTTCGTCCACGCGTGGGTATCGTAGATCGCGTCTCCATTGACTTCAAGCCATTTGCCTACCGCCAAAAGAGTGTCCTGCTGATCCTGCGGAATGGTTCCATCAGCCTTCGGCGAAACATTCAGTAGCAGCGTGCCGTTCTTGCTCACCGTGTCGACGAGCCAACCGATCACCGTTTCGGGCGAGTTTGCCTTCATTCCCTCGACATATCCCCAACTATCTGGGCTGATGGGGCGATCCACAACCCACGAGCCGCCACGAATGCCGTCCGGCGGGCCGCCTTCGAAGTCCAGTATCGAGGCAATCGTCTTGGTGTTGGTGCCGGACGGAGCAAACGCAGCTTTCTTGGTTGTGAACGAAACCTGCTTACCCCAGCTCTTGGCGCGGTTATAGTAGTAGGCTGCAATCTGGAGTTTCAACGGATCAAGATATCGTTGGTCCACGCCGTTGTCGAAATAGATGAGATCGGGTTGATACTTATCGATCAGTTCCACATTGCGCTCATACCAGTTCACCAGGAACCGTTCCATGGCAGCATCGCTGCGGTCTGCATAGTTGTAAAAGTCTGCCCACTTGGGATCGTACAAATCGGATTGCTCCGCTTTCATCTTCTCCGCCAGTGCACGAGGTGGATTGATGAATTGAAAATTTTCGATCCCGTGGTTTGCCACTCCAACCTTCAATCCCTGCCGACGAGCGGCCGCTGTCAACTCGCCGATGATGTCTCGTTTTGGCCCCATCTGCATGGAGTTGAAGGGAGTCACTTTGCTATCCCACATGGCAAAGTTCTCATGATGCTGCGCGCCCGGCATGATGTACCGCGCGCCCGCCTTCTTGAACAACGTGGCCCACGCATCAGCATCGAAGTGTTCCGCCTTGAACATGGGAATAAAGTCCTTGTAGCCGAACTTGTCGGGCGGACCGAAGTGCTCCGTGTGCCATGCGCGGGTGCTTCGGGGGCCATCATTGATCTTCAGTGCCCTGTCATGTCCGAAGATCACGGTGAGGACATTGTCCTCACCGCCTGCATAGAGGAATTTTTCATACCACTCGTTTCCATGCGCAGGAACCGAGAAGATGCCGAAGTGCATGAAGATGCCGAATTTCGCGCCTCTGAACCAGCTTGGGACCGAGTAGTTCTCCTGGAGCGACGTCCAAGTCGGCTTCACGGGTCCAGGAGCCATCGGGGTGGGAATCTCTTTAACCGCCTTCTCGATGACTTGCTGGCTGGTTTCGGGTGCCATGTCGAATCCGAAACTGTTGCCGCCTTCCCCCGCAGTCTGCGCCATACTTGCAGTTGCGGCGAGAGCTGCCGAAACCAATGCGGGAACAAGCACACTGCGCAGGACAGCCGTCGATCGCATCGCGGCTAGAGTTCCGATCATCTCAATGCACCTCATAGATTCCATACCATCATGCTCTGGAAGACCGAGTCGCAGCAATCCCGGTGGGTGCCGAGCCGCAGCAGCAGATCCCAAAAATCGACCGGATCTGAATCCCCCTCAAACTCAGGTCAAATTGCCATTGACTTTCTATCCATAGATAATCTATGGTTCTGATCCATGGCAAAAAGACCCGATCTGTTGCCCGGTACGTTAGACATGCTTATCCTCAAAACCCTCACCCGCACTCCCCAGCACGGGTATGGCATTGCCCAGTCCATCAAACGGGTCTCGGATCAGGTGTTGACCGTGGAAGAAGGCTCCCTCTACCCGGCGCTACACCGGTTGCTCCTGCAAGGGTGGGTCAAGGCCGAGTGGAAGATGACCGAGACCAATCGCCGCGCTCGTTATTACACCATCACGACTGCAGGCCGCGAACAGCTTGGCCTCGAGGTATCGCAGTTCGAGCAAATGATTGCCGCCATTGGCCGCGTGCTGCGCGACGCCGAGGCATGAAACCTAGAGCCAGGTTGAGGAGGTCGGAATGGCGCTGCTGTACCGGTTGTGGACGAAACTGTCGCTGCTTTTTTCTCGCAAGCGGTTCCACCTTGAACTGGACGAAGAGATGGCTTTTCATCGGCAACAAAACGAGAAGGAGCTCATCGCATCGGGCGTGAGCGAGGAAGAAGCCCGCTATGCGGCCATCCGGCAATTCGGTAACGTAGCAAAGCTGAGAGGGCAGAGCGAGGAGATCATCGGTTTTCGCGCTGAAACCATCGTTCAGGATGTTCGCTTTGCCCTACGGCAACTGCGCAGAAACTTAGGCTTTGCTATGACGGCGATTCTTATTCTCGCCCTTGGCATCGGCGTCAGCATCGCCATCTTCGGGTTTGTAGACGCAGCGCTGATGCAGCCCCTGCCGTATCAGCATCCGGATCGTCTGGTGGGAGTGACCGAGAGTTCTGGCGCGATTCCTCGAGCGAATTTGTCGCGCGATGACTATGAAGACTGGAAACGCATGAATACCTCCTTAAGTTCCCTGGAGGCCTACACCGGAACCGGATACCTGTTGCACATGGGAAATGCGACCGAACCCGTACCCGGTGAGCGCGTGAGCGATGGATTCTTTCGTACTCTCGGAGTAAAGCCGATTCTCGGCCGCGATTTTCTTCCCGGCGAAGCTGATCCCGGCAAGCCGGCCATTGTGATTCTCCCGTACAACACGTGGCAAAAGCGCTTTGGAGGAAGAAAAGACATCATCGGGCAGACGGTGAGCCTGAGCGACGAGACCTATACCATCGTCGGCGTGCTTCCGCGCGAGTTTGCGTTTGCGCCGCGCGGAAATGCCGAGTTCTGGACCCCATTGCGCGATAAAAATGGATGCGAACAACGTCGAAGTTGCCACAATCTGCAAGGGGTGGGCCGGCTTAAAGATGGTGTCACGGTTCAGGCCGCTGCGGCGGATATGAAACGCATTGCCGCCCAATTGGAAAAGCAATACCCGGGCTCAAACAAAGGACAGGGCGGGGCGGTCGATCCGCTGGTGCAGCTGATTATCGGGGACGTGAAGCCGATCCTTTTGACGCTGCTGGGTGGGGCGCTACTTCTTCTTTCGATTACTTGCGTTAACGTTTCAAGCCTGCTGCTGGTCCGCTCAGAGAGCCGCCGCCGCGAGATTGCATTACGCGGAGCCATAGGCGCAACGCCGTTCCGCCTCATGCGCCAATTCGTGACCGAAGGCCTGCTGCTGGCGGCGATTGGATGCGCCGGTGCGCTCCTGATCGCGCTATGGCTGATGACACTTCTTGCCCACCT
>CBJOJD010000023.1:0-28734 GCA_966443485.1 uncultured bacterium | reverse complement strand
CGACCGCCGCAGCGAGGTCCTGGCCCGGATGGTCCACTACGGCGACATCACCCCGGCCCAGAAGGCGGCCGCCGACCGGACCCCCCTACCGACCGTCATCGCCAGCCGGGGAGCCCCGACCATCGTCGAGCAGGACCCGGTCGCCGGCTACTACGTCAACCAGGTCAAGGACTACCTGCTGGACTCGAGCAACGCCCTCGGCACCACCTACGCCGAGCGCTACCAGGCCCTGCTCAGTGACCTTCCCGGCGTGCAACTGCCGCCCGCCGCCGTGTCTGGCTGCACTCTGAGCTGGTTCGTCTATGTCATACGCCTGAGTAACTCGATTTATCGAGACGAAATAAAAGACCGTCTCGAAATGAGACCCACCTCGATCGCGACTGGGAATTACTTCCCGCCTATTCACTTGAACGAAAAATGGCGCCGCTTATGTCGTATTCCTACGCAACTCCCGGTCACCGAGACGGTCGCTTCTTCCACCTTGGCGTTGCCGTTTTTCAATCGCATCACTGTCGCCCAACAGACCGAGGTCCGCTCCGCACTTGCTCTAACTCTGATAACTCGCTATACTAAGTCCATACTTAGTCGAGCAGAGTAAGAAAAACATCGGGCTCGGCAACCCCTTACATATTCTCTGCATCGCACTGCACGTTTGCGGGCTCCGGTTGTTCTCCTCAAGGTTCTGCATCGCAGATTTCGGGGCTAAGCACGCGGGCGGGCAACTCGCCCCCCGATCCAAGCATCAACAGCAGGGTAAGGACAAAAGCTGATTCATCCTGGAATGAGCACAGGAAAATGGGCGAGACGCGTGAACTGCTTCTTTCCCGAAACTTGCCTTATTCGGCGGGTGAGACCCGTTCAGAGCTTTCTGAGCGGTTCCTCCGAGCACGCGGGGTTCTCTCAACTTTCCTCCTAGCCTGTTGCCTCATTCCGAGCTGAAGAGTAGGTGTCTCTATGGTAGTCAAAGCGCAAAGCAAAGGTCAGGGTGTCTCTGGACTGCTCGTCGGCAGCGACAACGTCCGGCGCTATTTCCCGAAGAACGTCTCGACCATCGAACTGGAGTTGGATCATCTACGGATCCAGTGTGGACTGTCCCCCGACTTCTGGCAGGGACAGCCTGAGATTTACGATCCGCGTCTGTGCGCCTGGCTTGAAACCAAGCACATGCACACCAGCCGCAACCGCACTCCCGTTTCCCTGAACATGGTCCCCGCTGGCGACAACGCCTTCCGCCTCCAGCCTGTACCGGCGGATGGCACCGCCCGGCCGCGGCTTCACTCCCGCAGCGCAGCGTAGCGTAGTTCCCTCCCCCAGGGACTGAGGCCGAACTCGATCGCCCTTGTGCCATCGAGTTCGGCCTCATCGTTTTTACCCCACCCCCCTGCCTCTCCCGCCCTCACCCGTTCCCACCCGGTTGATAAACTTGGGTCGATGACTCCTGCCTCTTTACAGCAATCCATTGAACGCCACTTCGCGGCCGGCTCTGCCGCCATCGGCGATGCCGCCGCCATGGCCTCCTTCGTCGAATTCCGCACCGCCCTGGAACGCGGTGAGATCCGCTCCGCCCAGCCAGACGATGCCGCTCCCTCCGGCTGGGCCGTTAACGTCTGGGTCAAGCAGGGAATCCTGCTCGGCTTCCGCCTGGGCGTCCTCGAAGCCTTCTCCTCCGGAACCCTGTCCTTTGTCGACAAGAACACCTACCCCGCCCGCCAGATCAGCGCCAACGACGGCGTACGCGTAGTGCCGGGTGGCTCCTCCATCCGCAGCGGCGCCTATGTGGCCCGCAGTGTGGTCTGCATGCCCCCCATGTACATCAATGCCGGAGCCTATGTCGACGAGGGCACCATGGTCGACTCTCATGCCCTGGTCGGCTCCTGCGCTCAAATCGGAAAACGCGTGCACCTCAGTGCCGCGGCACAGATCGGCGGCGTTCTCGAGCCAGTCAACGCCAACCCCGTCATCGTCGAGGATGACGTGCTGGTGGGTGGCAACTGCGGCGTCTACGAAGGCACCATCGTGCGCAGCGGCGCGGTTCTGGCTGCCGGAACCGTCCTCACCCGCGGTACTCCCGTCTACGATCTCGTCAACGGCCACATTCTCCGCGCCGGAGAAGAATCTCCTCTCATCATCCCGCGCAACGCCGTAGTCGTCCCCGGCTCGCGCGCCGTCAAGAAGGGCAAGGGCCAGGAGTGGGGCCTAAGCCTCTATGCTCCAGTCATCGTGAAGTATCGCGACGACAAAACCGACCTCAGCACCGCCCTGGAGGACTTGCTCCGCTAGCGGACACTCGTCGGACCGCCTTCGGCGTCCTTTTCTTGTGTTGGAGGTGGAAGGGCTCAAACTCCCCCCCCCCCCATCCCCCTGCGCCTCCGAATGAATCCACTCTCCCAAATTCGCTTTGGTGTCGCCGGCCCGGGCCGGGCCGCAGCCCGCTTCGCTCAAGGCCTACAGGCCCTTCCGTCCGCCACCTTGCACGCAGTCTGGGGACGTAATCCCGATCGTGCCCGGGCGTACGCCGATCGCTTCGGGAACCCCGCCGTCTACCTCACCTATCCCGAGCTGCTCGCCAGCGACATTGACGCCGTCTACATTGCGACGCATCCCGACACCCACGCCCAACTCTGTATCGCCGCGCTCCGGGCCGGCAAGCACGTCTTCTGCGAAAAGCCTGCCGCTCTGAATGTCCGCCAGCTGACCGAGGTTCTGGCTGTCGCCGCGGAGCATGACCGGCTCTTCATGGAAGCCATGAAGCCGCCCTTCTTCCCGCTCTACCGCAAGCTGCGCGCTCATCTGGCCGCAGACCCCATCGGTCCCATCGGCTTTGTGCGCGCCGGCCACTGCGACTCGTCCCTCGATCCCGACTACCCCTTGCACTTCCCTGAACTGGGCGGGGGCGGCATCATGGGCATCGGCCCCTACGAGGCCTTTCTGGCATTGGATTGGCTGGGCCCCCTCCTGCGAGTGCAGACCATGGGCCGCGTCAGCCCTGCCGGAGTCGACACCTTCGCCCTCTTTCAGACAGAACACGAGCGCGGCATGGCCCAGCTCCACACTGGCCTCGACCTGCTGAGTCATGGGGATGCTATGCTCTGCGGACCGCGCGGCTACGTGCTGCTCCACGCCAATTGGTGGAATCCGAGAAGGGCCACGATCCACTACCTGGATGGGCGCAATATCCCTCTCGACGAGCCCTTTGAACACGGTGGCTTCAACTACGAGACCGAACACTTCTGCGAGCTGATCCGCTCCGGCCGGCGCCAGAGCCCGGAGATCACGCACGCCCTCTCTCTGGGAATGGCACAAATGCTTCAGGACGCACGTTTCGTCCTCGGAGTACGCTTTCCCGGCGAGTGAGTTTGTTGTTGGGAATGATTTTCGGAGCAGGCTACTTAGTTTCGCCCACCCGCTCGATGGCGTGAATCTCGCGCCCGTAGCGCCCCGTCAGCGCGTTCCAGCGCACGATGGCCAACTCCTTCAGCATCTGCAAGCCATCGCGCAAGTAGCTGATCCGCGTGCGCTCGTCGTGTGCCCAGCTCACCGGCACCTCCTGGATGCGATACCCCCGCTTGCGCGCAATAAACAAGATTTCAGGATCGAAGCCCCAGCGCTCGATGGTTTGCAACTGGAAGATTGTCTGTGCAGCACTGCGCGTAAAAGCCTTGAAGCCGCACTGGGTATCCGCGAAAGGCAAGCGCATCACCATCCGCGTCAGCGCGTTGAAGCACCTGCCGAAGAACTGGCGATAAAGTGGCTGCCGGTGCGTCTGCCGACTGGTGGCCAGCCAGCGTGAACCGATCGCAATGTCAGCCCCTTGCGCAATCGCTTCGAACAGCCGTTCCGCCTCGTCAATCGGCGCAGAGAGATCCGCGTCAGAGAACATCACAATCTCGCCCTGCGCATGCAGCAGCCCCGAGCGCACGCTGTAGCCCTTTCCGCTATTGCGCGGATTCTCCATCAGCCGGACTTCAGGTGCGCTCAATGCGAAATTCTTCACCAGCTCGGCCGTCTCGTCGGTCGAACCGTCATTCACGACAATGACTTCCGCCTGCCAACCATGCCGGCGGATACTTTGCACCACCGCCTGCAGCGTGGCCAGAATGCGCGCCCGCTCGTTATAGGCCGGAATCACAATGCTGTACTTGGGGTATTGTGCCACTCGCTTGCCTTCCCAGGGCCTCTGGGTATGGATACTAATGCTGGATTGCTGCAAAACCAGAGCTCTTCTGACTGGGACTGCCGCTGCTCAGCAACATTCCTGCTGGAATATGCTCCCTCGCAGCGGTCGGCCGGCATACACCGGCTCCGGTTGTGCTCCTATGACTCCTGCCTATCATAAAGCGTACCCCTGACCCTCGCCCGTGATCCCGCCTCCCGCTGGTCACATCCCGTGCAAGTGACTGATCAGGAACGTCCAAATCCACACGAACCATTGCTTTTTCACCCCAAGAGGGGGCGAATTTGGTTATGCTGAGAGCGGAGGTTGAGAGGATATGACCAAGGCTGATCTGGTGGAAAAAGTAACCCGCCTGGGCGACCTGACTCGCCGGGACGGTGAGGTCATCGTCGAAACCATTTTCGATTCCGTGATCGGGGCTCTGCAAAGCGGCGACAAAATTGAGATTCGCGGCTTCGGTTCCTTCCGCATTCGCCAACGCAATCCGCGCATTGGCCGCAATCCTAAAACCGGCGCTCGCGTCGAAGTTCCCGCTAAGCGCGTTCCCTACTTCAAGCCTTCTAAAGAACTCCGCGACCTGGTCAACCCCGAAGAGGCCGAAGCCGCCAAAGCCTCCTAACCTCGCAGCTCATCCCCCACGGGATGAGCTAGCGGCCCTTCACCACCCCCAAGTACGTCCCTCACCCTCGTTGCGCGAAATCTTGCCGTTCCTCACTGCCGTGATCGTGAATTGATCCTGCTTTCATTTTCAAGGAAGAGGTAGCCTCCGGGTCCCGCATCTGGGGCCTGGAAAACCCTGCCCGCTCACTCCTTCATTCCGATCACGCTCATCATCCGGCCCGCATGTCCCCGCGAGGCCCGGTGCGAGAAGAAGAGTTCCTGCTGGCAGCTTGTGCACCCGCCTACCGCCTGGATCGCCTCCGCCTTCAGCCCTGCATCCAGCAGCTGCCTCCGATTCGCCTCGATCAGATTCACGTGCGTCCTCACCGCGCTGGACGCATGCCCCGGCGCGCTTTGGCTCAGAAATGTTGCAGGATACGTGGTCTCGAGCGCCTCGCCGCCGTACACCTCGTGAAACAGCTCCGCGGCATACGCAAACTGCGAATCGAACTCCGAAATGACCTCTTCCCCCACCGAGTAGCAGCACGCACCGATCGCAGGACCAATCGCCGCAACCAGATCCTCCGGCTCACAGCCGAACTCCATTCGCATCCGCCCGACGCCGTTCTCCACAATGCGCTTCACCGTGCCCCGCCAGCCCGCATGGAACGCCGCGACGGCCCTCCGCTTGCGATCCGCAACCAACACCGGCACGCAGTCCGCGGTCTGCACCGCCAGAAGAACTCCCGGCTGCGCCGTCATCAGGCCATCGCCCTTGCAAATCTTTCCCTGGGCTTCGGGACCCGCGATCTCCACAATGGCCGAGTGGATCTGGCTGAGTCCCAAAATCGGGGTTCCGGCATGGCCGGTCACTGCTTCGGCCAGGAGCGCCCGGTTGCGCAGCGCATTCTCTCGCTCGTCATGCGCGGTAAAGCCCAGATTCAGTTCGCCATCAGCGCCTTCCACAGCGTATGCCCGGCTCACTCCGCCCCGCCGGGTGCTGAAGCCATGATGCAGCCACGGCATCTCCTCCCACCCCGGCACAGGGACAATGACCACTCCATTCGCAGCCTGCCGGGTGAGGGCCGGCTGTGGACGAAGCTCCTCTGGAGCAAATGGGGTCTTCGGCGGCACAGACTGGGGATCCAGGGATAAACGGGAATCGAATGAAGACGGCATCGCCATCATTCTATCGGGACTGAAATGTCAGGGAAAACGATCAGGAGGGGGGAGAGCACATGGGCCTGCCTTCCGGCAGGCCCGCTCGAGAGGCGTTTTGAAAGGAGGGGGTCCTGGAGGGAGTGTGGGAGAAGGGGTCCCGTGAGGGACCTTCAAAAAGGAGTGAACACCTACCTTGGATGGGTCATATTTCGGGGAAGCCTCTGCTTGTTAACTGATTGGACGTTAGCTCGAGGAAATAGGTTGCTCAACTTTTTCTCGTATTCCGCGTCCAGTTCGGTTAACCGGGTTTCCTTGAGTATACGGATTCAACTTGCAGAAAATCAAGACCCTTGGCACTCTGGTCTGGTGAAGCTCTGGCTCATCCTGCTGCTCCTTCTTCTGCTCGCCGGCGGCGGAGCCTACCTATATTTCCACCGCGACGACCTGGGGATCCGCTCGACGAACCCCGTTTTCGAGCCCGCCTCCACCTCCTCCGTTGCTCCCCAGCCCGAACCCGTCCACCTGAATTGGCAAACCGTCGACCGCCCAGCCGACGGCTTCACGCTGGAAATGCCGGGTGAGCCGCAAAACAGCCAGGCGCCCGCCTTCAATGAGACTGGCGGGACGGACACCGTCCACATGCTGGTTGCCAACCCCAGCTCTCAACTTGTCTTTGCCATTACCTGGGAAGACAACCCACCCGTCGTCCGCGTTAATCGCGACGCTCCCGATAGCACCTTGGATATGGCGCGAGACGGCATGCTGGGACGAACCCAGACCATCCTGGACACGGAGAAGCCCAGCCTAATCGCTGGCTTTCCCGCCCGGGAGATCTCAGCGCACAACAATGGCGGTGGCGTTCTGGATGCTCGCCTCATTCTGGTCGGCGACCGGCTCTACTGCCTGATGGCTCTCTCACCCTCGGCCAGCGCCCGCCAGCCGCAAGAGATCTTGCGCTTCTTCAACGGCTTCAGCCCCTCCCGTTTGCCTCCGCGGACCGCGCAATAGCGCTCTATGCACCGGGCAGCGACTTCCGCGCCGCACGCTCCACGAACCCGGTGATCCATCGCACCGGCAAGAAGCGCACTGCAAACGCTGTCGCCCGGCCGCTGCGGTGAGGAATGATCGTCCGCTGCCCGCGTGCCAGTGCCTTGATTCCCAGCCTCGCCACCTCTTCGGCAGACTGCACCCGGCGCTTGAATGCCCCGGCCCTCGCTACCTCGAAGAACTCGCTCTCCGTCGGCCCAGGACACAGCGCCGTCACCTTCACTCCGTAGCGCCCGACCTCTTCCGCCAAGCCCAGCGCAAAGAAGCGGTCGAAGACCTTGGTCGCCGCATAGGTCGAGATGTATGGTACTGGCTGGAAGCTCGCCGTCGAGGCCGTGATCAGCACCCAGCCCCGCCGCCGCTCCACCATGCGGGGAACAAACAGCCGCGCCAGGCGCACCATGGCCTCGCAGTTCACCCGCACTTGGCTCAGTTCCTGCTCGATGGGATTGGTGTAGAACTCGCCAAACATCCCCAGCCCGGCATTGTTGACCAGGATGTCGATCTGGATGCCTGCACCTTCTGTCGCGTCGAAGATCTGCTGGGGCGCGGCAGGATCATTCAGATCGGCAGCCACTGTGCGAGTCTCGATTCCGTGAGCCGCAAACTCCGCCGCCAGAGCCTCTAGCCGGTCCGTGCGTCGCGCCGTTAGGACCAGCTTTGCCCCTTGCGCCGCCAACTCGCGCGCCAGAGCAACACCAATGCCCGCGCTGGCACCCGTCACCAGCGCCCACTTGTCTTTGAAAATCGAGGTATTCGCCATCCCGCCCCATCATAGCGGGTCTGCGTTATCAGGCCGCCGCGACAGTGCGGAAAGCACGAGCACGCCGAATCGACGGAGCTGCGCGTTCTCGTCGTGATGCGTGCTGGGCTGCTCGGTCTACCCGGCAGCCCACGATTGCTCAGAATTGCTCCGGCTCAGAGCTGATCGAAGATTTCGCGGAAGTCGAAGGTGCCCTTTTTGCCCACCAGCCACTCCGCACCGCGCACTGCGCCCAGCGCGAAACCGCGTCGGGAATGTGCATCATGGCGAAGCTCCAGCACGTCGTCTGGTCCTTGCGCCACCACCACGTGCTCGCCCTTCGCATCGCCCACGCGCTGCGAGGTCACCGGTACATCCAGGCCCGGGTGCGCTGCCTGAATGATCTCCTTCAGCGTGATCGCCGTGCCGGAAGGTGCATCCAGCTTGGTGGTGTGGTGAGTCTCCGAGATCGAGAAGTTATAGCCGTCCAGTTTGGCCACCTCAGCGGTGAGCCGAAACAGCTTCTGCACGCCGATGGAGAAGTTGGTTCCGTACAGCAAAGCGCCGCCCCGCCGCTCCGCGATGCCCCGCATCGTGTCCAGCTGCGAATACCAGCCCGTTGTACCCACAACGATGCGGCAGCCCAGCGCCAGCACCGCGCGCATGTTCTCTACAGCGGCGTCGGGATTGGTGAAATCGATCACCACATCGACACCCGCCAGTGTCGGAGCGGTCAGAGCTGTCGCCCCGCGGTTCTCCGCCACATCCAGCGACCGCACCCCATGACCGCGCTCGCGTGCCACCTCGGCCACGAGCGATCCAGTTTTCCCTTTACCAAGGACGAGAAAGAGCATGAATGATTCCTTGAGCTGACAGCATACAGGAGTCAGCGAGCTACATGTCGTCAGCGATTGGCGTTAGCTATTGGCTGTCAGCTGCTTCCTCGCTTCGACATCGAAGATCGCCGGATCGGGATTCTGGAAGAACGCGGCATGCAGCGAGCGTACTGCCTCGTCCGCATCGTCCTCCTCGATCATGAAGCTCATATTGATCTCGCTGGCGCCCTGCGAAATCATGCGCACATTGATGTGGCGAACCGCTGCAAACACCTGTGCCGCCATCCCGTTCTTGCCGCGAATATCCTCGCCCACCAGACATACCAGGGCCTTCTTGCCCTCGTACTTCACATCCGCCAGCTTGCTTAGGTCGGCGGCAATCGCCGGCAGCTTGTCATTCGAATCCACCGTCAGCGAAACCGAGACCTCGCTGGTCGATACCATATCCACAGCGGTCTGATGCTTGTCGAAGATGTCGAAGATGGTCTTCAAATAGCCGTGCGTCATGAGCATGCGGCTGGCAACCACATCGATGATGCTCAGCTTCTTCTTCACCGCAATGGATTTGAACGGGCTCTGACAGTGCGGTGCCAGGGAAATAATCCGCGTGCCCTCGTTGGATGGATTCTTGCTGTTGAGCACCAGCACCGGGATGTTCTTCTTCACCGCCGGCAGAATCGTCGCGGGATGCAGCACCTTCGCTCCGAAGTATGCCAACTCCGCAGCTTCTTCAAAGCTGATCACCTTCACCCGCAGCGCATCGGGGCACACCCGCGGATCGGTGGTCATGATGCCGTCCACGTCCGTCCAGATCTCGATGGCTTCGGCCTGCAGCGCGCCGCCTACCAAAGCTCCCGTGAAGTCCGAACCGCCCCGCCCCAGCGTCGTCGTGATCCCCGCCTCGTTCGAGCCGATGAAGCCACCCATGACCGGGACTCGTCCCTGCGCGATCAGCGGCAACAGCTTCTCTTCGGCCTTCTTCTCGATCGCCGCGTCGATGGGCACGGCCTTCTGAAACTGCGAATCCGTAATGATGATCTGCCGCGAGTCCGCATGCACCGCATTGATGCCGCGCTCCGCGAAAGCTGCCGCAATCATGCGGCTGGAGAGCCTCTCGCCATAGCTGACGATCAGGTCGGAGATGCGGGGTGTCAGCTCCAGAATGGCGGCCAGTCCGCGCAGCACCTCATCCAGCGCATCGAACTTCTCGTCGATCCAGTTCACCAGCGCGATGGACTCTTTTGGATCCTTCACCAGCTCAGAGGCCGTCTCGCGATGCCGGGCCCGCAACCGCGAGCTGATGGCCAAGGCTCCCGTGCGATCGCCTTGCGCCGCTGCCGCAGCACAACGCAGCAACTGGTCGGTGACCTTTGCCATGGCGCTAACCACCACCACCGGCTGTTTGCCCATGGCCACCCGGCCCGCCACGATGGAAGCTGTACGCGAGATAGCCGCCGGATCCTCCACCGACGTGCCGCCAAACTTCATCACTACGATACTCATGCGAAAAGTCTCACCTTCATGGGCTGCGAACGGGCGTCCGTCGTACCCGGCAACAGGGTGTGTAACCACCACGCAACCATTCTTTCGGCACGAGTCTCTTCGCATCGTGCCCGGTCTTTGGCGGTCGGGTGCGCGCCCCACGCGCCCACGGCGGTCTCTACCGCGGTCTCCAGTTTGCCCAGGCTGGCCAGCAGCTCGGCGTTCAGAATGGTAGCTCCCGCAGCCCCGCGCACCGTGTTGTGCGACAGCAGCACAAACTTCCAGTCCAGCAGGCTGCAAGGCCGCAAACGGCCCACCGTCACCGCCATGCCCTTTTCGCGATTGCGGTCCAGGCGGGGCTGAGGACGATCCGGCTGATCCGCAAAATGCACCGGCTGCGCAGGCGCGAAGGGTAGATCCTTGCCGGCCAGCGGCTTGTACTCATTCCATGCCGCCAGCAGCTCTTCCCGGGTCGCCGGCTTGGCCAGCTTGATCGACACGCACTCCGTGTGCCCGTCCACCACCGGAACGCGATTGCAGTGGGCCGTGATTCTGGCCGCGAGCGGGTCGACATGAGGGCCGTTCAGCTTACCGAGCAACTTCAGGGTCTCGGCCTCCATCTTCTCTTCTTCGCTGCCGATATACGGGACGACGTTATCCAGGATGTCCATGGAAGCCACACCCGGGTACCCCGCGCCGCTCACCGCCTGCATGGTCGTCACAAAGATCTGTTCGATCCCGAAACGCTCCTCGATCGGCTTCAGGGCCATCACCAGCCCAATCGTCGAACAATTGGGGTTGGTCACCATGTAGCCGCCCGACTGCTTGCGCGACGGCTGCTCCTCGATCAGGTGCAGGTGATCGGCATTTACCTCCGGAATCACCAGGGGAACGTTAGGCGTCATGCGGAAGGCGCTCGAGTTGGAGAGCACCGCGCAGCCGGCCTCGGCGAACTTCGGCTCCAGCTCCCGCGCGAAGGCCGCATCCACCGACGCGAAGATGATCTTGGGAGCTCCTGCCGGATCCGCGGGCGACACCATCATCTTGGCGACGCGCTCCGGCAGCGGAGTATCAAGCCGCCACTTCGCCGCCTCGCCATAAGGCTTGCCGCTGGAGCGGTCGCTGGCCGCAAGCCAGGTGATCTCAAACCAGGGATGGTTTTCGAGAAGCTGAATATAACGCTGGCCGACCATACCGGTCGCGCCCAGAATGCCAATAGGGTATTTGCTTTGCATGATCGTAACCCTTCAGTGTACAGGAAGCCGAACCTCCAACCAGCCCCGTTTCGCCAGATCCCACCTCTACCCCTCCGGCACCTGCCCGCCCTCCCTGACCCCGATTTTGCTTTTCAAGCAACAATTTCCCGTAAAACTATTGCTCCGCTCCGCCCAGCCGATAGGAAATTTATGCTGGTCCGCCGATAAGTGTCTGATTGGGAGTAGTCCCCATGAACCTCCGGAGTACCAAGGGTCTACCCAGGCCCGACGATGTCGAACTGATCCCCATCGGCGAGCGCTGCATGGCACTCTTGCTCGAGGGCATTGCAATGAACGTTCCGGCAGTCGAGCCGGACAGCTACCGCGAGTTCCGCTCCAACGTAGGCCGCCTCGCGCTGCAGGTTCCCGAACCAACTTCAGAAGACGAGAAGCTGATCCTGACCCGGACCCTCATCCAGGAATTTGAAACCTACAACAAAGCCGCGGAAACGTGTATTCGCGATACCCAGGCTGCTTGGCAGGGACTGCTGAACGAGATGTTCACGCAGCTCTTAACCACCATGGGCATCCCCAGCGGCTCCCCGGAGGCCTCCGAACTCTTGCACAGCGTGCGCAATTTGAAGCTCGGCAATGAGGTACGGGATTGGCGGACGGCCTTGGAGAAATTCCTCGACCCCCTCGGCCCCAACGCTGCCCAAGGGGAGAAGAGCGCCCTGCGGCAGACCAACCAGTCAACCGCCAACGACAATGCTGCCGGCCTGCTCGGCGGCGGCAAGGCCATGGAACAAATCCGCGGGGTCATGGAACGTAAAGAGGACGGATTCGTGGTTCTCTTCCAACTCCGCTGCATGGAGATCATCAGCCAGCGCTTCGGGATCGAAGCGGTGCAAGACTGCCTCATGGCCGTCTCCTCCTTCCTCACCTCGGGCCTGCAGGGGAACGACAAGATCTATCATTGGAGCGATTCCAGCCTGCTCGCCGTCCTGCAGAATCGCCCCAACGAGGGCATCCTCAACGCCGAAGTCTCGCGCATTCTGGCGCAAAACCGCGAAAGCACCATCAAAGTCGCCGGCCGCCCCATCATGCTCCGCATCCCCTTGGCTTTCGACATCATCCCCCTGAGCCGATTGCGGTCTCCCGAGGACCTGCTGCGTCTCACCGGCCAAAAACCCAAGATGTAGCTCGAAAAAAGCCGCGGCCCCAGGAGTTCACTCCCGGGGCCGCTCTCGTTTCTAATTAACCGTAGCGCCGGCTTCCTAGCCGGCTGTAGCGCGGGTCTCCAGACCTGCGCATTGCGGATCTTTCCAAAGTTTGTTTCTCTACAGCGCCGCCAAAATCGCCTCTGCAAACTTCGTCGTCCCGCAGGTCCCGCCCACGTCGCGAGTAAGACTCTTGCGCTCGGAATAGACCGTCTCCAGCGCCTTCTGTACCCGGTCCGCCGCTGCCTCCTCGTCCAAATGGCGCAGCATCAGAATCGCGGATTGCAGCAACGCCGTCGGATTGGCGATATCCTTGCCCGCAATATCCGGAGCCGACCCGTGCACCGCTTCGAAGATCGCGCAGTCGGCACCCAGATTCGCCCCCGGTACCAGCCCCAATCCACCCACAAAGGCCGCGCACAGGTCGCTCACGATGTCACCATACAGATTCTCCAGCAGCAGCGTGTCGTACTGGTACGGATTCATCACCAGCTGCATGCAGGTGTTATCGATGATGTGCTCCCCATACTGGATATCCGGGAAGTCCTCCGCTACCTTGCGCGCGCAGCGCAGAAACAGCCCATCCGACAGCTTCATGATGTTGGCCTTGTGGATGGAGTGAATCTTCTTGCGCCCATGCTTGCGCGCATAATCGAAGGCGAACTTGGCAATACGCGTCGAACCCTTCTCGGTGATGACCTTGATGCTCTCCACCACCCCCGGCACCACCTCGTGCTCCAGCCCCACATACTCGCCTTCGGTGTTCTCGCGGACAATGATCAGATCCACGCCCGGCCACTTCGAGTCCAGCCCCGGCAGCAACTTGATTGGCCTGAAGTTGGCGAACAGATCGAACCTCTTGCGCAACGTGACATTGATGCTCTTGAAACCTCCCCCGATCGGGGTCGTCACCGGTCCCTTCAGCGCCACCTTGTTGCGCTCGATCGATTCGTAGAGCGCGGCGGGAATGTACTCCCCAAAGATCTCGAAGGCCTCCGCCCCTGCGGCGAAGCGCTCCCACTCAAACTTCACGCCGGTGGCTTCAAGAATGCGCACAACGGCTTGCGTGACTTCCGGTCCGATGCCGTCGCCAGGGATTAACGTGACTTTGTGTGTCTTGGTCTCTGACATAACTTCTAGCTTCTAGCTCCTGGTTTCTAGGGTATCGCGCTGGTCTGCGCCGCGATGCGGCTGTGGCGTTTGGATCGTAGCTGTTAGCTGGCAGCTGACAGCCAGGAGCTACTTCTTCCCCTTACCGCCCCGTACGCCTTCCAGCAGCCCTTCCAGCTCTTCCTTGAACTCGCGCACGTCCTTGAAATCCCGATACACCGACGCAAAGCGGATATAGGCCACCGTGTCCAGCCCCTTGAGGTGGTCCATAATGAGCTCGCCAATCTCCCGCGTCGAACGCTCCCGCTCGGGCGCATCGATCAGGAAGCTCTCCGTCGCGTCCACCACCTTCTCCAGCTGGCTCGACGAGACCGGCCGCTTTTCACACGCCCGCAGCAGCCCGCTCAGCACCTTCTGGCGGTCGAACCGCTCTCGCCGTCCGTCCTTCTTGACCACCATGTAAGGAATCTCATCGATGCGCTCATAGGTGGTGAAGCGGCGATTGCAGCGCTCACACTCCCGCCGCCGCCGAATCGAATCCGCTTCCTTGCTCTCGCGCGAGTCCACCACGCGATCTTGCGCAAACCCGCAATAGGGACACTTCATGTTAGGGAGATTCTACGGCATCGCGGCTTTATTCCCATCGCTCCGCGCCTATGGAACCGGCACCAGCAGCGTCTTGCTCGCCACTGCGGTCAATCCATCCAGTGTGTCCAGAAACGCCGTCGCGGCCAGTGGAGCGTCCCCCAGATGCCACAGCAGCTCCGCATTGTTCCACGCTGCCTCCCGCGCCGCCGCCATGCTCCACGCCGCCAGCGTGTCCTCAAGCCGTGAGACCGGCGGCAGAGCGTCGCCCAACAGCCGCAAGTGCAGCGTCTGCTTCGCTTCATCGATGAGCGGATCAAGAATCGTATTCACCGCCGTGAAGTCGTTGTACTGTACCGTGCCGTGCTGCGGAGTCAGCCCCGAGGGCTTGCACGTGGCCACAATCGCCAGCGGCAGATCGTGATTGATGTGCGCGTTCATCCCCGCGAAGGCAAATTGGATCCGCGCCACCGCCGTACAACCCCGCTGCGCAAACAAGGCCTGCCAGCAGCCCGGCGTGGGAGCACCCGTCAAGCTCGACCGGATTGCCGCAAAGTAATATCCCGCAAACTGTGCATCCAGAGCCGCCAGCCAGGCCAGATCGCCGAAACTGCCCGCGCTCACCCTCGTTTCCACTGCCTGGGTCACTGCGAAATAGAGCCAGTTGAACCATTTCAGCCCGTCGCCATCCACACAGAGCGATTCAATCCGCTGCATGGTGCCCAACACGTCGGCAATGGACTGCGGCGCAGCCTCTACGGCCGCAAGAAGGTCGGAGTCATAAGAGAACATGGAGCGCCATCATAGCCAACCGGCTCCCAGATTGAAAAGCGCAGTGCGCGGGTTTGGTGGACCGGCCCCACACCGCAGCGCAAACCTAGGCGGCGCTCAGAAACTCCGCAATCGCACCTACCACCGTCTGCTGCTCTTCCTCCCGCAGCTCCGGGAACATCGGCAACGCCAGCACCTCGCGTGCAGCGCGCTCGGCCTCAGGAAAGTCGCCTTCCCCATACCCCAACTGCTGCAGTGCATCTTGCAGGTGCAGCGGCACCGGATAGTAAATCTCCGAACCAATTCCCCGGTCTGAAAGAAAGGCCCGCAGCTGATCGCGCTTCGCCGTGCGAATCGCATACTGATGCCACACATGCCGGCAGCCTTCCATCTCTCGCGGCAACACCACCCCGTGCTGCGGGTACGGACCTGTCTCCGCCACTCCGGCGGCGCGAAACAGCTCGTCGTACTTCGCCGCCACTGCCCGCCGCGCCTCATTCCATCCGGCGATGTACTTTAATTTCACCTGCAAGATCGCACCCTGGAAGCCGTCCATGCGCGTATTCCAGCCTATCTCGTCGTGATAGTAGCGTCGCCGCATCCCGTGCTGG
Organism: uncultured bacterium; assembly: GCA_966443485.1. Classification (GTDB taxonomy): domain Bacteria; phylum Acidobacteriota; class Terriglobia; order Terriglobales; family Acidobacteriaceae; genus Telmatobacter. Next base: position 13,199 of record CBJOJD010000023.1, on the reverse strand, counting down.
CGCAGCATTTGGGCTCGCTCCGCCAACTCATCCCTGTTGGTGGCCACCATACCCGCATCGCCCGCCGCGCTTAGGTTCTTGGTGGGATAAAAGCTGAACGCGGCTGCATCGCCCAGCCCGCCGGCCTTCACGCCCTTCCACTCCGCGCCCCATGCCTGCGCGGCATCTTCAATCAGTCGCAGATCGCGTTCCCGGCCCAGCCGGCCGAAGGAATCCCAATCGGCGCACTGGCCGTACAGATGGACAGGCAGCAGCGCCTTCACGCCCCGGCCGCGCGGCCCATCGAGCACGGCCGCCGTTGCCTTTGGACTGAGATTGAAGCTGACCGGATCGATATCCGCCAGCACCGCCTTCGCCCCGGCCCGCAAAATCGCGCTTACCGAAGCAAAAAAGCTGAATGGCGTGGTGAGAACAGTGTCCCCCGGCTTGATTCCGGCGGCGGCCAGAGCCAGCCACAGCGCGTCCGTCCCGGAGGAGCAGCCCACCGCGTGCTTCACTCCCAGCTGAGCCGCGGCCGTCCCCTCAAAGCGGGCCACCGCATCCCCCAGGATGAACTGCCGCGAGTCGAGAACCCCCGTCACCGCCTCCCGCAGCTCCTCGCGCAACGGAGCATACTGACGCTCCAAATCCAGCATGGGCACAGGGGAAGGTACCGGTACAGCCGCACTCTCTTTCACCCCTTCATGCTAGCAGCCGGGTTCAACGCTTTCGGCCCTCCCCTGCATCCAACGGGGTGGTAACCGCACTTCCGTACGGCGTGAGGTTGAAAACCTCCCGGAACAGCTATACTGTTGTCACATTACGGGACTTAGAGGCCCATGGGACTTCCAGCGCCTCTCCCGTGCATTTGTTCGGCAGACGAAATGACGTTCCGCACTATCCAAACCGCTAAGGAAATCAGGAGATCGGCACAATGGAAAATAAGCCGGCACAAAATATTCAGGACACTTTCCTGAATACCGTTCGCAAGGACAAGACCCCCATCACCATTTACCTGGTCAGCGGCGTCAAGCTCACCGGGAAAATTCGCTCCTTTGACAAGTATTCCGTGCTTCTGGAGAACAACAGCCAGGAGCAGTTGATCTTCAAGCACGCCATCTCGACCGTGGTCAGCAATCGTAGTGTTCTTCATGGCGAGCACCGCCCGGCGTCTATGCACACCGGCCTTGGCCCCGCTCCGGTGAGTGTCTCCTCCGCCGCCCCCGCGTCCTCAGGCGCCGGCGACGGAACCCGAGGAGCCGTCCCCATTGGAAGTTGAGGGAAACAGCAACGGCATTGATACCGGTCGCTCGGGGAAAGAGCAGAGTCTCCGGAGTGGTCATACGGAACGAGCAATCCTCGTGGGAGTGGACTTCACAGTCCGCTCCCGCATCCAGCGCGCCGGCGTAGAAGCCGCGAGAGCTGCTGCACGTCTCCAAACCACCCCGTCACAACCGGACACCGAGACACCCTCCGCCGAGCCCCTGCGCTCCGCCCCCGCCCCTCACGGCGCCCCCCTCACCACCTTCGACGCCGATGAATCTCTCGCCGAATTCCGCGAGTTGGTCACCAGTGCTGGAGCCGAGGTCGCCGCGGAAGTCATGCAGCGCCGCGGCCGTCCCGACCCCGCCACCCTGATCGGCGCCGGGAAAGTCGAAGAAATTGCCGGGATCGCCGGCTCTACCCAGGCGCCGACCTGGTCCTCTTCGACCACGATCTGTCCCCCACCCAGCTGCGCAACCTCGAGAGCGCCCTGCCCTGCCGGGTCCTCGACCGCACCCAGCTTATCCTCGACATCTTTGCCCGCCACGCCCGCACCCGCGAAGGCCAGCTTCAGGTGGAATTGGCTCAATTGGAGTACATGCTTCCCCGCCTGACTGGACGGGGCAAGGCCATGTCGCAGCTGGGCGGCGGCATCGGGACCCGCGGACCGGGCGAGACGCAACTCGAGACCGATCGCCGGCGCATTCAAAGGCGGATCGACCAGCTCAAGCTCGACCTCGACTCCGTCCGCCGCGTCCGCCGCCAGCAGCGCCAGCGGCGGGAAGCTGTCCCAGTGCCGACGGTCGCGCTGGTGGGCTATACCAACGCCGGCAAAAGCACTCTCTTTAACCGCATCACCGGCGGACAGGTCCTCGAGTCCGCCCGCATGTTCGCCACCCTCGACCCCAAGCTCCGCGCCATCGAGCTCCCCAGCCGGCGCAAAGTGCTGCTGTCAGACACGGTGGGATTCATCCGCAACCTGCCGCACACACTGGTCACCAGCTTCCGGGCCACGCTCGAAGAAGTGGAGCAGGCCGAAGTGCTCTTGCACGTGCGCGACGCTGCCTCCTCCTACGGCGAAGAACAAAAATTGCAGGTCGAGAAGGTCCTCGGAGAACTGGAAGCGCTCTCCAAGCCGCGCATTGAAGTCTTGAACAAAATTGATCTGCTGCCCGAGCCCGAACACTCCGCGCTCATGGCCGAGTCGCGTCCCATCGTGCCCGTCTCCGCCCGTACCGGCGAAGGCATCAACACCCTCCTCCAGGCCATCGACGACGCCCTTCACACCGATCCGCTTCTCGATGCCGAGCTGCGCATCCCGCAGCACGAAGGCGCGGTACTGGCCGCCATCGAAGCCGGCATGCTGATTCATCGGCGCGAGTACGAGGGCAATCTCGTGCACCTGTCCGTCACCGGACCGGCATCGCTGATCGGGCGCCTGCGCGCATACCGGCTGCGGGATCGATAGGGCTCACGGCCACCAGACAAACGCGTGAAAGACATGGTTGACGTCGGTGTAGTAGCCAAGCACACCGCCGACATCGTTCACCTGCACAGCCGCGGTGCCGCTGGAGGGTTGAGTACTCGCTTCAGGAATGGTCAGTTCCTTTACGGCGCCATGGCGGGAACGGAAGAATGCGTGGTTCACGCCGGTCTGATCGAGATAGGAACCGGCGACCTCGCCTTCTTGGTTAATCGATGCTGGATAAGTCCCTTTCGCCCCTCGAATACTAAATCTCGTGTTCGTTCCGTTAGCGAAGAGTAGGAAACCTCTTGCGCCCCCGTCCTCGTACCAACCATCGTAACCAACGATTGTGAGGCCCGCGTTGATGCCAGTCGCATAGGTGAAAGTAAAAGGCTCGAAGGTGGAGAGCTTCCCGTTGGGATTACGCAGGAACACGCCAGAGTGAGTGGTGCAGGTCGGGCACATGGCGTTCGAAACAGGGTTCGAAATGGAGTGCGAACTTCTGTAGTAGAGGTAGTCGCCCACGACATACCCCTTGCTGTTCACGCCCCACACATGGGGGGTGTCGTATAACTCCATGTTTCCGCCCGGGGTCCCCCACGTTACGATTTTGCCATTCGGGTAGCGCAAAAAGGGGCGCTTTCTTCCCCCTTCAGGTCTGAAGATGCCGGCAACCTGGCCATCGTCATTGATCGCTTCAGCCCGCGTGAAGCCCCCAGGCGCATCAAACACCGTGATCGTTCCGTCCGGAGCGCGCAAGAACCCTCGCCAACCCGCCTGACGGTCGTAAAAGGTCCCTGCGACCGCGCCTGCCTTGTTGATGCAACTGGGAATCGAATCCTCTCCTCCTGGCAAAATGATGTTTATGTACTCTCCTTTCCGGGTGCGCAGGAATCCGTGGTAATTGCCGTTGGCGTCCCGATACCAACCGGTAATTTCCCCAGCTTTGTTCATGGCGACAGGAATCGTCCCATCGCCTTCCCCGGTTGCGGCGCCTGGGGCATCGATGTAGTCGACGTGGGGGGTCTTCATCACTCTGTCCTGCGGGTCCTGCGCGTTTTGCGCGTAGGCCGAAGCAAAACAGGCTGCAATCACCCACAATAGCCAGCGACGATTTTTCATAAATTCACTCCTTCCGGGTTGAAGGCGCCAGGCGGCGCCGCCTTTCCGCGCGTTTCAAACTCAGGTCCAAGCCAACCCGAACAGGCGGACACGTCCTGCGCTCTGACCTGGTTAGGAGCCAAGTGAGGGACGCAGTTTTCGTTGAGTGAGGGGCCCTGCTTTACGGGACGCCGCTGCGCAATTCAAATGCGGCGGATTGACAGAGTTTCTGTGCGGACCGGAGTATCCTCCGCTTCTATCCGAATGTCAATCAGTTTCCAGTGACAAGGATAAGACCCCCATCACCATTTACCTGGTCAGCGGAGTCAAACTTACAGGGAAAATTCGCTTCTTTGACAAATATTCGGTGCCTCTGGAGAACAACAGCCAGGAGCAGTTGATCTTCAAGCACGCCATCGCGACCCATGTCAGCAATCGCAGTGTGCTGCATGGCGAGCGAGGATGGGGCACCCGGATTCAGGAGGGAGTCTTTGCTACACGGCACTAGCCCTGCCGGGCATCGGCGTCGTCCCCGAAATGCAACTTGCGGTGGAATAAGTCCAGCGCCATCCCAAAGCAGCTCCGTGCCAGCTCCGGATCGTAGCGCGGACCCTCATCGCGTAGAAACGCATGGGCCCCATTCACCTCGAGCCAGCTCAAGCGCGTGCCCAGTTCATTGAGCCGGTTCAGGACCTTCATCCGCCCTTCCAGCGGAATGTGCGGGTCCTGCCGTCCCCACACCATCAGCAGTTCGCCCTCAATCTCTTTGGCGCGCTCCAGCGAATCATCCTGCATGCCCTTGCCCAGGCTGCCCTTGTGAATGTCCGTGGCATAGAAACACACCGTGGCGCGCACGTCCGGCTGAAAGGCCGCCCGAAACGCCAGGTGCCCGCCAATGCAGATCCCCATTGCGCCCAGCTGCCCGCTGCAATCCGGCCGCGTCTTCAGGTGGTCCAGCACCGCGCGCGCATCTGCATCGTAGCTGCCCAGCTCCTTGGCGATCTTGAGTTCGTTGCCGCGATCTGCACCGGCCTGATCGTACTTCAGCACCGTTCCCGGCGCTTCGAACTCGTGATAGATCTCGGGTGCCGCCACAATGTAGCCGTGACCCGCCAACTGTGCGGCGGTGCGGTGAATCGGCCCCGTGATCTGAAAGATCTCCGAGTAGAAGACGATGCCCGGGTACTTGCCCGGCGCATCGGGCCGCACGATATGCGTGCGCATCGATCCGTACGAGGTGGATAGCTCTGCAATCTCGTCAACAACAATCATTCGCTCGCTCCAGGGAACGGCGATTCGCTCGCCTGTTCAGGATGTGCGTACGCCGCAGCGTAACCATCCCTACCAGCTTACTTCCTGAACAGTCCGCACCCTGTGCTTGCCGCGCAGTGCCGCATTCGAATGCGCGACACTGCGCGCCTGTTTCTAAGGCCACCACACGAAACCGTGATCCACATCGTTCGCATCCGTGTAGTACCCCACCACGGCTCCTCGATCGCTCACTTGCAGCGCCATGGTGCCGGCCGGCACAAATGGGCTGATCATCGTCGTGCTCGCCTCCGGGATCGTCAACCCCACAATCCCCCCATGACGAGTACGCAGAAAGGCATGGCTGACCGCATCCGCGTCGATATACGAGCCTGCAATCTCGCCCACTCGGTTGATGCTCGTCGGATAAGTCCCAGCCATATAGAATGCGTGGGGCAGCTGGGCTTTGCCCGCCGCGGGAACATCAAAGCTCGTCATGTCTCCGTTCGCCGAACCCAGAAAACCGTGGCTGACTACGTCATCTCCCACATAATCTCCCACCGCCGAGCCGGCCAGATTGATGCTCTGCCCCTCGGTGAACACCGCACCAGGAGCCTTCAGCGTCTTAAACCCCGCGTCGGAAGAACGCTCGTACCCCTCTGAACCACCTCGGAATGCCGATGTGCCCGCCACAAACCCTCGATCGTTCATGGCCGCTACGTACGTGCCGAAATAGTAGTTCCACCCCTCGCCCCTGCCGGCATCCGGGGCATCGAAGCGCTCGAATGTGCCATCCGCATTCCGGACGAAGCCGTGCAGCGCAAGATCCGGGCCAAAGTATTCGCCCGCCACGTCGCCCCGTTCAGTGAATGCAGTCATGATCGGGCCTTCCCCAGCGGATGTTCCCGACCAGGGCAGATCGAACACCGTGTAGGTCCCATCCAGCGCTCGCACAAATCCCCGGTAGTACACCCCATATGGATCGCCCGGAATCGGCACAATCTCCGTCCCCGCAATCTGCCCCGCAGCATTGATGCAGCACGGCGCCGTTCCCTGGCCGCTCGCCACGCCAGCACCAGGCGCATCAAGAATTACGTAGGCACCGCCCGGCGTGCGCAGGAACCCGTGCAGCGTCCCTCCACCATCCCAATACCAGCCCGCCACCGCCCCGAACTTGTTGATGCTCGATGGCCGCGTGCCTTGGCCTTGGAACATCCCTTTGGTCGTCACCATAGACGGCTTCATCCCCAGTTCCGTCGTAGCTTGGGTCGGCACGTCGATGTACTCCACATGCGACTTACACTTCGCCCTCTCTTGCGCTTGCATCGATCCCAATGAAAACGCGATGACGCACAACAATGGCCAGTGATTCTTCATAAGCCGTATTCCTTTCGCTTAGACCAGCTACGGTTCCGCTTCACGTCGCTTGCACGCTCGGCCTGTTTGCACCCGATTGCGATCGACACTGCCGCTGTTCGGCCGAGTCGATGGCCGGGGGAATGAAAGATAAACAAGGGGCCCTGAGAACCGATGCGCGATTCGCACCGGTGAACACGTCATCTGCACGTCGGGAGTCCATCACCTTGGGGAGGACTCCCCGCGTACGCAAGCCAGCAACGACCAGGCGGCTCGTCTATGGCCACCACACAAAGCCGTGGTAGACGTACGATGCGCCCGTGTAGTACCCGACCACGCCGCCCAGATCGGTGATCTGCTGTGCGGCAGTTCCATTGAAGCGATCCGCGTAACGCGTCGGCGTACTATCCAAAGGCAGGCTCAGTTGCTCCACGGTTCCATTGCGGAGCCGGACGAAGGCGTGACTCACGCCCCCTTCGTCCACAGAAACTCCAGCCATTACGCCCTCGTTGTTGATGCTGGCGCCCAGCGTATTCAGATCGACCTTGCTGGTTGTTCCGCTCGCTGTGCCCTGCAGCGTGAACGTCGTCACCTTGCCGTTGGCGAAGCGTAGGAATGCATGTTCGCGGCTGTTCTCGACATAGTCGCCCACCACCGTGCCGCCCATGTTGATGCTGCGTCCCTCTGCGCCTCCTCCCGGCACCAGGGAGAACGGGATCACGCCGCCCTGTGCAGGCGTAATCGCTCCCGGCGTAGGAATCGCGAACGTCGTGATGCTGCCATTGGAAGAGCGAACATATCCGCCCTTCAGCACGCTATTGAACACGAACCAGCCGGTGATGTAATCCTTGTCGTTCATCCCCGCAACAAACGTGCCTTCTTCATGCCCGCTCCCTGCACCAGGAGCATCGAAGCGCACAAATTTGCCGTCCGGTGAACGCAGGAACCCATGCGACACATGGGCTGGATCTCGCTCCGTTCCCGCAATGTGTCCGTCATTGCTGATGCCTGTGGGCCACGTCTGCTCATCTGCCGTGCCATCGGCGCCCGGTGCATCGAACACTGTGATCGTCCCATCCGCCGCGCGCACAAATCCGCGCGCCTGCGACGTCAGTGCATCGAGAAACGATCCTGCGATCTCTCCCGTCCCATTCAGGCAGGTGGGCACGGTGTTCTGCCCCGGCGCGTCGAAGACCAGGTAGTCTCCCTGTGGCGTGCGCAAAAATCCGTGCGTCGAGTAATCCGACCGGACGTAGTACCCGGTAATCCAACCAAGCTTGTTCATAGCCACAGGAAACGTCCCCTGCCCAAAGCCCGTGCCCGCATCCGGCACATCAATGAAATTCACATGTGGGCTCTGCGCCGTACTACCCTGCGCCAACACCGCACCGCAGCAAACCAAGACTAGGCCCAAAAGCCTGCGAGAAGACCTCATGCCTGCATTCCTTTCGTTCTGGACTTTGGCACTGGACAGCTCTCGCCTACGCACACCGAACGCAGTGCTGAACCGACTGCGGAGCGCTCGTTTGTGCCGCCGATGCCCCGGGAACAGAGCGAAGAGGGGCAGCGCCGGTAAAGCGAAGCCGACGACGCAATACATGCCGAGCTCTAGCTCGCACTGCTGTTTGGCTCGGTCAGAAGAGCAGACTATGGTTAGCGCTTTCCCAGCTTCCTGTCAATGAATTTTCCCCGTCCCGCCGGCCACTCCCCCGCCTCAGCTCTGCTGAATGCCTCTCCCGCAGAGATTTAGCTCGCGAAGGTTCAAGAAATCGCCCCGCTTGGACGATGACTCAGAGAAGGAGAACGCCACCAATCCCATGGATCGCTCGTGGCACACTATTGCTGTGACCCAACCGACATCCCCACACTCCGGCACTGAAAAGGCCTCCATCACGACTGTGGCCAGCCGTGAAGTCTATCGCAATCCCTGGATGCGCCTGCGCGAGGACGATATCCTCCGCTCCAATGGCAAACCCGGAATCTACGGGGTGGTTGAAAAAGAGGATGCGGCCATCATTCTGCCCATCGACGGCGACCGCATCTGGCTCGTCGAGCAGTTCCGCTACACCATACAGGAGCGCGCCCTCGAACTGCCTCAGGGTGGATGGGAGATGGAAGGAGTCGATGCCGAAGAGCTCGCTCGTGGCGAATTGCGCGAAGAGACCGGCCTGCACGCCGCGGAGATGATCCAGCTCGGCACCTTGTGGATCGCCTACGGCTTCACCCGGCAAAAGCAGCACGTCTTTCTGGCGCGCGGACTCAGTCCCATTGCCGGTGATCCCGATCCCGAAGAGCACGACCTCATCGTGCGCTCCGTGCCCCTCGCCGACTTCGAGCGAATGATGATGGATGGCACCATCGGCGACGGCTGCACTGTAGCCGCCTGGGGCCTCTACCTCATGTGGAAGAATCAACACTCCGCCTGACGCGGGCGCCCCACCCTTCGCGCATCCTTCTTGCGCCAAGGATGGGGCCCACCACCTAGCCCGCCGATCTGGGGAAAGGCGAAGCTCTCACTCCGCCGCAAACAGAAAATTTCAGCTTATCGGTCGTTCCCCTGCGTGTTCTCCACCGCGGTGAGCGTGCCTAGCAGACCGTGCTGCTCGCCGTCGGGACCAGCAGAGAAGTACAACGTGGTCGCCGGACCTGCCTTGCCGTCGTTCCCGAAGCCCAATCCCCACAGTCCGTCGATGTGCAGAGTCGCGCCGTTCGTGTCCAACAGCTTGCCGAGGAAAGCTCCGTTGATCGGGTTGAACGCCAGAATCTCGCCGCTGCCGAACTGTCCCACCAGGATGTCGTGGCTATATTGGCCAAAGTCCGTCGGCGCCTGCACCATGGCCCAGGGAGCATTCATCCACGGCCCATGCTGAAGCCGCTGCAGCAGCCTGCCCTCGGGCGTGAACACATCCACATAGCCCAGTCCCGCGCCGTCCACCTCATCGTGCTTCTCGCTGTCCTGCATCGCAAATGAGACGTACAGGTTGCCGCCGATGTTCTGCACGTTGAACGGAGCATACCCGGCCGGAATCATCTTGTCGTAGAAGCGCGCCTCCAGCTCGCCCACTCCGTTGAAATTCGTGTCGAGCACGCGCACGATGTTCTTGCGAAAATCCGCCACATAGAGATAGGGCTGCGGATTCCCGGGCGTCACGCTGGCCGTAGCCATCGTCATTCCCTTGAACACGCCGTTCCCGTACAGGTTGACCTTGATCGTCGCCGTCGTGGCGTTCACACCAGGGTTCCAGCCCGAGACCGTTCCGTCCTCCGTCGCGAACAGGAAGATCGCCGGCTTGCCGGGCGCAAGTGCAAAGTTCGAAGTGCCGTTGAAGATGGTGCCCGTCGGCGTGCCCGGAGCCGGATGCTTGGTGTCGAAGTTCGGAATCGTCACCACCAGGGGAACGATGTTGCCCGATCCGTCATACAGCGTCGACATCCCCGTTCCGTTGTCGGAGACCCACCACGGACTGCCCGAGGAGCGGCTCAGCCCCCAAGGATTGACAAGGTTGGGATCGGTTACGGCGGCCACGCCCGGCGTGTCGGCCACGAGGTTGGTCTGCTTGTAGTGCTGGACCGTCTGGGCAACGCCAGAAACGGCACACAGCATTGCAGAGGTCACCATCACTCTGGAGATCGTATTCGTGAAGTCGTTCATTTCTTCCTCGATGTGCGCCACGAAGGGCAGCGTGGATTGCGCCATCGACAGGAACCGTTTAGCTCCCATCGCGAGCAATCCAAGCCTATGAGAGCCACACCTGGACACTTGTCATCGCATTGTCACCGGAACATCAATCTTTGCACTTGCCTCATCCGCCCCTGCCCCCTCTCCGTCGATCCGCCTCGCCCGCTCAGCCGACCGCGCTCAGCCGACCGCGCCCGTCCGCCCCTGCCAATCCGGATTCGCACCAGTCTTGCCACTCGCGCCGTCCGAATTCGAACACCCGTTCTCACTTGCGAACGCCTCTCCCGTCCCTACGCACCCTATCGCATTGAATCCACTGGCCAAATCTCACCTCCAGGTGGCCCTCCACCTGCCTTGTGTACGCTAGTGACATTCAAACGTCGGAGGTCAGGGGATGCGAGTTCTCCTCCAGGATCTGGCTTATGCTTCGCGTCAGCTGCGCAAGACACCGGGCTTCACCCTCACCATTCTGCTCACCCTGGCGCTGGGCATCGGGGCCAACTCCGCCATCTTCACCCTCGTGAATGCCATCCTGCTCCACAACCTCCCCGTAGCGGATCCCAAAACCCTCGTCCGCATCGGCGACACCGACGCTTGCTGCGTCAACGGCGGCTGGAACGATAACGGCGATTACTCGCTCTTCTCCACCAGCAGCTATCTCATGTTCAAGAAGAACCTGCCCGAGTTCGAGGAACTGGCGGCCATGGAATCCGGCTACGCCTGGCGGCCCGTCACCGTGCGCCGCGCCGGTCCCTCCACCGTGGCCAAGTCCGTGACCGGCACCTTCGTTTCCGGCAACTACTTCCGCGTCTTCGGACTCTCTCCCGCCGCAGGCCGGCTCTTCCTCGACAGCGATGACCAGAAGGGCGCTCCCGTCACCGCCGTCATGAGTTACGACGCCTGGCAACAGGACTACGCCGGCGACCCCGGCGTCATCGGCAGCTCCTTCTACATCAACACCAAGCCCGCCACCATCATCGGCGTTGCACCCAAAGGCTTCTACGGCGATCGCATCGATACCAATCCTCCCAAGTACTTCCTGCCCATGAATGCCATGGATGAGGTGATCGGCGCGCCCTACTTCAATGATCCCGACAGCCAATGGGCCTACATCATCGGCCGGATCCGCCCCGGCACCTCGCTCTCGATCCTTCAGGCCAAGGCCAGCACTCTGCTCAAGCAGGAGTTTGCCCCCCTCAAGACCTTCTCCGACCAGCGCGCCAAGGAGGCTCTCCCTCGCACCCACGTCGTGCTCACTCCCGGCGGCGGCGGCATCCAGAATATGCAGGACGGCTACAAGGACCACCTCCGGCTGCTGCAGTGGATTGCCGCCATGGTGCTGCTCGTCGCCTGCGCCAACATCGCCAACCTCCTGCTGGTCCGCGGCATGAGCCGCCGCGCGGAACTCTCCATTCGCTCCGCGCTCGGAGCCCAGCGCAGACGCATCGTGCGCCAGCTCCTTACCGAGAGCGTTCTCCTCTCCGGCGTGGGGGGCCTCCTCGGCCTTCTCATCTCCTACCTGGGGGCGCACGCTCTTCTGGCCCTCGCCTTTCCCGACCAGCACAACATGCCCGTCACCGCCGCGCCCTCTGCCCTGGTGATCGGCTTTGCCATCGCGCTCTCTCTGCTGACCGGCGTCCTGTTTGGCCTCGCGCCCGCGCTGATGGCGGCGCGCACCCAGCCCGCCGAGTCCCTGCGTTCCAACGCGCGCACAACCGCTATAGGCGCCTCCTACCTCCAGCGCACGCTGGTCGTCCTTCAGGCAGCGCTCTCCCTGGTGCTGCTCGTCGCCGCGGGACTCTTCGCGCAGAGCCTCAATAAAGCCCAGAACGTCGACATGAAGCTCGACACCACCAACCGCTACATCGCCCACATCAATCCCCAGGCGGCCGGCTACAAGAACACCGAGGTTGAACCCCTTTACCAGACCATCGTCGATCGCTTCCACGCTCTTCCCGGCGTCCTCAAAGTAGGCCTCTGCACCTACACACCCATGGAATCCAACAACTGGGGATCAGGCGTGAAGGTGCAAGGTGAACCCGACCTCAACAAGGGCGCCTCCTGGGTCAAAGGCACACCCGAGTACTTCGATTCGGTCGGCACCCGCGTGGTCATGGGCCGCGGCTTCACCTCTCAGGACACGCTCAATGCTCCGCCAGTGGCGGTGGTGAACCAAGAGTTCGTGAAACAGTTCTTCGGCAACCGCAACCCCATCGGGCATCGTTTCGGCTTCTCCGGACCCGGGCCCGGCGGCCGCGATGCCGCGCATGAAATCGTGGGGGTCGTCGAAGACACCACCTACACCAGCGTCTACTGGAAGAACCACGCCATGTACTTCCTGCCGCTCACCCAGCGCGCCGGAAATGGGGTCGATCCCGATGACACGATCGACAAGGATCAGTCCATGTACGCCGGCGCGATGGTCATCCAAACCAGCCATCCCATCCCCGGCTTTGAAAAAATCGTGGGCGACACGCTGGCCAACATCAACCCCAACCTCACTATCGTGAAGTTCCAGACCTTCCGCCAGCAGATCGACGATCGTTTCATCGAGGAGCGGCTGATCGCGCGGCTCACCTCGCTCTTCGGACTGCTGGCGCTTCTTCTTGCCGCGCTCGGTCTCTACGGCGTGACCTCCTACACCGTCGTGCGCCGCACTCCCGAGATCGGCATTCGCATGGCTCTGGGCGCCAGCCGCAACCGCGTCATCGGCACTGTCATGCGCGGAGCCATGCTCCAGGCCGTGATTGGCCTTGCCATCGGCGTGCCGGTAGCCATCTTCTGCGTGCGCTACGTCAAATCGCAGCTCTACGACATCACCACCGTCAATGTTCCGGTCATGACGATCGCTGTGGCCGTGCTGGTGCTCGCAGCCGCCATCGCGGGCCTCATCCCCGCCCGGCGCGCCGCCTCCATCGATCCCGTGCGTGCCCTGCGCATCGACTGACGCGCTAAAGGAACCGCGGGCTCTTCACTGCCCCTTGTCATCCTGAGCGAAGTTTGGCCGCTTCAGGCCAAACGCAGTCGAAGGACCCGCGGTTCTACTTGCTCCTACACCAGCGCATAAACAACCAGCCCCGGATATCTCGCTCAAGCGAGCGAGATATC
>CBJOJD010000022.1:0-28961 GCA_966443485.1 uncultured bacterium | reverse complement strand
CCCGAACTGCGAACCGCGAACTCACAGCTCAGAACTCCCACATTCCTATTTTACCCTTCGCTGTTCGATACTTTGGGATACTACGTTGCCGCGAAAACACTCTACAAAAGCTTTTTTGGTGCTCATTGCCTTGTGGACGCTCGGTTCGCTTTCACTCCAAGCCCAGGCACAGCCGGACTATCCGTTTCGCGATCCCAAGCTCAGTGACGATGCCCGCATCGCCGACCTGCTCGGCCGTCTCACGCTCGACGAGAAGGTCGACCTCATGTCGAACCATCCCAAGATCCCCCGCCTCAACCTCGTCTTCTCCGGACAGGTGGAAGGCCTGCACGGCCTCGCCCTGGGCGGTCCCGGCGGTTGGGGACCGCGCGGTCGTCAGCCCCTGCCCACCACCACCTTTCCCCAGGAGAAAGGGCTCGGCGCCACCTGGGATCCCGCTCTGATGAAGAAGATCGGCGCTCTCGAAGGCGAAGAGGCGCGCTACTACTACCAGAACCCCGTCTACGACTTCGGCGGTGTCGTGGTCCGTGCTCCCAATGTGGACCTGAGCCGCGATCCCCGCTGGGGCCGCACCGAAGAGTCCATGGGGGAAGATCCCTACCTCGTTGGCACCATGTCCGTCGGCTTCATTCACGGGCTGCAAGGTCCCGATCCCAAGCACTGGCAGGCCTCTTCGCTCATGAAGCACTTCCTCGCCAACGAGAACGAGAACGGCCGCTCCTACACCTCTTCCGACTTCGATGAGCGCCTCTTCCGCGAGTACTACTCCGTGCCCTTCCGCATGGGCTTCGAGCAGGGCGGCTCCCGCGCCGTCATGGCCGCCTACAACTCCTGGAACGGCACGCCCATGATGATCCATCCCGTCCTCAAAGACGTCATGATCAAAGAGTGGGGCAACGACGGCCTCATCTGCACTGACGGTGGCGCCCTCAGTCTGCTGATCTCCGCCCACAAGAGCTTCCCTGATAAGGAACACGGCTCAGCCGCAGCCGTCAAAGCTGGCATCAATCACTTCCTTGACGCCTACAAGCCCGACCTCACCAAAGCTCTGAAGGACGGCCTCGTCACCGAAGCGGATATGGACGCAGCCCTCAAAAATCTGCTGCGCCTCTACCTGCGTCTCGGTGAGATGGACCCCACCGGCCTCGACCCCTACGCCGAGATCGGCCGCGAAACCAACGGCCAGCTTCCTCCTTGGAATCAGCCGTCGAGCCACGAACTCGCCCGCCTCGCCACCGACGAGTCCATCGTCCTGCTCAAGAATCAGAACAACACCCTCCCCCTCGATCGCACCAAGCTCAAAACCATCGCCGTAATCGGCCCGTGGATCAACGAGGTTCTACTCGACTGGTACAGCGGCACTCCTCCGTACTCCGTCAGCATCTTGCAAGGCATTCAAGAAGCGGTCAAGGACGCGCAGATCCTTTACACCGATGGCTCCAACATTGCTGAAGCGCAAGCGCTGGCCCACAAAGCCGACGTGGCCATCGTCCTGGTCGGCAACCACCCCACGTGCAATGCCGGCTGGGATCAATGCCCCGTGCCCTCCAACGGCAAAGAAGACGTTGACCGCAAGACCATCAACCTCGAGCAGGAAGAGCTCGTGAAGCAAGTCTTCGCTGCCAATCCGCACACCATCGAGGTTCTCCGCTCCAGCTTTCCCTATGCCATCCTCTGGAGCCAGCAAAATCTGCCCGCCATCCTGCACATGACCCACAACAGCCAGGAAGAGGGCCACGGTCTCGCCGACGTGCTCTTCGGCGATTACTCTCCGGCCGGACGCCTCAATCAGACCTGGCCCACCGGCGACTCCCAGCTGCTGCCCATGATGGACTACAACCTCCTTCACTGCCGCACCTACATGTACTCCACGGAGAAGCCGCTCTACGTCTTCGGTTACGGCCTCAGCTACACCACCTTCCGCTACCAGAACCTGAAGCTCAGCGCCGCCAACGTGAATGCTGAGGGCTCCGTTCAAGTGGCGGTCACCGTCAAGAACACCGGCCCGCGCGCCAGCGACGAAGTTGTGCAGTTGTATGTGCAGCATCTTGGCTCCGCCGTGCCGTGGCCTCAACTTGAACTCAAAGGTTTCCAGCGCGTACACATCTCGGCCGGTGCCGAGAAGACCGTGACTCTGCAACTGGCCCCGCACGACCTCGCCTATTGGGACACGGCAGCACACCTCTGGCGGATTGAAAAGGAGCCGGTCCGGATCCTTGCCGGCGGATCCAGCGACAATCTCCCCGTGCAGGCCACGCTGCAGATCGACACCCCGGGCACCTACAAGCCGTAGCGCTACGCCCTCACTGCTTGCGGCGTCTCGTTCACGCGAACGGGACCGCCGCAAGAGCCTCGGCGAACTGCGTCGTGTAGGCGACCGAAGTCATCCGGTACTTCTGCGCTCTCTTTACCAAAGCAACTTCCTTTCCGTCGTGCCCCTCTCAATTACACGAACGCTGTCGTAATTGCCCCGAATTTAAACGCGCCATCGACCGCATAGAAGTCTCCGCCCCGCCTCTGGAGAGCCTTACCTCCGGGCCTTTGGAGAACGTCGCCGTTGCCTGTTGCGCGTCGGATCTGCGTATCTGATCGACGTATACAATGGGCTCTGCGCATGGATATCTCCCGGCGGAAATTTTCAATCAGCTTGCTGACGACCCTCGCGGTCTTGCTCGTGGCCGCCAACGCCATGGTCGCCTATCGCTCCGTCAGCGTCCTGATTCAATCTCAGGGCTGGGTCCAGCACACCTATCAAGTCATCGCCCAGGTCGAGATCATCATGGGCGAGGCCAAGGACGCCGAAACGGGCGAGCGCGGCTACCTCATCACCGGCGACCCCCGCTTCCTCGAACCGTATGACCGCGCCCTTCGCGAGCTCCCCGGTACCCTCGACGAGTTCCAGCAGCTCACCAACGACAACCCCGCCCAGCAAGCACACCTGGCCAGCATGCGCGCTCATCTCCAGACGCGCAATCAACTCCTTCAGCACGCCATTGACCTTCGCCGCAACGGAGCTGGCATGGCCCGCGCCGCCTTCACCGTCACTGAGCAGGGCAAAGTCGAGATGGACACGCTGCGCCAGATCGGCAGAGACATGCAGGCGGAGGAGTATCGCCTTCTTGGCCTTCGAAAGTCAGAGGTGCGCAGCGCTCACATCCGGGCCCGAGCCTCAATCGCCCTCGCCAGCGCCCTCGATCTCATTCTGCTTCTCTTGATGTCTCGACTCATCTATCGCGAGCGGAGCCTGCGTCGGGCCACCGAGCTTCAGACCATCGAGCTCAGCAAGGCAAATGAGAAGATCTCCGCCAACTCCGCTGAAATTCAAGAGCTCAATCGCACGCTTGACCAGCGCGTCCAGCAGCGAACCGCAGAGCTTCAGTCCATCAACCACGAGCTCGAAGCCTTCTCCTACTCCGTCTCCCACGATCTCCGCGCCCCGCTCCGTACCGTAGACGGCTTCAGCCTGGCCCTGGAAGAGGACTACTCCCAGGTGCTCGACGAGACCGGTCGCGACTTCATCCGCCGCATCCGTGGCAGCGTGCAGCGCATGGGCCAGCTGATCGACGCCCTCTTGCAGCTCTCCCGCATCACCCGCGCTGACATCCAGTTCACTGAGCTGGACATCTCCACCCTGGCTGAATCCGTGGCCGCCGGCCTGCTCCAGGAACACACCGATCGCAACATCCAGTTCCAGATTCAGCCCGACCTCTCCGCCCGCGGCGATGCCCGCCTCCTACGCATCGCCCTTGAGAACCTCTTCGACAACTCCGTCAAATTCACCTCCCGTCAGCCCAGCGCCCTTGTCGAGTTCGGATGGGACCCCGCAGAGAACGCCTACTTCGTCCGCGATAACGGTGCGGGCTTCGATATGACCTTCGCCGATCGCCTCTTCTCCGCCTTCCACCGCCTCCATGGCGATAAGGACTTCAAGGGATCCGGCATCGGCCTCGCCACCGTCTCCCGCATCGTCCAGCGCCACCAGGGCAAGATTTGGGCCCGTAGTCAGGTTGATCATGGCGCAACCTTCTTCTTTTCGCTAAAATAGCGCCCATGGCGATGCCGAGCCGCGTTATCTTGCTCGTTGAAGACGATCCCGATCATGAGCTGTTGGCCATTCGCGCTTTGAAAAAAGCAAACATAGCCAATAACATCCACGTAGCGCGCGATGGCAGCGAAGCCGTCGATGCCCTGTTTGGCCCCGAACCCGTAAAGCCCCAGGTCATCCTGCTCGACCTCAAGCTCCCCAAAATCGACGGGCTTGAAGTCCTGCGCCGCATCCGCGAACACGAAACCACCCGCATGCTCCCCGTGGTGGTCCTCACCTCCTCCGACGAAGAGCGCGACATCATTCGCTCCTATCAGCTCGGAGTCAATAGCTACATTCGTAAGCCGGTCAATTTCACTGACTTCGCCGAAGCCACCCGTCAGCTCGGCATGTATTGGCTGGTGCTTAACGAATGTCCCCCGGTGAACTAAACGCTCGACCTCTTCATGTCCTGCTCATTGAGGACAGTCCGGAAGACGCGTTCCTGGTAGAAAGACACCTGCGTCGCAATGGATTTCTACCCCATATCGTCCGCGTCGAAACCGCCTCCGACATGCGCAGTACCCTTGCCTCCGAAACCCTCCCCGACCTGATCCTCGCCGACTACAACCTGCCCCGCTTCAGCGGACCCGCCGCCCTTGCCGTGCTCAAGAGCCTGCGCCTCGACATCCCCTTCATCATGCTCTCCGGCGCCGTCACTGAAGAGACCGCCGTCTCCTCCATGCGCGCCGGTGCGCAGGACTACATCGGAAAACAGAACCTCGCCCGCCTCGTTCCCGCCATCGAACGCGAATTGGCCGAGGCCGCCAGCCGCCGTCGCGAACAAGCTGCGCAACGGGCCCTTCTCGCCTCCGAGAGCCGCTTCGATCGCCTCGTCGCCGCCATGCCCCTCGGACTGCTCATCTCTGACAGCGAGCAGCGCATCGTCTACGCCAACCGTGCTCTCGAATCCATGCTCCACTACAGCGCTGGCCACCTCCGCACCGGCAGCTGCTCCCTCACCGATCTCTTCCTCGATCCTGCTCCTATCATCTCTGCGCTGCGCACTCACACCGCCACCCAGGATTCGCTCTTCGAGTCCACCTGCCGCCAGTCCAACGGAGAAGCGCTCGACGTGCTGGTCGGGGTCACCATCCTCAACCCTGAAAACGCGCCCGAAGATCGTCGGCTCGCCGTCTTCATCGCCGACATCACCTTGCGCAAGAAGAGCGAGGAGATGCTCCGCCGTACCGAGAAGCTGGCCGTCGCCGGAAGGCTCGCCGCCGTGATCGCCCACGAGATCAAAAACCCTCTCGCCGCCATCACCAACTGCCTTTATCTCCTTGAGCCGTGCGAGCTCCCCGCCGACGCCCGCAACTTCCTCGAACTCGCGCTCTCTGAGCTCTCCCGCATCTCGCAGGTCACCGTTCAAACCCTGCGCTTCCACCGCTCCTCCACCCACCCCCGCTCTACCAACCTCCACGAGCTCATCGAGAACGTCCTAACCCTGCTCTCCTCTCGGCTCAGCCAACAGAACGTCCATGTGCGAAAGCAGTCTGCCCCGATCCCCCACCTCATCATTCACGATGGCGAGGTCCGCCAGCTCATCACCAATCTGGTTGCCAACTCCATCGACGCCCTGCCCCACGGCGGACGCGTCGTCATCCGCACCCGCCGCGTCCACGAGGCCCACTCCCGCCGACCCGGCATTCACCTCACCGTCGCCGATAACGGCATGGGGATGAGCTCCTCTACCATGAGCCGCCTCTTCGAGCCCTTCTTCTCCACCAAAGGACTCACCGGCACTGGCCTCGGCCTTTGGGTATGTCGCGGCATCATCGAGAAGCACGGCGGAACCATTCGCTACCGCAGCCGCCAGGCCTCATCCCGCGGACGCGGCTGCACCGTCTGCACCGTCTTCCTTCCCTTGGAAGCTCCCCCCATCAGCACCGCCATCTGAAATGACGGCGTGCCTCTCACCGGATCCTGTGCAGATACGCGTCCATCGATCGATAAGCAGCCTCTGGATCGGATTTGCCGTTCCACTCCTGCGCGAACAGCCCTAGAAATCCTGATTCGCTGAACATCCGTTGACGGACGTCGCCCTCCAGCACCGATCCTGCAGGCTTCCAGTCCGGCCCTCGCGCAGCGCGCGCGGCGTCCAGCATGGCCACAGCCTTGTGCAGATCGTGATGCCTCCACGCCAGATACCCGCGGAAGTACCACGCGCTCACCGCCCGCGAGTTGGCCTGGCACACATGCGTGAACGTCTTTTCGGCGGAGTCCAGATCCGCTTCTGCCGTATCGACCTCTCCCAGTAAAATCAGCGTTCCCGTCTCTTCAGAATTCAGCCGGAGCGCAGCCAACAGTGCCTCGCGCGCTGCCCTGAGCTGGCCCCTATTCGTGGCAGAAGAAGCCAGCAGCTCTCCTTTCCTCTGCAGAGCACGATGGTTCAGCGGATTAATGCGCGTCAAAGTATCGAGTTCACTGATCGCCGCAGCAACATTCCCCTGCGCCGCATAGCAATTTGCCAGGTAATAATGTGAATCCTCATGGCTTGGATTCAGCGCGAGTGCTTCGCGAAACAGCGCCGCCGCCTTGGCGAAATCTCTGTCCCGCTTCATCGCGTCCATGGCCGCGTGTTGCTTCGCCCAGAACTGCACCGCTGTTGATCGCGAATCCGGCGTCCCCGCGGTTGCACTCGCCGCAATCGCCATCGAACCCGGAACGAAGGGCTTGAGTTCCACCTGCCCCTGTGTCACATCCCAAAGCTGGTTGGCCGCTACATTGCTCCAGCTTTCCACTCGGCCCCGCTGCCAGTGCACCTCGAGACGATCGATCACGCTCGCCGATCCCAGACCAAGATGGATCCGATGGGTGTCCTGAGATAAGTACGAAGAACTCCCGACCGTTCTCCGCAGCGGAACACCCTTCACCCACGCCACAACCGTCGCCCCATCGCCAAACCCCAGGGCTGCGTTCGAAGGTGGAACGCGGTCGTGCAAGCGCAACTCCACCCAATTTCCTTGTGCCACGTCGTTTCTCAACAGCCGAACACCTTCGCCCTGATCCACCAGGGCCACGTCCATGGCCCCGTCGTTGTTATAGTCCGCAACCGCCAGTCCGCGGCTGACATGGGGCTGAGCAAAGTTGCGATTCCAAGGCGCCAGGTTCTGAAAGAACTGCCCTCCCGAATTCCAGAACAGAAACGACGGCATCGGCGTAAGCAGGCGCGGCATCGCACTCTTGTTTTCAAACGTGCTTCCATTGGCCACCAGAAGATCCGGCCACCCATCGGAATCGATATCCGCAAAGCTGGTGCCCCACCCTACGCTCCGCATCGAGGTCTCGCCAATGCCGCTGGTCGCAGCCACGTCCGTAAAGTGCAGCTCTGACTTGCCGGCCTTGTCGCGTTGCTCCTCCATCAGGTTCTGATACAGTGCGAATCCCTGCGCGATCCAGTGAGAGATGAACAGGTCATCATCTCCATCGCGATCGTAATCTGCGACCGCCAGCCCCATGGATCCTCGATACTCCTCCACCCACGCATCTTTGCCTGCATCGACGAATCTGCCATGACGATTCAGATAGAGCTTGTTCTCCGAAATATCATTGGCCACGTAGAGATCGGGCCAGCCATCTCCATCGAAATCGTGCCAGATAGCCACCAGGCTGCGGCCATCAGCATTGGCCACGCCGGCTTCCTTCCCCACTTCGCTGAATGTCCCATTCCCGTTGTTACGGAACAGCAGATTCCGCTCTGGCTCGTAAGAAGCCGGATTCAGCGTGAATGGAACCTCCATCCCGAACTGCGTGGAGGTCGACGAGTCCTTCCCCGAATCCGGTCGATACTTCACATACCCGCAGATATACAGATCCAGGTAGCCATCCTTGTTGTAGTCTCCCCACGACACGCCCGCCCAGAAGCCTTTGGGCGAAGGAAACGACGTGTCGCGCACTAAGTGGCCGTGATCGTTTCTAAACAGAAGAATCGTATCGTACCCCGTCACAATCAGGTCCAGCCAGCCGTCGTTGTTGTAGTCTCCCCACGCCGCGGCCACCCCATGGATGCGAACCTCAGGAAAGTCCTTTACCCTCTCGAACCTCCCATCGCCCAGATTGCGATAGAGCATAGAGGGAGCCAGCTGCGAGGATGCCGTCTTCAACGAGCCTCCCCCGCTCACCACAAACAAATCATCGAGACCGTCATTATCAAAGTCTCCCCACGCCAGCCCCGATCCCATGTCCTCTGGAAGCTGAGAGGAGCGCGCCCCTTGAAACTGGCGAAAGCCATCCAGGCCCGCCGTCTTCGTAACGTCCGTGAACAGCGGCTGAGGCGCCCCAGCTGGAAGCGCCCTCCCCGGATCAAGCAGCCGATCCACCGTCCGGCTCGACGCCGCGCTCTTGATTGGCTGTGGTGGCGCCGCAGCCTTCGCCCCGCGCTCGGCACTCACATTCGTGATGTCGCGCGACTCTTCTCCGGGAATGTACTCCTTCGGTTCAGCATCCCTTCGCACTCGCCACGTCACGACGGCCGTGATTCCCACCAGAACCAGCAAGGCGGCAGCTGTCCAACTCAGGCGCTGCATGCGGCGCGATGCGCGCTTCGGCGGCTTCTTCAGAACTTCTACCGGCATGAGCTCACCGTTCCCTTCTCCGCCACGCACACCGTCGTCGTTGCGCTCGAGATATCCACCACCGGCGCGGTTAAGCCCGACTTCTCTCCCATCACGTAGTTCAACAGGAACTGGTCGATCTTCCGGTAGTGCAGCACGGCCTTCACTTCGAGCTTCCCTCGAGCACGGCCTTGTGGGATCGAGAACCTCGCCTCGCCGTCCTTGTTTGCCGTCGGCTTCGCAGCCCCTGACGGACACAACACGTTGTAATCCACCGTGTCCGAGTAGCCAGGAAACAGCGACCGCCGGTATCGAACCCCCACCATCTCCCACAAGTTATGCCGGTCAATCAAATTGCCGTACTGATCCACCGGCTCCGCCTTGAACAGAAACGTTCCCGGCTCCAGGAAATTCCTCTCGTCCCTCCGCCCTGAGGCGAAGATCACATGACCATCCGAATCCGTCACCCGCAGCTCAACCCAGCTCTGAATCATGTCGAGAGGCCCGGTGGGATAATCGTGCCCGACCTTGTTCGAAGTCATCACCACCTTGATCGGTAACGTCGCTCCTGGAGCCACCGACTGCGGCGCTTCGATACGAATCTTCACTGCCGGTCCGTCCGCCCACTTGTTGCGGATCTCAGGAATCGCAATCCTTCCTTGCAGCCAGTCGTTCGTCAGCGCCACGTGTCGATCCGCTCCGTCCAGATGCAGAAGGGCAGGCACAAAATTGTTGGCTGCTAGAAAACGATGGCTGCGATGTTCATGATCCCCGGCGGTTCGGTTGTAGTCCATCGAATCGCCCGCGGCCGGATCGTGCGACGATGTCAGCGGCATGTGGCATTCACGGCACTCCACCGTTGATTTGGGATCCCCTTTATGATTCCAGTGACTCGCCGCCCAGTTGTCGTACTGGTTCTGCAATTGGACCCAGCCCACCCGGTTGATCTCCGCGTCGATGAACTGCTTGTGGCAGGCAGCGCAGTACTCCGGCGTCTTATACATTCGCTTGTTGAGACGGTTATGCTGGCCGGGCCAGGACCGAATCAAAAAGTTGCGCGCCACCGCGCCCATGGTGTGGTCTGCGCTCCATTGCCATAGATATTCCTTGGGCTGAGCCACCGTGTAATTCGCGTTGCCCTGGATGTCGGTCTTCTGAATGGAATGGCAGGCCAGGCAGGAGATCCCTTCGTTGTATCCCAACGTCCCGGTCAAATTCGCAGCAAAGATATTCTTTGTTCCGGAGAACAGCGAGATCGGATCGTGGCAGCCGCCACAGTAGCGCGTCGACTCCGGACCGTTCTGCCGCGCCATCACGTTCTGAATACCCTGAAAAATGGGATCCATCGCCGCATAACGGTGTGCGCTGCTCTCCCACTCTTTGTAGATCTCGGTATGGCACCCGCTCTGCCCGCACGTTGAAGACCCCGCCAGCGATCGCGGATCGAACGCGCCGTTCGTGGAGGTATGCGCCAGGCTTGGGGCAAAAGGACGCTTCGGTCCATAGGCATAGCTGTAATCAGCGGGAAACTGATTCTGGTATTTCGTCCCGGAGTATCCTGCGCTGGCCAGCCACACAATCAAGACGCCCAACGCGGTGCTCCCGATGGCCGTGCCCGTCCACCCCACAACAGCTCTCGTGATCTGCGTCTTCCGCCGCCGCCAAAATGCAATCGCAAAGTGCGGCACCACCGCAGCCGCGCCCAGCAGCGTTGAAATGAGATGCAGATAACGCAGCCACGCCCACGTCTTGATACCGAACAGCGCCTGCCCCGTGAGCACCATGCCCGAGATCAGGCAGATGCCCAGCACACACGCGCCAACATACCCAAGCAGAAGCACGTCTGACAGCGCCTGGTTCCGGTACGTTCTCCAGTGCACCAGGAAGTACCACCCCACCGGCGCAACACACGCTAGACCAAATGCGGTGTGAAGCAGCAGGCCCCATTCCACGATCGGATGAAAGGGTCCGAATGTGACCGCCAGTCCGGAGACAAGTTCGAAGAGTAGAACGGCCGCCACGGCCCGGGAAAGAACAGAAGACCAGCCAGATCGCGCCGGCGCGATCGAGAATTCGTTCGCTTGCATTGGATCCTCAATGAGACTGAGTCAACATAGAGGCTCGTATGCAACACGGAAAGCGACCAAAGTCACAGGCCTCGCCCGCCCTCCACTCTGGGTTGGAGCCACTGCTCCACCCAAAGGTGGATACGCCTAGCGGTTCAAGTCCTTCTGCGCCTCGCGATCGAAGCGGAATACATAACGCAACAGTCCTGTGTTCAGAGCCAGCAGAACCGTGGAAACAATCGCTGCGGGTACTAACGTCGAGTAGTGCCCGCGCAGCAGTGCCTCCATCGAAAAGGTAAGCAGCCATAGTTGCAGAATCACCGTCGTCGCGACCAGCACGAGGATGGCGCTGAAGAGCGTCGTGCCCTGAGTACGCAAGCTCATCTATGCCTCCCAGCCGGTTGCGTAAAACTGGTCGTCGCGCAGCTCAAGCGTCACTCGCGGAAGAGCACGCGTCGGCGGTCCCGCTACGGGCGTTCCCTGGTTCACATCGAAGATGCCCCGATGGCACGGGCAAACAATCTGGTTGTCCGCCTTCTCGT
This sequence comes from uncultured bacterium, assembly GCA_966443485.1. Lineage (GTDB taxonomy): Bacteria > Acidobacteriota > Terriglobia > Terriglobales > Acidobacteriaceae > Telmatobacter. The sequence goes on along the minus strand of CBJOJD010000022.1, from coordinate 17,713 downwards.
AAACCACCGCGCACGAGAGATGGGTACATACCTGCGAGTAAGCCACGAACTTCCCTTCCGGAGTCCGAATCGCAATGCAGGGAGAATCTGCCGTCGGATAGCGAAACAGCATGTAGCCGTTCTCCTCCAGATCCTTGCGCGGCCCCAGCAACTTCACCTCGTGCGATGATCTCCGCACAAAGCGCTTCCCCAGAACCGTCGCCCAGTTTGCTATCGCCAGCAGCGCCGATCCCAGGGTGAGAAACTTAACCATCTCCCTCCGGCTGACGTAGTGATCGCCCTCCCATTCAATGGGGAAGTCCCGTTGCGAACAGTCATTCCGCCCGCATGCAACACACCCCTCCGCACTCGGCGTCTCCTCAATCTGCTGACTCACGATTCAACCTCCAACATCAATGCAACGTCGTACGGATCTTCCGGTAACGGCTTGGGCGTGGATTGGATCTGCACCAGTTCCACATTCACACGCTCCACTTCGTGGGGAACCATCACGTAAACCTTGGTCTTCACCTCTTCCGACCCAAACTTCCACGAGTTCACCGGAATCCCGCGCCGGGTACGCTGAATCTCTTCCATGGTCGTGTAGGTGAGTGCCCCTGATGGGCAGACCGTCGCGCACATGGGCTTCTTCCCAATGCTGCTGCGGTCGTAGCACATGTCGCACTTCATCATCTGTTCGAACTCGGCCATATACTTCGGCACCCCGAACGGACACGACATCACGCAGTTTGAGCAGGCAATGCAGCGCGGCTTCAGCGAACTCTGCACCACCCCGTCCGGCGTCTTCTTGATTGCGTCCGCTGGGCAAACCCGCGCGCAGACTGGATCCTCGCAATGCATGCACACCTGCGGCGCTGTCTGCACGCTGTCCGCCCGTTCAATCGTCTCCAGGTGAATCATGCTCGTTCCGCGATGCGTGTCGCACTCCGCACACGCCTGAACGCAGGACTGGCACCCGATGCAGCGAGAGAAGTCGATGAAAAAATGCTGGCCCGTCATCGCACCCCTCCCGCCTCAGGACCCAACTGCGCAATCTCATCCACCGGAGCCTCTGTCTTGCTCACGCGTACGGCACAAATCTTGAACTCCGGAATGTTCGATACCGGATCAATTGCCCGCACCGTCATATTGTTTGCCGAGCGATCCAGCGGCCAGTGATACGGAACAAACACCGTGTCGGGCCGGATGGTCTTCACCACCAGGGCGCGCACCACCACGTTCCCGCGTCTGCTCTCCACCTTCACAAAATCCCCATCGGCTATCCCCAGCTTTTCAGCCAGGCGCGGATGCATCTCGCACCGCGGCTCAGCGCACTGGTCCATCAGTGCCCCAATGCGGCGCGTCTGTGTTCCCGAAAGAAAATGCGCCACCACGCGACCCGTCGTGAGAATAATGGGATACTCTTCATCCGGCATCTCCGCTGAAGGACGCCACTCCACCGGCATGAAATGCGCCCTGCCATCCGGATGACCAAACTTCCCGCCTTCGTACAATCTCGGAGTGCCGGGATGATCCTCCGCCGGGCACGGCCAGAACAGACCATTGTTCTGCTCGATCCGCTCCCAGGTCATGCCCGAGTAGTCGGAGACACTGCCCTTGGACGCGCGCCGCAGTTCCTCGAAGATCTCCTTCGGAGAGGAATAGTTGAACTTCTCCGCCTTGCCCAACCGCGCTCCAAGATCACAGATGATCTTCCAGTCTTCACGCGCATCGCCGGGCGGCGATACCGCCTTCCGGTGCAGAATCACCCTGCCTTCCACGTTGGTCGTCGTGCCCTCGTCCTCCTCCATCAGCGACCCGGGCAGCACCACATCCGCATATCTTGCGGTCTCTGACAAAAAGAAGTCGATGTTGACGTAAAATTCGAGCCTCGAAAGCGCCTCTCTCACAAACGGCGCATCCGGCAACGACACCGTGGGATTGAAGCAGATCGAGATCAGCCCCTTGATCCGCCCGTCGTGAATCGCCTCCACCAGTGGAACCGCCGAAAGCCCCTTCCCTGGGAGCGACTCCTCCGGCACATCCCAGATTCCCGCGATAAATTTGCGATGCTCAGGATTCGTGATGTCGCGATTGCCCGGCAGCTGATCGCACTTCTGCCCCTGCTCCCGCGCCCCCTGGCCATTGCCCTGGCCCGTGATCATGGCATACCCGCAGCCCTCGCGGCCAATACGGCCGCTCGCCACCACCAGGTTGATCGCGGCCATGCAGTTATCCACTCCCTTGGAGTGGTGCTCGATCCCTCGCGCGTGCAGCAGAAAGCTCGTCGATGCTGGCCCCCACAGCTCCGCAGCCTTCACAATCATCTCTGCCGGAACTCCGGCAATCTTGGCCGCATACTCCGGCGTGTACTTCCTGACCGTCTCCTCCACCGCCTCAAATCCGGTCGTATGCTCGGCAATAAACTTGCGGTCCACCCATCCGCGCTCGATCATCAGGTGAAGCATCCCATTGAACACTCCAATGTCCCCACCCGATCGAACCGGAATAAAAAGATCCGCGTTGCGCGCAATCGGCGTCATCCGCGGATCGAGCACAATCAACTTGGCGCCGTTCTCGCGCGCTTGCCACAAGTAGTCCGTCGTGATCGGCGCGCACTCCGCCACATTGGCGCCGGCAATCAGAATCACCTTGGCCTTGGGAATGTCGCTCCACGGATTCGCACTGCGATCGACCCCAAAAATCTTCTTCGACGCCGCCCCCGCCGACACCATACACAAACGTCCGTTGTAGTCGATGTTCGCCGTCTGCAATGCCACACGCGCGAACTTGCCCATCAAATACGCCTTCTCGTTCGTCAACGACGCGCCGGTCAAGATCGCAAACGCATCCTTGCCGTATGCGGCTTGGATCCGCTGCATCTCGCTCACAATGCGTTCCATCGCCGGATCCCACCCCATCGGCTCAAACCCGCGACCCTCCACCCGCTGCAACGGAGTCTTCAGCCGGTCCGGATGCTCATCCTGCATGTAGCGCTTCACGCCCTTCGGACAAAGCTTCCCCTTGTTGAAAGGAAAGCTCTCCCAAGGCTCGAAGCCCACCACCTTGTTATTGCTTACGCGCAATTGAATTCCGCACTGCTGGCCGCAAAAGCAGCAGTGGGTCTTCACCAGCTTCTCGTCCTGCGGATTGCGTATCCACCCTCCTGAGGGAACACTGTGAAGATGGGGCCCAAACTCTGCAACAATCTCCGGAATACTTTTGGGGAGCTTTGCCATGAACTACTCCTGACCTCTCGTGTTCAGCGCCTGCGCCTTCCATAAGCCATCCTGCGTGAGCGCTACATTCTTGCGCCGGCACGATGGACAGATGTCCTGGTAGTGGCTCCCGTCAGCAAGCCGGTAGCGAATCCCCAGTGCGGCTTGAACCCGCTTCAGGTCCTCAACATGCATCTGGCTGGTGAATGGCTTCCCGCACCGGCCACACTTGGCCTGCGGTCCTGCTGCGCCTTCCTGCTTGTAAAACGTCACTCCCAACTGCGCGGGACGTTGGAAGATGTGAAAGAACTTCCCAAACGGCAGATACAGCAACGTCAGAATCACCGTCACTGCGTGCAACTGCGACAAAAATCCGTAGTAGATGCCGCGCATCAGGTGCGTCGAAATGGTAAGGAACAGCCCCGTAATTGAGATCGCAAACAGCAGCAGCAGCGGCAGCATGTCGTCGGCAAACTGCTGCACTGACCACGCGCCGTGATCCCGCCCGCGTCGCCAAAAGGCAAAGAAGACGCCGATCAGAACCATCACCGCCGCGATATCCAGAATGTTGAACGTCGTCTCTGCGATGAATGTGCCCAGATGAAAGCTGCCCAGCGGAATTCCAAACATGAACGCGCGATATACATCCTGGTCCGTCGCGGCGCTCTCAAACCGAACCCAGCCGAACGACAACGGGAACGTCACCGCCGCGGCCAGAATGCATCCCCATGCCAGAAACCAGTGCGCCGACCAGCGCAGGTGCGAGCGCCGTTCGATGAATCGCTGCAGCACGATCGTGTTCCAACCCAGCACCGCAAAGCGCACCAGATTGCGCGGCAGGTTGCGCGGCTTCAGGAAGATCCTCCAACCGCGCTCCCAGTAAAGTCGCGTCGGCGGTCGGCGCAGCCACATCGCAAAGCGGTAGCCCAGCCCAAATCCCGCCAGCACCGAAGCACCCGCATAGGAAACCAGCGCGGGATCAAAGTCCCGAAGCCCTCGGCTCCCTACAAGAATGCCTGTAATCAGAATTCCAGCGGCAATCAGGCCCCACTTGGTCGCATGCGCCGTATCCGACATGCGAGGGGAAGCAAGCGTCTTGTTCGTCATCTCAGGAGACCCGGGCAAGTACTGGAGCTGGCTTGCGGCCGGCCATCAACACCGCCAGGCACAGCAAACAGAACACGGAGAGCATGATAAACCCAGCCAGGAAGCTCCCCGTCTGCTGCTTCACAAATCCCAGCACCAGAGGAGGAAAGAACCCGCCCAGACCGCCCGCCGCGCCCACCAGGCCCGTTACGCTGCCCACCGACTGCGGAAAATACTCCGGCACCATCTTAAACACCGCGCCGTTGCCCAGCCCGATCGCCGCTGCCACCCCCAGCGCTCCCACCGTGAACGTCATCATCAGCGGACACGCCATGAAAAGCGCCATCACCGCCGTAAACGGAAACACCCACTTCAGAATCCTGCCCCCGCCCACTTTGTCCGCAAGAATGCCGCCGATCGGCCGCATCGTGGTCGCCAGAACCACAAAACCCGCCGTCCTCAGCCCTGCGTCCTGCGGCGTAAGCCGAAAGATGTCCGTCAGCAGAATCGGCAGATAGATGGCCATCGCCACAAATCCGCCAAAGGTCAGAAAGTAGTAGAGGCTCAGCACCCAGCTCCGCCGATCCTCCAGCGGGCGAATCGTCTCCGCAAAGGTCTTCACCGCCCCCACGCGCGGCGCATTACGCGCAGCCACGGCAAACACCGCCAGCCAGATCGCCAGCAGAATCCCAAACGTCCAGAATCCCCAGCGCAACCCCATCGCCGCCGCAATCACCGGCGCGCCAAACGCCGCCAGCGACTGGCCGATGTTCCCCGCGCCATAGATCCCCAGAGCATACCCCTGCTTGTTCGCCGGATACCATCCGCTCACGAATCCCACACCCACCGAGAAGCTTGCCAGGCCAATGCCAATCAGAAATCCGTAGGCCACAAGGTGCGCATAGTCGTGCACGCCGCCCATCAGAAACGCGGGGATGATCGACAACAACATCACCGCCGTAAACACCGCCCGTCCCCCCAGGCGATCGGTCAGCATCCCCAGCGGAATCCGCCCCACGCTTCCCAACAGAACCGGAATCGCCACGGCGATGCTCTTCTGTACGGCCGTCAGATGCATTTGCCTGCTTAGAATCGGCATCATCGCCGAGAGCGAACCAAAGACCGCAAAACATAGTGCGAAAGCGCCCGTCCCTAACGTGAGCTGGAACCGGGCCGTTGACCCCGATACTTGCATGGGTGGATCTTTCCCCCTTCTTGCCCAACGAATCTGCTGATTCACTTCATTGTGGGGGATGCCAGCGCCGCCAGCAGTGACTTATGTCATTCAATCTCAGACAAATCCAGCCACCCTCCCCCGCCACGCAGTCCAGACGAACCAGTCCGCCGAATCCGAAAGATGCGGATACGATGGAGCTGGCGCTGAAGCACTCCAACGACCGATATCGCATCTGCTTCGCATGGAAGGCCGAGCCTTCGTAAGAGTGAGAGCGCAAGCGGGACGCTCTCGGGAGGGAATGAGACATGTCTTTCAAGAAGCCTGAATCGGGCTGGGAGTATCAGGGCGTAACAACTCCTCCTGGGGAGATGTTGCTTGAGGAGTTTATGAAGCCGCTTGGGCTCACCCAAAACGCCCTTGCATTAAAGCTTCGCGTGCCCGCGACCCGGATTGGAGCAATCATCCACGGCCGCCGGTCCATCACTCCGGAGACAGCTCTTCGTCTCGCGCGCTTCTTTGGTAATAGCCCGCAGTTCTGGCTGAACCTGCAGCAGGCGTTCGATCTGAGCAAAGCCAAGGTCGAGATGGGTGCCAAGATCGATCGGGAAGTCGAAGTCCTGGCAGCGCAATGAGCCCGCGATGCCGGCACAAGAAGCTCCAAACGCTGACGGTCGCTCTTCCGCGTGAGCACCCACTCGAGGGGAGAACGGCCACCAAAGCGAAAAAGCCTTCCGAGATCGTTTCTCGAAAGGCTCACAAACTCTTTAACTTCTTGGATTTCTATGGTGCGCCCGGAAGGATTCGAACCTCCGGCCTACTGATTCGTAGTCAGTCGCTCTATCCAGCTGAGCTACGGGCGCACAACTTGGTCCGCTTGAACCTCATTCAGAGTATCAAGGATCGCCCCAGCGCGCAAACTCAAGCCTGCGTTGGCGCTGGCTCCGGCTGCGGGGGCGGTGGAGGAATCAGCGCCAGCTCCTCCACAATGTCCAGCCCGGCGCGCCGCACCAGTCCTGCCACCATCGCTCCATTCAGCCGCGTCGCATCGTACTCCACCCGCAACGTCTTCGCTTCCCGGTCAAACTTCAGTTGCCGGATACCGTACACATCGCGCGTCCCCGCCAGCGCAAATACCGCCGCCTCCGAGGGTTGGGTGGCATAACGAAACAGAATCTCCACTGTCGTCATACTTGGATCATAGCAAGCGCCGCAGCCCAAGTCCCCGCCTACAGCTGTTGACCTTGCGCCAGCGCCGTAGTCGCCAGCGACCCGCCCAGCCCCATCGTCTCCACTGCGGACGACGGCACAATCACCATCGAGCCCCGTTCCTTGATCGCCTCATACAGCATGTTCATCGCCCGCAGATGCAGCGCCGTCGGATCGTTCTTGTAGGTCGCCGCCGCCGCCGCAAACTTGTCCGCAATCTCCGTCTCCGCCGTCCCCAGAATCACCCGCGCCCGCCGCTCCCGCTCTGCCTGCGCCTCGCGCGACATCGCGTCCTGCAGCTGCGCCGGTATCTGCACATCGCGAATCTCCACCGACTGCACCGTGATCCCCCACGGAGTGGTCTTCTCATCCAGAATCCGCTGCAGCTCCTGGCCCAGCATCTCCCGCTCCGCCACCATCTGGTGCAGCTCATGCCGGCCAATCGACTCCCGCAGCGCCGTCTGCGCGCTCAGCGTGATCGCGTCGCTGTAGCTCTCCACTTCCAGAATCGCCTTCTCCGCGTTCCACACCATCCAGAACACGATCGCGTCCACATTCACCGGCACCGTGTCCCGCGTCAGGGTGGACTCGGCCGTCACACTCGCCACCCGCACCCGCTGATCCACAAACAGATTCAGCGTCTCAATTACCGGCACAATCAGAAACATCCCCGGCCCCGTCAGACCCACATAGCGCCCTAGGCGCAGCTTCACGCCCTTCTCCCACTGCCGCACCACCTTGATCGCAAACAGCAGATACACCCCCGCCACCGCGCCTGCAATCGCCGGCCACAGCCGATGACTCGCCCCGCTGCCCAGCCCGCCCGCCGCTGCGCAGATCAAGAACGCCGCAATCGCCACCCGGTTGAACTTCGCATCTGTGACCTTCACCATGACGTCATCTCCCCTCCGGCATCTCAAGCTGCCGCAACTTCCCCAACAAATCCGTAACCGTAAAGCCCGCCGCTCCCGCTCGGGCAACAAAATCCGCCACCAGCTGCCCCAACCGGCGCGCCCGTTCTTCTTCGCCTTCCCTCACCTGGCGCGCCCGGATGAAGGTCCCCGTTCCCTGCTGTGTCTCGATCAGCCCACCCAGGTCAAGCTCCCGATAAGCCCGCACCACAGTGTTCGGATTCACCGCCAGGTCCACCGCCAACTGCCGCACCGTCGGCAGCTGATCTCCCTCCCGCAACGCACCCGACGCAATCGCCCCTCGCACCTGGTCGATAATCTGCCGGTACACCGGAACCCCACTGTGCAGGTCTAGCGCAAATCGGAAGATCGAGTTGGAGTTCAAGCTCATCAAGCACCAATGTTCTATATAACTAGTACAATAACACAAAGATTGCAACCCTAAAATCCTTGTCAAGATCTTCACTTGAAGAATTTTGTCTAAGTGATTGATTTAAAAGAGAAGATTCTTGTCACAGTTTTGCCGATCAATTACCCCAAAAAGCGTATGCTGAAATCAAAGATCGGCAGAGTCCAGTTCCTCCGGGTTTTCGTACCCCGCCCTCGCCGACTTTCTCCTCGCACCGCTATCCTGCTAACTCGCAACTCCGCGCAGCGGAGCTAACCCGCTGTTTTCCTTAGCCAAATCTTGCTGGGAACCTTGGATGGGAGCCCACCCATCCCCCCGTCAACACCTGCTTCGCCTCATCTGTAGTGCAAACAGGCAAAAGGAGCCACCTCGTGAGGCGCACAATGCCCGCGCGCCGACGCATCGGTACTGCCCCATTCATGGCTTCAGTTGTGCACAGGGTTCTTTACAGGCTCTTGAGGTAGGCCCGAATCTCCGGGTTCGACCAATCCGGATCGCCCACAATCTTCCGCCGGATGATGCCCTTGCGATCGATGATGTACGTCTCCGGCCAGCCGTCCGTGTGGTACAGCTTCGCTGCGTTCTGCGCCGGGTCCATCACCGTCGGAATGTCCACGTGGTAGCGCCGCAGGAAGCGGTTATAGGAGTCCGCATCCGTGTCCACACTTACGCCCACAATCGCCAAGTCCGGCCGGTCATGGTGCAGCGCCTCCAGCCCTGGCGTCTCCTGGATGCAGGGCCCGCACCAGCTCGCCCAGAAATTCAGCAGCACTACTTTGCCGCGGTAATTGGCCAGATGCACCGTGTTCGTGCCGTCACTCACCGTGAAATCCGGCGCCATTCTCCCCACCTGCACCGGATGATCGCCGCGATTGCAGGCTGCAAGCAGCATCAGAGACGTGAGAGCAAGTGGCACGAAGCGGGACACGATAGCCATTCTGCGGGAGCGCACATCCTTATAATACGGAGCGAACGCAGCCGAGTGAAGGGATCGTCCCCGATGAGTAAGCAGCCGACGGACAAGCCGGAGGAATCAGTCACGCCCAACTGGAAGCCGGTGCTCGGCCTCTCTGCCGAAGGCGAGCAGCCCGCCTCCCTGCCCGTCCGCACCGCCACCGTCTACGACCAGCCGGAGCCAGACACGCTCCTCGAGCTCACCGTCATCGTCCCCGCTCGCAACGAAGAGGCCTCCCTCGCCGCCTGCCTCCAATCGCTGGTCGCGCAATCCGAAGAGATCTTTCACCTGGGCCGCGACTGGGAGCTCATCGTGGTCGACGATCACTCCACCGACCGCACCGCAGAGATCGCCCGCAGCTTCCCCAGCGTCACCGTGCTCCAGGCCGACAAGCTTCAACCCGGCTGGACCGGCAAAAACAACGCCATCTGGACCGCCGCCCGCAAAGCGCGTGGCAAATGGCTGCTCTTCACCGATGCCGACACCATTCACGAGCCCGGCGATCTGCACCGCGCCATCCATGAAGCGACCCGTCACAAAGTGGGCATGCTGAGCTACTCGCCCCGCCAGATTGTGAGCGGCCTCGTCCAGCGCACTCTGATGCCCCTCGTCTTCTCCGAATTGGCCCTGGCTTATCCTCCCGCCAAGGTCTCCGACCCCAACCAGCGCGTTGCCGCTGCCAACGGCCAGTTCCTGCTCGTCGAGCGCGAAGCCTACCGCCGCCTGGGAGGACACGCCGCCGTCAAAGATCGCGTTCTCGAAGATGTGGAGTTAGCCTTCCTCGCCAAACGCCGCCGCGTCGGCCTCCGCTTCCGCTATGCCGAAGACGCCGTCTCCACCCGCATGTATCGCAGCACCGGCGCCATGATCGAAGGCTGGACCAAGAACCTGGCCCTGCTCTTCAACAACGCGCTGGCTCTCTCCGTCTGGCGGGCCCTCGACATCATTCTGCTCATTGGTCTGCCCATCCTCGCCGTCGAACTCTGGAACGCCCACTTCTCCTCGCCCTCCTTCGCCTGGCTGGGCGCCGGATGGATCCTTGCCCTGCTCTGGGTCCGCAATCTCTTTCGCTACTACGGCCGCGTGGCCAAGTCCAACTTCCCGGTGATGGACTGCGCCCTGTCTCCTTTGGGCCTGCCTCTCTTCGTGCTTCTGCTCTATCGCAGCTGGTTCCAGCACCAGGTCATCAAGCAGGTGAGTTGGAAAGGGCGAACCTACGCCCAAGGATGACCTCCCGCTCAGCCGGCAGGTCCCTTTGTACCCCTCCGGCCTCTGGTCCTCACCGGCCTCTCGGCCTATCATCAGATCAGCTTCCCGGGATTCCCTGCACCAAACTCGGGCCTTCACTCATCTTCTCTATGGAGAGGCACTTGCATGATCTTCCTCACCCGGCGGGCCACCTTTTCCGCCTCCCATTACTACTGGAACGAGTCCTGGTCCGCGGAAAAGAACCAGCAGGTCTTCGGCCGCTGTTCCAATCGCAACGGACACGGCCACAACTACACCCTCGAAGTCACCGTCGCAGGAGTGCCTGATCCCGTCACCGGCTTCGTCGTCGATCTCAAATGGCTCAAAGATGTCATCGAACGCGAGATCATGCAGGCCTACGACCATCGCCACCTGAACCTCGAAGTGCCTGAATTCGCCCATGCCGTCCCCACGACGGAGAACATCGCCATCGCTGCCTGGCGCCGCCTTGCCCCCGCCGTCACGCACGCTGCAGGTGCCCGCCTCGCCGCCGTACGCGTCTACGAGACCCCCGAGATCTTCGCCGAATACCGGGGTGAAGAGTGAAAGCCTACTTCGGCCGCCGTTACATGCTCAGTGCCAGTCATCGCCTGCATGCGGACGCGCTCTCTGACCAGGAGAACCGCGCGGCTTACGGTAAGTGCAATAACCCGCACGGCCATGGCCATAACTACGTCGTCGAAGTCCTGGTCGGCGGCCCCGTGGCTCCCGAAACCGGCATGACCGTCGATCTCGTTGCCCTGGATGAAGCAGTGCGCACACGCGTGATCGATCGTTTCGACCACACCAACTTGAACCTCGACCCCTTGTTTACTTCCGAAGTGCCCACCACCGAGAATCTCTGCAGGGCCATCTTCGGATTGCTCCAACACCACATCCCGTCCGCCTCGCTGGAGTACGTTCGCGTAGAAGAAACCGAAAATAACTTCTTCCAGTGCAACGCTCACCAGGGTGGACTCTGACCGCAAAAGAATGCCAACGTGTGCTTCTTGGGGGAGCAACCTCTGCTTCAATGAGCCCCCAGACACGGAGTACTCATCAAATAGTAAGGATGGAAGCCATGGCCCAACCCGTCAGAATGACCAAGCCGCAAAGCACTGAACTCGCCACAGCCCTTCAGGATGCCACCACCCAGGAGCTGTATCGCGAGATCTTGCGCCGCTTTGGAGAAGATCCCGACCGCGACGGCCTGCTCGCCACCCCCAGCCGCGTCGAGAAGGCCATGGCCTACCTCACCAAGGGCTACCAGGAAGATCCCACCGAGTTGCTGCGCGGCGCCCTCTTCGACGTCGACTACGACGAGATGGTCATCGTCAAAGACGTCGAGATGTACTCCCTCTGCGAGCACCACATGCTGCCCTTCTTCGGGAAGGTGCATGTCGCCTACATTCCCAACGGCAAGGTCATCGGCCTCAGCAAGATCGCTCGCCTGGTCGAGGTCTTCGCCCGCCGTCTTCAGGTGCAGGAACGCATGACCCGCCAGATCGCCGATGCCATCCAGGAGGCCATCGCTCCCCAGGGCGTCGGCGTGGTCATCGAAGCCCGCCACCTCTGCATGATGATGCGCGGCATCGAGAAGCAGAACTCCTCCACCGTCACCTCCGCGATGGTCGGCTGCTTCCGCCAGAAGGAAACCCGGGCCGAGTTCCTTTCCCTCGTCCGTCCCACCAACAACTGACACCTTGGCCCGTTCCGGACTCTCTGGGACGGGCTGAATACTCTCCGTCCTTAGCCCCTCTCTCACCCGTTGCAATCCACTTCGCCAAGCTGCTCGGTACCCCGGGTGTACTTTTTTAGTTAATTTCCCGACTTCGCCTCACGCCAAAAACGCAAGCAGCACGCCGTCAACAACATAGAAGAGAAACCTCGACACAGCTTTCGCGTTTCTGTGTTCCTGTGGAGCTGTGCTCCTGTGCCCGGCCGCGCTGCTAGAGTAGTTGAGTGAACGGGCTGTTTGTAATCGATAAACCGGGCGGAATGACCAGCCACGACGTGGTCAGCCGTCTGCGCAAGATCACCGGAGAAAAATCCATCGGCCATTTGGGAACCCTCGATCCGATGGCCACCGGCGTCCTCCCTCTACTCCTGGGTAAGTACACCCGCCTCGCGCAATTCTTCAACTCCGCCGTCAAAGCCTATACCGGCTCGATCCGCTTCGGCTTCGCCACCGACACCTACGATTCGCAGGGCGAACCCGCGGGCCCGTGTGTTCCCCCGCAATTCACGCTCGCAGAGCTCCGCCAGCACGCCGCCCGCTTCCACGGCGACATGCAGCAGATGCCCCCCGCTTTCTCCGCCAAAAAGATTGCCGGCACTCCCGCTTACAAGCTGGCGCGCGCCGGTAAACCCGTGGAACTCAAGCCCGCCTCCGTGCGTATTGACCAATTTGAGATCGTCGCACTGGAGGCCGACACCGCAACCTTTTCCATGCGCATCAGCGCCGGCGGCTATGTACGCTCGGTGGCCCACGAACTAGGGCAGGATCTGGGCTGCGGAGCTCATCTCAGCGCACTGCGGCGCACCCAGGCTGGAGACTTCACGCTGGCCGACGCGCACACCTTGGACGAGTTGCAGGCTCAGGCAGGCAATCCCGAGGCGCTCCAGCAACTCAGCGTGCATCCGCGCTTGCTGCTAACCGCCATGCCGTCGGTGAGCGCCGACGAACAGGTCCTGGGCAGGCTCCGCAACGGCGCCCAATTCAACCTCCCGGAGTTCTCCACGGCGCCGCTCGTGAAGGTCTTCGCTGGTCAGCACGATCTGGTAGGAATCGCCAAACGAGTGGCAGGAACCCTATTCCAGCCCCTCGTGGTGATGGGCTAAGCGAGTAGTGAAAGAAACCCTCGGATGCTGATTGCGAAGGATTGAGCCCGCATGTACGTCGTACTCCCCATGCCGACCACAAGTTCACGGCTTCACTTCACTGCCTTCCTGTTTCTCTATTTCACTTCTTCACTCATTCACTTCTTCACTTTTTCACTCATTCACTGTTCACTCTTTCACTTCTTCACTCTCCCGAGGTTCCAGCATGTCCGACATCATCCCTCGCAATCCCATCTCTGCGCCGCAGATGCTGGCGGATGCGCTGTTACGCTCCGTCGGCGGTACCAACGCGCAGCTACGCGTCACCGGCGGCAATCCCGACACCGGCACCTCCGAACTCGGACTGGTCGCCACTACCTTCTCGCAGGTCGTCCTATGCCCGGTGCTCCTGCGCAAACTTCGTCCCGATTGGAAGAGCGACGGCACGCATCGTTGGGAACTGCTCGTCTCCGCCGCCAGCGTGGAGCAGCAGGTCAGCGCTCTCGAACTGCCCTCTGCCCAGGCTCTCTTCGATCTGACCTTAGCCGTCACCATCTCCGCGCAGGACTACCTCATCGAATCCGTCGCCTGCAACGAAGCCTTCGGCCAGATCTACCTCTATCGCCTCCTGCTGCGCCAGACAAAACCGCAAGCAGTGTGAACACAGCGAACAGCCATCAGCCCACAGCGAACAGCTTGAAGTGTCCCTCTGGCGTCCGCTCTCAAGCTGCTGGTTGTTAGCTGCCAGCTCCTAGCTGCCTGCTGTCCGCTGTTAGCTGTCAACTCCTCCGGAGCTTCCATGCAAAACGCCAAAGACTCCTTCTACATGGCCTTGCGCAACCGCCTGGCCGTGCTCAATCCGGCGCGCACCATCCTGCTGCGCGGAGCCCTGCGTCCGGGCATCCTGGTCGAAGAGGCGGAAGCGCCCTTCACGCAGTTACCCAGCGACGTCTTCGTCCTGCGCTGGCAGGCACTCGGCGCCGAACTCGATCTCGCCACCACGCTCTTCGCCGCCGAGTGCGAGATCCTCTATCAGACTTGCGGCTCGCAAAGCTTCGGCGGCCTCGATCGCGGACGCATGCTCACCACCATGGACACCGAACTGCTCGCCATCCTCCAGCCGCTCTCGACGCCCAAGCTCTGCTACACCGCCAACCCACCCGCGTCCTTGCTCACGCAAGTCTTTTGGGACGAGCCCGTCTTCACGCCACTTCAAACCCAGCGCGACCGCCTCACCCGCTCCGCCAAGCTGACCGTCTACAGCTACCAGGCCCCCAGCGAGTAGCTTCTGTATCGCTGCTTCTCTATTTCACTCCTTCACTCCTTCACTTCTTTCACTTCTTCACTTCTTTCACTTCTTCACTCTCTTTCACTCTTTCACTCCTTCACTCTTTCACTCCTTTCACTTCTTCACTCTCTCTCTCCCGGAGCCTCCATGTCCTCCACCACCTTCTCCGCCGCCGCGCCCATTGCCCGCCGCATGCGCGCCTACTTCGCGCCCGTAAACCGCGCCGCGCAAACCCCCGTGCTCTTCGATCCCACAGCGCAGGGTGCCTTCAACCTCGATGCGCCGCCCTCGCCCTGGCTCGATGCCGGATGGATCCGCCACTTCACGCGCAAATCGCTCAGCCAGTCCGCGCCGGTGCTTACCGGGATTCCCGCCGCCCCACTGCAACAGGTGCGGACCTCCCTGCAGGCGCAAGTCAACCTGCAGTTCCTCAGTTGGACCAAGCTCACCATGGCGCTCAGCACCGGCACGCAACACATGAATGTCCTCGCCGCAGCCGGCGGAGCAGCACCCGTGGCCACCGGCGCACCAGCAATTCCCGCCGTCTCCATCCAAGCCGGTTCCACGTCAACTTCCGTCGTGCTCTCCAGCGCGGCCAACTTCGCTCCCGGCCAGACCATCGCCGTGGACGCCGACTACACCGGTCAAACCGGCTATCTCGGATCTCCCATCGCCGGAGCCTATCTGACCCAAGCGCTCGCCGACATCGACTACCTCCGCCGCATCACCTTCAACCTCGCGCAGATCGCGCAGATCACCGGCAGCGTCCTCACCCTCGCGCAACCGCTCCCCGCCGGCGCGCCCACTTCCAACCTCAAGCTGCAAACCGTTACCGGCTTCGTCGATCGCGAAGGTGGAAGCTTCTATCCCGAGTGGTCCGCCCTCTTCGTCGCGGAAGGCACGCAAGGCGAGCGCATCTTCTTTCACTATCCGCGTCTGCAGCCCATGATGCCCGCCGCAGAATCCGCGCTCTCTCTCGCCGAAACCAAATCCAGCAAGCTGCAGCAAATCCTGCTCGACGCGCAGTTCCTGGCCCTCCCCGTCACCGACCCGCTCGACGGCGAACGCATCCTCTGCTACCGCAGCTTCATCCCCGCAAGCTAGGACTCACTCCCTCTGCGCTGACCAGCTAACTCGCGAACCCGCCGCAGGCGGGCTAACCCCGCTAGCACCGCTATCTCCGGTAACTCCGCTAACCCCGCTAGCACCGCTAACTCCGCTAACCCCGCTCTCACCCGGAGCCCCTCATGAAACTCACCCTCCAAGGCCAGGACATCACCGCTGCCCTCGACGCCGCGCAGCCACTGATCATCGAGCGCAAGCTGAACCAGCCGGCGATCTGCCGCTTCACGCTCCTCCTCTCCGGACCCAGCGCGCCCGCGGTGCCAGCTCGCAACCAGTCCGTTACGGTCAGTGGCGATGACAATACCCTCTACTTCACCGGCTATGTCGCAACAGCCCCCATGCCCGCCTACGCAGGCGGAGCGCTACAGGGCGCCTGTTATCGCTATGCAGTCGAAGCCATCAGCGACGAGCTCCTGCTCGACCAGCTCCCCGCCACCACAAGCAAAAGCGTCGGCGGCCAGACCGCGGGAACCCTGATGAGCTCGCTGGTTGCGCACGCAGGCTCTACTCAGATCGGCACGCAGTCACTCACGCTCGCCTCGCCCGTCGCGCATTTCGCTCCTGCTCCCGGCGCATCGTTCAGCACCAACGCTGCACAGCTCGCCGCTCAGGTCCGTGCAGCTTACCGCGCGCACAACGGCGCACTCACCCTCAGCGCTATTCCGGCGGCGACCCACACCTTCAGCGAAGCCGACGGCACGCTCAGCCTCGACCATCTCTCTCTTCACTCCAGCCCCACGCGCCAGCTCGCCAACGACATCACGGTCTGCGGCCAACACGAACCCGCGGCCTACATCACCGAGTACTTCCTCGGCGACGGAGCCACCACCCAGTTCAATCTCTCCGCCGATCCCTTCTTCCCGCCCACCGCGCAAGCCATCCTCATCTCTGACCAGTTCGATGGACCTTCCATCGACTTCACCCGCTGGTCTCACTCCGATGCCTCCGGCTACTTCGCCGTCAACGTCGGAGGCCTCAACTTCAAAGGCGGCAACGGCATCGACGGTCAGACCGTGCTCTCCTGGATCGACCCCGTCGAGATGGGCGGCACCCTGCTCCTCGAAGCCTCCGGCCTCACCCTCGCCAACGCCAGCACCGGCGTCCTGGCTGCCTTCTACTCCGGCCTCGCCGGCATCACCGACTGCATCGCCGGATTTCAAGCTCGTGCTCAGCAGGGAACCGGCGCCGTCACCCTGCAGCCCATCGTGCTCGGCTGCGCCTCCGGCTCCGCTTACTCCCTCGATCCCGCCAGCCAGTACACCCTTCGCCTCCGCATCCACTCTCCCGAACAGCAGCGCACCCAGGCCACCTACTACGCCGCCGGAGATCAGGGTCTCATCGCCACCGGTGGCCAATCGGTGCTCTCCGCGGCCCGTCTGCAGTTCGAAATTCAGCCCTTCGTCAACGGTGTCGCCGCCATGCCCGTCACGCTCTACGACGGCACCATTGCCAGCCTCCCTGCTGCCTGCACCGTCGTCGCCGCCAGCAGCCTCAATCTGCAAGGCTCCCTGCGTGCCTTGCGCCTGACGAATCTCGGCTCCGGCTGGGTAGTCAGCACGCCCTCCGGCAGCGGCGCCTACACTCGCCGCATCGGCCCTTCCACCCAAGCCGCCGAGTGCCAGATCGAGCGCACCGGCAAGCTCGTCTTCTACAGCGGCTTCGCTCCCGCTGCCGGCGAGCAGGTCGCCATCTCTTATCGCACCATCGCTCGCGCCGTAGGCCGCGCCGTCAACTCCGCCAGCCAACAAACCTCCGGCCCATCCGCCTGGATCGGCACCGTCACCCAACCCGCCCCGCGCAGCTCCGCCGATTGCCGCCACGCGGCCTCCGCACTCGCCCAAGCCGCCGCCCGTCCCGCTGCTCTCTTGACCGGCATCTACAACACCACTCAGTTGGCCCTCTCCGCCGATATATGGCCCGGCGACGCTCTGCAGCTCACCGCCCCCTCCGCCGCTCTCGATGTGCAAGTCGTAGTGCGCGCCGTGCGCCTGACCTGTTCCGCCTCCGTCCCCGGCCTGGTCCACTACGAGATCGCCTTCGCCAACGACTGGGCAGACGACCTGGCCATCAAGACCAGCTCCACCGCCCCCGGCGACGCCTGGCTGCCCGCCCCCATCGCGTCCACCCCGCTCTCCAACCTCACTGCTCTCACCGTGACCGACCTCAGCGGCAGCACCGTCACCGTCAACACCGGCACTGCTCCACCCACCGGTGGAGGCTTCGAGGTGCGCGGCCGCGACGACTGCTTCCAGCCCGGTGAAGACCCAGACCTCCTTCTGCGCGGAAGCCAGCAAACTCTGACCTTCTCCCGC
>CBJOJD010000021.1:0-29131 GCA_966443485.1 uncultured bacterium | reverse complement strand
TAGCAGCGGCGGGTGACCCAGCTTCAGGCGCAATCGAGCTGCAGAAAGCCATCGAGTTTGATCCGAAGAACGCCAAATTTCACTTCGAGCTTGGACATGCTTACCGCGAGGCAGGCCAGGAAGACAAGGCCGCTACCGAATTTGCGCGAAGCAAGGAACTCTACGGCGAGCACCAACAAAACTAATCCAGATCATGAGCCACCGGTTGTGCCGCCTTGACCGTTCTCAGGGCTCCTTGCCGCTGTGAGAGGAAAGGCTGTGATACGCAGCTTCGCGGCCGCATACGGAATCAGGGTAATGCTCTCGGGCGGTGCGCTGGTGGAGACTGGGGATTGCGGAAGCGGATTGGCTACTCCATCTTCTGCTCTCCATTCTGTCAACTTCCTCGCCTTCAACGTAATTTGCACCGGCGCATGGTGACGTCCGAACGGTACTTCTCCGAGGTCGCTCTCTTCTACATGCATGCTGGGCGCCGGATTATCCGGATCCACGTCGAGGGCATAATTCCACGAATCGGTGGGAAACACCTGCCAGTCCGCGGTCATCTGACGCTGCCGCAGCTTCACCCAGCTTTCACCTATGCCATAGGAGAAGACGAGCGGCCCGCGCTCCACTGCAGCTGAGCGGTTGAACCAGCGCGAGATCCGCGGAGGCATGGGGAACCGAATCTCAACTCGATCTCCGGAGCGCCAGGTCCGCTCAATGCGAGCGAAGGTTCCAGGGGCGGGTTGAGGGATGGGACTACCGTTCACCTTGATGGCTGCTCCTTGAGCCCACGCTGGAATTCGGAGTTGAAGGGGGAACTCCACTGGGCTTTCTGGGTTAACGCTGATGCGAATGGTTTCTTTGAAGGGGTAATCCGTTGCTTCAGCGATGTGAACCACAACCTTGCGCACGCTAGCGCGTAGTTCACAGGGAGCGTAGGCTGCGGCGACCAGCCCATCCGCAGCATCTGAATCGCGGTCTCCCGACAGCAGGAAAAGGGAGTTGGTGAACTTAGGCCAACCCTGATGGAAATTCGCCGTGCAGCAGCCAAAGTTCGGCTCTAATCCGTATAGATTGGATTCCGGTCCGTCCGTGGTCCACGGCTTGTGATGAAGGCTGCACTCGACCTGGTTCGGTTCCTGATTATATTGATGAGCCCACATGTCGTCGGTGAAGGTTCCTGGTAGCGCATTGAATGCCAAGCGTTCCAGGCGATCGCCGAGCGATGGATCGCCCGTGATGGCAAGAGCCTGCTCCAGAGAGAACATGTACTCAACGACGGTACATAGTTCGGAGCCCTGCGAGGGGTTTAGGCCTGCCAAGTGCTCATCGCAGGAGAACATGCCGTTCGGCAAGCCGTGGTAGCGATCCAGTTCGGCGATCATCTTGAGGACAGCTGAGCGATCCTGAGATGATCCGGATACCAGAGACCATACGGGTCCTGTCTTGATCGCCTGCCCGTTATTGACGCCGTGCGTGGAGAGTGCGAGATCTTTTAGCCCGTTGCCCTGGTCGAGCTTCAGGAAGTCAGCGGTAATGGGCTGCGTGAATTTGAAGTCAGCATATTGCGCTGTCCAATCATGCCCTTGCTGATGCAGCAGTCTGGCGAGATCGAGCAGATATGCGGATCCCGTCCGGTTATAAAGCCAGATCACGGAAAGGACCTCATCTTGCCAGCGGAACTTACCCCAATCGCGCAGCGGGCGCTTGGGTAAAGCGTCCAACTGACCGCGAAAATAGCGATCCATGAGGGGTATCACCCGCTGGTCTCCGGTGAGCTCCTGATATTGCGTGAGGGCCTTGAGCATGACGATGCGCGGCCACCAATCATCGTTCGACGGGGGACCGATCATGCCGCTTGGCTGTTGATGATTCAGGGTCCAGTCGATATACCGTTGCGCTTTGGCCTTGAGGTGTGCGTCATCAAGTAAGTACGCCAAAGGAACGAGGCCGTCGAGGTAGTAGGGGCCGCGCTCCCACGATTCACCGCTTCCTCCCAGCCAGCCGCTATTTGGCCCCACATCTGCCCAGGTCTCATCGAGGTGCCCACTCAAGCCGTCAGCTTGGATGCGCAACTGCTTTTCAAGCCAGCCTAAAGGACGAATCGAACCCGCCGGCAGAAAGTAGAACTTGCTCGGCGATAAGGGAGCACGATTCTTCACAGCGGGTACCAGCCCAACTCTCGAATCGGCAGAACTCGTGGCGGACGCGCCAAGCAAGCGTGAACTGAAGGCAGAAGCGAGGCTTGCGGCGGCTGCACGATTCAAGAATTTGCGACGTGTAAGTACTTTAGGAGCCGGCGACATGAACATCTCCTCACAGACTATGGCTAAATTTTAGACGCTCAGTCGAGCCCATCGCACGGTGGCGGCTGCTCGATTCGGAAGGCTTCGCCAATACTATTTGGCAACGGCTGTTGCCTCTCGAATCAGATCGACCTCGTGCTTTCGGTACGGCGCCCCGTCTGTATGGAAGACATCGTGAAACCACACTGCAGGTTGGTTGTTGGTGTAGGCATGTTGCCAGGAATCCCATGGTAAGTAGGTCTGGCTGCGCCCCTGCACTAATCCCCAGTTGATGAGTGCGACATCCTCTCTCTTGGCGACGGGGATAATGCCATCGAAGGTGCTCCCAACGCCGCGCGCCATATATTCAGTGCACAGCACCGGGCGGTGATATCGCTGCAGCTCATGAACGCGCGCTTCGAAGTTCTCAGGCCAACCGTAGTTGTGGAACGAGATAATGTCTGATTCCCGGATCTGCAGGCGCGCCATGGACGACATCTTTTCAGGGCTGGACCAATCTCCCGCCCAGATGCCACTGGTGAGAGGCTGGACTGGGTGCACAGAACGCGCCCAAACGAAGACGCGCGGCAGAAGCGCCTGGACCAGATCCCGCTTGTTAGCCGGTTCCAGCTTGCCATACGAGGACTCGTTCAGGTTATCGGGCTCGTTCCACACATCCCATGCCAGAATGCGCGAGTCATTGGCGAATCTTCCGACGACTCCCTCAACGTAAGCCTGCAGCCGAGGATACTGGCGAGGGTCAGTGAGAATGGCACGACCCGGCGCTTGCACCCAAGCCGAGTTGTGCACTCCCGGAGTGGGTTGGCGCTGCACGCCAGGTTTCGGATCTGGATCCCAGCAGGAGTCGAACAACACGAAGACAGGCCGGATGCCATGCCTGGCAGCGATGCTGAGGAACTGGTCCATTCGCTGCTTGAAGCCTTCGGCATCTTCCTCCCATAACAGGTTGTGTAAAAAGACGCGCATGGTGTTCATGCCGATAGACTGTGCCCATCCTAACTCGCGGTCGATCTCTGCAGGGTTGAAGGTATCCGCCTGCCACATCTCCAGTTCGTTGTCGGCATCGGCGGGCAAGAAGTTGGAACCCACTAACCATGGCTGCTGCTTATACCACTGATTGGCGCGGTCTTCGCTCCAGCGGGATTCCTGCCTGGAAGCGGATGTGGCAAATACGGCGAATCCAGCTGCAAGGCCGAGCAGCGCCAGCAAAGAACTGATTTGCAGCAACCTCTTCATAACGTTTCCCTTTCAGTGCCCCCCGGATTACTTGCGATCGATCGATAGGACTGTGACACTGGCATGAGGAAAGGTGTGTGACCACCCACGGGATCCGAGTCGTTCAGTGCTCTCTACCGGCAGAACGGCAGATGGATCGATCTCGTCGTTAGCGTCGGTGAGAGCCGCGGAACTCAGCACTTGCACTTTTGCGGTTTCGGCGGCGGAGAACCCCGCAATGTTCAACTTAGCCGGGATATCGGTCGTCACACTGCGATTGACGCAGAAGAGCGTCAGTTTACGGCCATCTTCGGACAGAGCTGCCACGACGTCCAAGTATGGAACCGAGGCGATCTCCGGCAGGCGATCCACACCATGCGAGACAGAATAATCCCCGGCTTGGGTGGTCGAGGAAACGACCTTCGCGATATCGGCCCCGGCAAACATCTTGAAGACGTAATAGGCGGGTGTGGCGAATACCTGGCTGCGCTTCTTCCAGATGCCAGCGAACTCCATAATGCCTGTCATATCCGAGACGGGCACGATGTCGGCGTTGCGCAATAGCATGTTTAAGAAGCCACCCGTGATCAACGCTCCTCCGACGTTTGTGTAGTTCGGCGCTCGATGGGTGTCGCCGATGAAGAGCCATTCCGTGAAAGCAATGTGAGCGGAGTTGTGATAGCCGGGTGTGGTATCGATCTGCTGTTGAGCATCCCGCATGCGGCGCTCGAGCTCGATGGGCATAGCAAATGCAGCTGAGGCGATGAAGTCAGGTGTGGCGCGATGTAGTTGCACATCGCTCACCCCGACTACGAAGTGGGTTGAAAGAAAATCAAATGTGCCTGGGGGGTTTGTAACCTGAATCCCGTTCCACTCTTTGAAAACCTCAGGATCGGCGCCGGTGGCGATGATCCTGGCCTGCGGATCGGCGGATCGCACAGCTTTGCTGAATGCCCAAGTGCGGGCCGCAAGCTCTTCCTTGGTGGGATAGGCCAGGTTCCAATTGCCCCAAAGTTCGTTCCCTAGCTCCCACAGAAGTCCTGAGTGCTTGTCCCAGTGCTGCTCGATGTAACGGACCCAATCGGCAGCCTCCTGCGGCGTGCCGCCGCCGAGATTTAACGCAAATTGCGGTTGCGCATCGATGAGGCGGCAGAACTGCAGAAATTCGTCTGTACCGAAGGTGTTGTACTCGGGGATTCCCCACGAGTTGTTCATCATGCTGACTCGTTTGTCGCGCGGGCCAATGCCGTCTTTCCAGTGGTAGGCGGAGGTGAAGTTGCCTCCGAACCGCACCAGCGGGCTGTGCATTTCCCTGGCTAGTCTGACTGCATCAGGATCAAGCCCGTCAATGGCATCAGCAGGCATGAGTGAGAGCTGGTCCAAATCAACCCATTCATTGCCGGCGAGCTGTACCACGAAGTCCGCGGGATCGAGCCGATGGATGCGCCCATCAGGTAGCTTCAGCGTGAAGGTGTACTTCTTCCAGCTGGAGTCGCTGACCTCAATCTGCTGTGAGGCTAGCGGCTCTTTGGAATCCCGCAACCGAATCGATACGGCGAGAGTCGAGTCGCCGCTCACGTGCCGCGCATAGAAGCTGCCGTTGTACTCTAGGGTGCGGTGGACGGGAAGGTAGACGCGCTGGCGAATCCCCGTGGGCTGGCCTGGAACGGCAAAGACCCGAAGCGATTGGAAGGAGTTGGCAGCATCCCCGATGCGGCGCTCATAGCGGTTCCCCTGTGCTTCATCCAATGGTTCCCAGGGAAGAGGCAGAGCCAATTCGCTAGCGCGGCGTAGTTCGGGCCGCTCGCGGAGCATTTGCTCCACCTTCGCTCCGGACCACAAACCTTCTTCGAGGCTGGGATTTTCAAGAATTTCAGCCCACAAGCCGTTGTAGGTTGAGTTGCCGATGGGTTCAAGGAATGTTCCGAAGATGGTCCGCGGAACCACGCTTTGCTTAACATCGCCGGCGTCAATGCGAATCTCCGCAAGCGGGGGAATGGCATGCTGAACGGTTACCTGGGCGCGAGCTACCATCGCGAAAAGCAGCACTGAACTCCATCGAATCATCTTTGTCACTGCGGAATCGTTCTCCCGATCGTATTCTTCACAACGTTGCTGAAACCAGCGAACTAGCTTTGGTTGATGCCGCGGAGCGTCACTGTTTGTCTTGCTCAGCTCTTCTCGGCACATCGGCCGATCCGAAACCGCTTGAGATGGCGGAGAATGCCTGCGGATTGAGTTTGGCATTCTCCGCCTTGAGGCGTGAGTACTCGTTGATGGCGTGCTTTGCGTCTTCGATGCGATCCAGCTTGCGATAGACGCGTGAGAGCTCGTACTCAATGCGCGGTGCAAGTTCCGGTTCAGGATGCATCGCTCGCGCCTTCTCGAGCGCAGACAGCGCCGGCTGAGTTTGGCCTGCTTCAAACTCGCCCAAGCCCAGGTAGAAATAAGTGGCTGGCACGTTTTGATAAATATCAACCACCTTGTGCAGCATTTCGAGGCCTTCCGTGACCCGGTTTGTTTCAATATCGATCTTCGCCAGGTTGAAAAGCGCGATAGGATTGTCGGGGCTTAGATCCAGCTCCTTTTGATAGGTCTGCTGGGCCATTTCTAGATGACCGGTCTTGCGGTACTCCTCGGCCAGCTCTTCATACAGGTCAGCATTTCCGGGAACGAGCTGAATGGCCTTGAGAAGCTCGCTGATGGCCTCCTGGTGATGTGCCTGCTGCGCGTCGAATTCAGCCTGTACGTGGTGAACGTGCCACGAGGTAGGATCAAGAGCGGTCATGCGGGCATAACTGGCGTAAGCCACTTGAGTATGCGCCTTCCCCCGGTACTCCAAGATGTTTAGGTCATTCGGCGCAATCTCAACGGCGCGATCCAAAGGCTCCGTGGCCTTTTCGGGATGGCCGTCTTGCATCTCTGCGATTCCCCACCACAGATATGCCTGGGCATTCTTGGGGTCGAGCTCAAGCTCCCGCTGCATCGCTGACACGCATTCTGCCACGCGATGCATTTGCGCATAAGCGATTCCGAGAAATAGATGAGCCCCTGGTAAATCAGGCGCGATTGTGATGGCGCGCTGCAAGCTGTCGACAGCTTCAGGGGTTTTACCCAGGCGCAACTTCGCCACGCCTAGTTCCATGTGAGGGGCGGGCAGGTTGGGAGCTGCGGCTACGGCTTTCTGAAACCATTGTTCTGCCTCCGGTATGCGGCCGGAGCGGATGGCGTCTGTCCCCTTGCGCAGCTCGTCTTCCACCGAAGGTGAGGTGGAAGACTGGGCTGATGCCAACGCACGAGGAAGCAGGCAGACTGCGACAAGGAGCAACGAACTTGGAAGGCGAAAGAAACTCTTCATTACTGCGCTCGATTGAGGTGAGCCACCGAAGCACGTCGGATATGGCACACCGGAGAGGAGATGATGAATCGGTCCGGCAGAAGGTAATGCTTGCCCCCGGACCGATTCATTCTAGGACGGCTCTCTTAGAAAGAGAACCGTGCCGTCAGCTGCATGTTTCGGGGCCCGTTTACAGTGCTGCTGGGGACGCCGAAAGCATTATTGTCATACGGATTCAATCCGCCACCGTAGGGAATTCCAAAGGTGTGCTGGTTGAACGCGTTCAGGAACTCAGCTTTGAGACTCAACGTGTAACGCTCATAGACGGGAAATCTCTTGATGATGCTGAGGTCGTTGTTGAAGTATGCCGGCGTGCGAACCTCGCCTGTTGTGCGAGGAATGCCGACACCGAAGGTGTAGGGTTGATCCAAGCCTGCGCTTCTGCAATAGGAGATCGTAGCCGTTGTGCAGTCGCGGCTGTAATTGTTGTTGCTGTCGATGAAGGCATAGGGCTTGCCATAGCCCGGGTTAGCCGGTCCATTTGCAAGATTTCCCTGGTTCATCGCATCGCTGTACTCCAGGTTGAACATAGAGTTGCTGGTCGGATCTACGGAGCCGTTGTTCTGATTGTTCTTGAACGGATTCAGATGGCGCGCACCCCGACGGTATGCTGCGCTCTTGAGCGGTGTTCCCTGGTTTCTGCTGAAGCGAATACAGTTCTGGAAGCCAGGAATTCCCCACTCACAACCGAAGGAGACCGGCTGTCCAGATTGCATTCGCTGGACGGTTCCGATTTCCCATCCTCCCAGTACCTGCGCTCCGAGACCGTGATTGAAGTAGCGATGACCTTGGCCTAGAGGAAGTTCGTAGAGCAGACTGAGCACCAGCGTGTGCGGCGTATCCATTGCGGAGATCGCCTTCTCGTGGTGCAAGTTGTTCACGTCCATGTCCTGAGAGATTCCAGGGCCGACGCCCGGAACCGCGCTATCGGAGTCCGTGATGGTCTTGCCCCAGGTATAAGACGCCTGCAGATTCAGGCCATCCTTGAAGCGACGCTGAACGCTTGCAATGAGAGCGTTGAAGCTGGACATTCCGACATTCTCAAGGCAGCATCCCTGGTCAATGAAGTCGTACTGCGGGAATGGCCGCAGCGCTTGCTGGAGGGACGGATTGCCTCCCCAGTTCTGCAGGAATTGCGGGAACGGAGACGCAACGCCTGCGGTATTGCCGTTGAATGGCTGATAGAGCGCATTGCCGAGGCCAAAGTACTTCTGCGGCATGTTGTTCGGGTTCAGCAGATTGGAACCCAAGTTGGTAGCGTGGTTTCCGACGTACCCGACCGTGAGCAACAGGTCCTCAGCCAGCTCGTGCTGCACTTCCACGTTCCAGTTGTAGACGGTTGCGGGGCGTCCGGCATCGCTCTTGATGTAGGAGCCGGGAACATAGCTTCCGTTGTAGTAGCCCGGATCTTCGTCGGGCGGCGGAGTGAATGCCGGCATTCCGTTATCGATCTGGAAGGACGGATCGAAGCCGTTCTTGCTGGGTGCGGCCGGATTCGCCGTGTAACCGGTGTTCATGCTTCCGCCAAAGTCGTTGTAGACCAGGGGACCGTAGAGTATTCCTGCCCCACCACGCACAACGGACTTTTGACCCAGCACTCCTCCCGGGGTCCAGGCGAATCCGACGCGCGGGCCGATGTCCTTCATCCAGGTATTCGCCCACCGCGTATTGCAGTGGCACTTGTCTCCGAAGACCAGCGCACCGGGAATGTTGTACTCGGTGTCGATGGCGGTGGGGCTAAAGTTGCTGGTCAGGTTGTGGGCTTCTTTGCGTGGAACATCGACGTCATAACGCAACCCGATGTTCAGTGTCAGGTTGGGCAGCACCTTGAAGTCGTCTTGAGCAAAGACGGCGTAATACCAGGAGGTCCAACGCGGTCCTTTCACTACGACATTGGTTCCACCATTATCAGCCTCGCCCAGGAACATGCTGGCGAAGCCGAGCCCGCCTCCCTGCCCTGGGGCTCCGGCCGTTTCCGCACCACTGAAGTCGATGTACTCGTTGCGGCCGTTGATCGGCGAGTACTGCGTCCAGCGCAGGTCTGCGCCGAATTTAAAGTTGTGCCGACCTTTGGTCCAAACAACCGCATCGTTGAGGCGCAGGCCGTTGTCCACATTGTCGCCGTTGTTTCCGAAGCCCAATCCATTAGGGGCATCCCCGGTGCTGATGAGCGGGAAGTTCTTGCCACCTGCATTGGTGAGACCGACGAGCTGGTTCCAATTCTTCCCAGCATTGACGGCCTGCGAGTAGTTTTTCGAGTTGCTGCGGTTTGAGCCGAAGACAAAGTAGTTGAGCAGGTCAGGACGGATCGAGTAATCCATACCAACCCGGAAGAAATGAGTCGTGAAATCCTGATACCAGCCAGCGGTGCTGACCGGTGAGGGCATATTTGGCAGACCTCCGGTGAAGAGGTCGTTCTCACGCGTGTTGTACGATCCCCAGACCTTGATCTTGTCGCTCACATTGTGATCGATGCGAAGGCTGTACGTCGTATTGGTGATCGGAGCCACGGCGGTCTGCGAGTAATTGTTCGTGATATTGCCGTTGGTCGGCTTGGGATAGTAGGCAATCAGCGCTTTGGCTACTGAACTTTCCCGTCCAGCCGGAATCACGTTTGTGGGATTGGCGTTGCTGCCGAAGGCGGTGCGGCATTCCGTGGTTCCACCCCCTGCCAGCGTGACCGTTTGGGTGCTTGCTGGATCGAAGAGTTCGCCCGCATAAATCGGGGTTCCATCGCAAGGATTCGTCCCAACTTTGCTGTTCGTAAGGCGATCAGAGAAGTCTCCGGTGCGCTCCGCGAGCGTAGGTACGGTGATGGTTGTGGTTCCACCGATGTTGTACTTGAGCTGCTCCCACGAAAAGAAGAAGAAGCTCTTATCGTGCCCGTTGTACAAGTGCGGCAGGCGAATGGGGCCACCGAGAGTACCGCCGTAGTCGTTCTTGTGGTCCACCGGCGTGTCCCAATCGGCGCGGCAGGCAGCCGTATCGTTTGCTCCTGAGCAATAGAAGGAACGCCAGCCTTTGTTGAACCAGGTGTTTGTGTTCAAGGAGCGGTCGCGGAAGATGTCGTAACCGGTGCCGTGATACTGATTGCCGCCGCTCTTGGTGACGAAGTTCTCCACGCCACCTGTGGTGCGGCCAAACTCAGCGGCGGGTAGAGAGGTCGTCACTTTGAACTCGGCCAGGGCCTCGACGGACGGAGCCTCTTCATCGTAGGAAGAGCCGTTTTCACTTCGCTGCTGGCTGGCACCGTCGATGAGCACTTCATTTCCGTAGGTCTGTCCGCCGGCGACTTTGGAAAGGAAGATGCCATTGTTGCTATTCGTTGCGCCCGGCCCGGTGGTTGCCGGCTGCAGGAAGACGAAGGCTTCATTGGCGCGCATGGCGCCGACACCACCGAGCGCCAGCGGCAAATCCACAATCTGCTTCTCAGTGATTACGCCGCCCACATCAGACGACTCGGTCTCTAACGTGGGACCTTCGCTTCTGACGGTGATCTGATCGGTGACCTCGCCCGGCTGGAGGACTACGTCCAAAGCCGATACCGTCCCGATCTGCACCAGGACGTCTTTGCTGATGGCCGTTTTGAAGCCTGGCGCACCCACAGTGACTGTGTACTTGCCCAACGAAACATCCTCAAAGCGATACACGCCCGCTGAGGTGGTGGACATCTGGTAGGTGGCTCCGGTCTCGGCATTTCGAAGCGATACCTGGGCCCCGGGAATCACAGCTCCGGTTGCGTCGGAAACCACTCCGGCAAGCGATCCGTGCACGGTTTGCGCCTGCAGGAACGCTCCCATAAGCAAGAGCAAGAAGACCGTGCAGCATCTCCAGATGCTCGGTGTACGTCTCATCGTATTGCCTCCCAATAACCTTCTCCATCACTGTCCCAGCCAAACTGGCCACACCACTCCGAGCGGCAAAGGCCATAATTTCCAGGCAGCAATTCTTAATCCCTCCGCAGAACAACGGAGGAGACGGATGGATTGTCTATTGAAGGGTACGAGGCAATATTTGGTTCGTCTTGAGTAGGGATGGCTATTGACGACCGCGACTTGCGTCTGTATTCTTACAGATTTTCTATTTTAACGAGACGAGTTAGATGTCCTCTGGGCGCACGATGCCTCTGGCGAGGCAGAAGCTGACCGCTTCAGTGCGATCCGCTACTTCCAGCTTGGCGAGGACGCTATTGACGTGATTCTTCACGGTGTTTGCGGAGATGCCGAAGACGTTTGCGATCTCACGGTTGGTCAATCCGCGGGAGAGCAATTTGAGGATCTCTAGCTCACGTGCGGTGAGCGGTACTCGATCGACGCGGTCAGAGAACTGGCGTTGAATAGCGGGCGAGATCCATCGTGTTCCCGCATGCACAGAACGCACCGCCTCAACGAGCGTGTCCCGCCCCACATCTTTCAGGACGTATCCGAGAGCCCCAGCCTGAAGCACCTGGAAGACTTCTTCTTCAGTCTGATAGCTGGTCACCACCAGAATGCGTGCCTGACAGTCCTCCGCACGCACGGCTTGGGCGACTTCGATCCCGTTCTTGCGCGGCATGCGCAGATCCAGCAATAGCACATCGGGCCGTAGCGAGCGGTAGAGGTCGATCGCCTGGAGCCCATCAGAAGCCTCGCCGATGACCTCAAGCCCGATCTCTGAAGCCAGCAGATTTCGAATCCCGATGCGATAGACCAGGTGATCATCTGCTACCAGAATTCGTATCGTTCGGCTCGGCACCATCTGTACCGGGCGCGCCGTCGAGCGAACTCCCACCCCTTCTCTAATCATCGTTCCGCCTTAACCCTAACTAAAGTACCCTCAGGTCCCGACCGCAAATCCAACTTCGCGCTAATGGCCGCACAACGTTCGCGGATCCCGATCAGTCCGAAGTGCCCTTCTTCCGGCCCCGGCACCTCAGCGGGGTTGAATCCTCGTCCATCATCAGCCACCTCCACTTGCACACCTGCGCGCTGATAGGCAACACGAACATGAATCGTGTGAGCTCTTGCGTGATGGACAGCGTTTGAGAGCGCTTCCTGAACGATCCGAAAGAGGTTGTTCACCATGGTATACGACAGGACGGTTGGTTCGCCGGAGACGTGGAGCTCGATTTGTGCTTCAGATCCGGTTGCGAGCTGATGGGTGCAGCGGGCCACAAGTTCATCAAGCCGACAGTTCCGGGATAATGAGCGCAGCACATCGATCGAGATGTGTGATTCGTGGCGGCTGTGTCGGATCAGCTGGAGAGCTTCTCGTAGCAGCTCATTGGCACGGTCCGGGTCGCGGGCGATGGTCTGTTGCGCAGCTTCCAACTGCAGGGTGATGCCGGCATAGCCCTGGGCCAGCGTGTCGTGAAGATCGCGGGCGATGCTGGCTCGTTCCTCTGAAACAGCACGATATCGCGAGTGCCGCACATGGTTGACCATACTGATGGCGCTCAAAAGCAGAATGACTGCGATGCCGCCGACCAGGAAGGTGTGAGCGCGCGTCCACCAGGACGGAGGCTCCACCAACTCGATATCGTCGGGTGAGCGCAGCTGAAGGCTGAATGCTTCTCCGCCAGTGCTATGGTTCACCATGAGGATGCCGGTCAGGCGTAACGTGGCGCCGGCAGAGAGCGATTCGGCGGGCAGTTCCTCCCCTTGACCGTCACTGGGCAAGACTGCGGAGAAGCTCTGATGATCTCCGCGTAGGTTGAGCCGAACGCCGGTGAGCCCAGCGGGCGCGAAATTAACCATCTTGGCGACAGTCTGTACCAGGAAGAACTCGTTCTCACCATCGGCGGCCTGATCTGGAGTGATGGAGAGCGGCAGCGGCATTGAGCCGCCCCACAGACGGCGCAAATCAGCGTGGTCGATCAACGGGTCAGGATTAAGGTCGAGCAGGCCGGACACTTCGACCTCGTCACCGAGAGAAATCTGTTGATTGGTTTTGAGTTTCACCTCGACAGAGCCGGTGCGGTCCTCAATGATCACACGTCGCCTGTTGCTGGTGACAATGCCTCGAACTACTACAGATTCAGCTCGATGCGAAACTTCGCCCGCCTGAATTGCGGATTCAATTGACTGGAGGCGGGTTGGAGCATGATCGAAGCTGGCCCCATCGGCCGATAGTCCGCAAAGCAGAGAAGCAGCAAGCACGAGGGCCCATAAGATACCGGGTTGGAGTACCTTCGTTGACATGGAGCGAATGAAAACAAATATACTTTACGCGCACTCCATGCCAAACCAGCGCTCAATTTCGCGTCTCCTTATCATCGCCTTCATCGCGCTTGCTGTGGTTGGAGCCGGGACCTACGGCATACGCAGGCGGATGTCGAATGATTCCCCAGTAAATCAGTACCAGACGATGAACGGCTGGCAGCGCATCAGCGGGCGATGGCGTGAGCACGATGGGATCTTCTCAAACCCGAACTACGGCCGTGGCGACATGCTGATCGCGCAACGCTCGCAGAGCAGCGACTACGCGGTCAGTGCTGACATTCGC
The DNA here is from genome assembly GCA_966443485.1 of uncultured bacterium. GTDB lineage: Bacteria > Acidobacteriota > Terriglobia > Terriglobales > Acidobacteriaceae > Telmatobacter. The sequence continues at coordinate 15,745 of CBJOJD010000021.1, read as the reverse complement.
TTCGACTTGCTCTTCCCTGAGACCCACTATGGCGACGCAGGAGTGGTCATTCGCGCTAGTGACCCTCAACAGGGAGTTGACTCCTACCAGGGCTACTATGCCGGCATTCGTCCTGACCAGCAGACTCTGATCCTCGGACGGGCTACCTATGAATGGCACGAGCTGGCAGCGGCCAAGCTGGCCTCTCCAGTCGCAGTCGGCTCCTGGTATCGGCTTGAAGTTGCAGCACACGGATGCCGCCTGCACGTTACGCTCACTCCGCAGAACGGGGCAGGCAAGACTGAGCTGGACTATCAGGACCCGCAATGTCTGCAAGCGGGGCTTGCCGGGCTACGGTCGTTCTACGCGCAGGCATCCTGGCGCAACGTGAAGATCGAGCGATTTTGAACACGCGCGCAGAACTTAGCGGTTGGGCCGCGTGAGGGCTGCGATGACTGGGTCTTGAGAAGCCGTGCGGGCGTCCACGATCGAAACGGGAAGCTGCGTAGAGGATGAGTTCGCATCGCCGCCCATCAGTGCTGCGTGCATAGCTTGCATCGCCCGTACTCCCAGCTCATGAGGATCACTGACGACCAGCGCATCAATTCGCCCTCGACGCAATCCGGCAATCTCGTTCATCTCATCGGAGACTCCGATCAAAAAGGGCCGCCTCTTGCCCTCAAAAGCGTAAGCCGCAGCATGGGTGGAGAATTCATCGGTTGTGAAAATGCCTTTGACTTGAGGATGTTCCGCCATAAGGTCGAGAACAGCCTGATGAGCACGGGCCCAGTCCGAGAGGCCGTACTTCACATCCACCAGCTTGACTCTGGGCGCCTTCGCGATCTCATCGGCGAAAGACTTTTCGATCAGAGATGTCTCCTCGACGGTTGGACTGACCCCTACTACACCGAGCTCGCCACTGCCCCCGATCAGCGAGATGAAGCGCCGCGCGGCCAACCTCCCCGCCTCAGCCTGATTGACGCTGATAAAAGCTGCCAAGTCTTTAGCAGAGAGGGCAACCGGGGTACCCACGATCACCACCGGGATGTGCGCGAGAACAGCCTTCTGGAGCACAGAAGCGAGAACAAGCTGGTGCGCTGGAGAAACGATGATTCCCTGAACGTGCCGCGCAACGGCATTCTCCACCATCTGCGCCTGCTCGGTGTAGTCCGTGACTGACTGAGGCGCTGCGAGCTCAGTGCGAATCCCCTCTGACTCGGCTGCGACCTTCACTGCACGGTCGAAGCGCTCCCAGTACTCGAGCCCCCCGGTAGGGGTGATGACTACAACCGTTGCAGGCTGGTGCGCCTTTCTACAGCTGCTGAGGACCAACAGCAAGGTTAGAAGGCCTGCGCTTTTCACCAGTGTCCACTTCTTTGAACTCACGCACTTCTCCCTTGAGGCACTCGGCATTGCGGATCGTCTCGAGCCGCTCCTACTTGTCACGCTAACGTGAAGGAGGTGACGGCACGCTGGACGCAATGCACACGAGCTGCGACCAGCTCGCGCATTCGGATATTTGCATAGCAAGATTGGATTGTACTCTCGCAGACCCGCGCGCTTGCAGTATCAGTGCGGACCGGAGATTTCTGAGCAGTTCGCACGATCAAGGTTGTCCGTCATACGAAAGTGCATGGGATTCGCGGGAGGAAGTCACTGTGGCTTGGGTTCTCAATCACAAGAATGGCGACTGGCAGGTTGTGTTCGCAGAACTCCTGGTTCAAGCACGCCACGCCTGAGTTCGACCGCAATCCGAAGACAGTGATCCGGATCGAGGTTGTTTCCCCGGCCCTCGGCAGGCGTCAAACCCACTCGAGGCAGATAAGATTCTGAACGGAATCCCTATCCGGGCGTAATTGGAGTTACTCAAGGTTAGTACTACGGGAGTTTTGCGAACGTGGCGGGCATGGTCACTGGCCTTGCGATCGCTACACCGAAAGTTCTGAACAGGATCCAGATGCGAACTCAAGCCTTCTTATTCGGACTCCAGTTGATCACATGATAGACAGCCTGCGTGCTACCGACGTTGCGGAAAGCATGAAGGCTGTTCGAGGCATTGAAGACCACAGACCCGGGTCCAACTTTGATCCATTTCCCATCCGACAAGGTTTCGCACTCTCCTTCTCGAACGATGATCAACTCCTCGTTCACGTGGCGGTGGGGAGCGTGCGAGGCCTTACCTGGGTCAAGCTTGCTCACATGCATCTCAAGCTGATCTACGGTCGCAGTTGGCTGTTTGCAGATTTGCGCCATCTCGCCCGTGGCCGTCTTGTGGAATTCCAAATCCTGCCACTCGAAGACCCTCGGCCCCATCACAGGCTGCTGCTCCTCCGCCTCGGTCGGCAGTGCGGACAAAATCGATGGCATCGCGCAAAGTGCCGCCATCATGTTGCGTCGTGAGATCATGATTTCCCTCTCTAGGTCAGGCATTCGGGCCATCGGCGCGATGGCCGTCTGTGAAGCTGGACCAAAGAACACCGGGACTCCTCAGCACTTCAACCCTGCAAAGTAACCCGCTGCGCATTCTTCTGAGCTTTGATCACCAATTCCGCCGCCAGCAGGCACTGCTCCTGATCCTGTGCATTGTGAGTTCGATTGACGATATCGGCGACGAACTCCGGTCCGAAGGGCAAGGGCATGCTGTTGCAGTCGATGTAGCGCGCCTGATCCTTGTCAACGATGAACAGGTTATTTCCTTGCTTGTTTACGGCCACGTTGGTGTACTTCCGCACTTCGATGTAGCCGTCTGTACCTAGAATGAACAGTCGACCATCGCCCCAAGTTCCGAGTCCATCTGGAGTAAACCAGTCGAGCCGGACATAGCCAAGGCCTCTATTCCCGCGAAGCATCATGTCCCCGAAGTCCTGGAAGTGGGGGTGATCTTGATGACGAACATTGGCGATCTGCGAGGCCACAACCTCGGCCTGAGTGGATCCTGTGTAATAGAGAAACTGATCTACCTGATGCGATCCGATGTCGCACAGAATTCCACCATACTGCACATCGTTCCAAAACCAGTCGGGCCGGCCGGTTCCGCCTCCAGCATCGCCGCGGCGCTGAACAATCTGATGTGGCGCAATGTTGATGGTCTGAATCACTTTCCCAATGGCGCCCTGTTGGATCAGCTTGCCGGCATACACGGCGGCTTTCACTTCCAGTCGCTCACTGTACATGATGGCGTAGATCTTCTTGGTCTCAGAGATGGTCTTGCGCACCTCCGCGAGTTGCTCGAGAGTCGTGATCCCGGGCTTGTCAGAGAGGTAGTCTTTGCCGTGCCGCATCACCTTGATGCCAATCGGTGCGCGCTCGTTCGCAATTTGCGAGCTCAAGACCAACTGAAGAGAAGGATCTTCAATAATCTCTTCCTGGGTTTTCACGATCTTCACATTCGGAAAGCGCTTGCGGAACGCCTCCAATTTATCCGCCTCGCCGCCCCAGGCAGCAACCAACTCCCCGCCCCCACGTTGCACAGCGCCGATCATGCCATAGATATGGTCATGACTCATGCCGCAGACGCCGAACTTAATGTGGTACTTCGGAGGCTCCGTCTCCTGTGGAGCTAGCGCCTCCTCGCGAATCGCTCCAGCGCCAGTTCCGACAGCCCACGCGCCGTCGGGAAATCCGGCCATCATCGCCATAGATCCCATGACACTCGCCCGCCTTAAAAACTCTCGACGGCCATTCCCTTTGTTCTCCATCGTTCCTCCGGAGCGATTTTGTTCGCGCTCACAACAATACACCAGAGGGGCGCCCGGGAGCATGCGCCATCGCTGCAAATAGGGCTTAGGGCGCCTGTAAAGGTTCGTGGGTTCAATATGGCTAAAGCGCAGCGGCGCTCGGGCTGAAAATAGCTCGCTGAGCCGTGTACTTTGGAAGGACGAAAGGCGTCCTCTGCGCCAAGGCGGCTAGAGCCAGCCTTTGGCACGAGCCAAGCGCGCCGCTTCCACACGATTGGAAGCGCCCAGCTTGCTGATCGCTTCAGAGAGATAATTGCGCACCGTACCTTCGGACAGATGGAGTTCGTCCGCGATCTCCTGGCTGGACTTCCCCTCCCCAGCGCGCCACAGAATCTGGCGTTCGCGCTCAGTGAGCGGATCTGGTCCGGTATCCCACGCCTCCGCGGCCAAGTCGGGGTCGATCACGCGAAGCCCGCGATGAACCCGGCGAACGGCATCGGCCAACTCAGCCGAGGGTCGTTCTTTCAGGAGGTAGCCCTTGGCGCCCGCATCAAGCGCACGGCGCAGATAGCCGGGGCGCGCGAAGGTGGTGAGGATCACCACGCGAGTTTGCCCATATCTACTTTGCACTTCCCCAGCCAACGTCAAACCAGTCATCTCTGGCATTTCAATATCTGTGACCAGCACGTCAGGCCTGTGCTTGGCTACCGCGTTCAAGGCTTCCCTGCCGTTAGCGGCACTGGCACAGACAGCGATGTCCGGCTCAATTTCCAAGAGCGCCGCCAGTGCTCCGCGGACCATCGCCTGATCTTCTGCCAGGACTACTTGAATCTTCCTCATACCGCCTCTTGCGTGCTTGGGATTTCAATGGTGAGGCGCGTTCCCGCTTCCGAATCAAACCTCAATTTGCCACCGATGGATTCAACCCGCTCTCGCATACCTCGCATCCCGCTTCCTTCGCGAAGAATGCCTCCGCGACCATCGTCTTCCACAACGATCTGTTTCGCGTCTCTATCTTCGGTGAAGATGATGTTGCAGCAATTGGCTCCTGCATGTCTCACGATATTAGTGACCGCCTCGCGCACCACCAGCGATACTACCGCCTCTTCCGCGGGCCGGAGCTTGGGAGGAGAGGCATTGCATGAGAGAGAGACCGCAGCAGCTTCCAGGACCTTTCGGGCTCGCTCGATCTCGGCAGCCAGCCCTTCTGACCGGTAGCCTCGAATTGCCTCGCGCACTTCGGCCAGAGCCTGGCGGGAAATCTGCTCGACCTCAGCAATCTCCTTATGCGCACGTTCGGGACTCTGGCTGATGAGCTTGCCGGCCAGCTCCGACTTCAGAATGACAACGGAAAGGGTGTGACCCAATACATCATGGAGATCGCGCGCGATGCGTTCGCGTTCCGCCACCTTGGCCAGGTGAGCGATCTCTTCCTGGGCCAGACTGAGGCGCTTATTGGCGCGCATTCGTTGTGCGCCAACGAGGTTCCCAGCACCGACTGAGAAGGAAAATAGAGCAACGAACCCCCAGGACCATGGAGATATGTGAAGAAGAAGCCCCTCTGCGGCGGAGGCAGCTGCGACCGCAGCAAAGATCACCATGCAAACCACGGCCGATTCAATGACGAAGGGCGCAAATGCGACGACATAAACCAGCATGCCGCCCGCGCTCTGGTTCAGCGGATAGTACCAGACACCAAGTAGCCCTAAGGCTGTCATGCACCCCAAAGCTATCTGCCGGGATGGAGCGCGAATGATGCCGATATAGAGCGCCAGAAATAGCAGGTAGACCCAACTGAACTGGATCCACTCGTGGGCGGTATTGCGTTGCACCGGCTGGATGAAGAAGAAGACCGAATAGATCAGCCAGACCAGGTCGAACCAACGTCCATGTTGATGGTTCCAGATAAAAGCTGCGTCTCGAGACCGCTTGGTCTTTGGAGGAAGCCAGACCTCATCCGTGGATCCTGCGGGCAAGCCCGCACTCGCAGGGAGCCCGGTATGGAGTTCGGCTCCTTCTCGGTCTGTCTGCCTCAAACTCACGCCTTCGCCTCTTGGCGCGTGAACGCAATCCATGCAGCGCCGAACATCACCAGAGTATACCCGGCCAGCGCTTGCCAGTGGCTGACCATTGAGCCCGGCTGGGCAGCGCCGATCACGTTCAAACCAAGCTGAGCCAGATGATAGGTGGGTAGAACGGGCGCCACCTTTTGCAGCCAATGTGGCAGGTATGAAATCGGCATCCAAAACCCTGACGCGAAAGACATGGGCAAGTAGATCAGGTTGATGATGCCGGGGGCCGAATTTGCCGGCACCAATACCGCCACCAGGAGTCCCATGGCAGCAAAGGGGATGCATCCGCACAGAAGGATAGCCGTGAGACGCAGAATCTCCAGCGGGTTCACCTGAGCGGCGCCTGCCGTTCTCGCCAAGATGGCGAGTGCAACCTGGATGATAAGTGCGAATGCCATGCTGCTAATGACTTTCGCGCAAAGGTACGCCAATCTCGGCATAGGACTCGCCAGCTTTAGCTCGAGCCATCCTTGCGCCCGCTCCATGCTGATTCCCATGCCAACTCCGAACAGGCAGGCTGATACCACCCCCATGCAGCTATAGCTCACCATGAGGTAACGCGCAAACTCACTGTGGCGGTTTGAAGTGCCGAATAGCAGGTAGAACATGATCGGAAAGCCAATCACGGAGAGAGAAAAGGCTCGAGTCCTAAGCATTCTCACGAACTCGTACTGTACTTCCTTGGCGAACAGACGGCCCAGGTAATTCGTAGAAGACGGACGGGCTTGAACAACAGCTACAGTTGCGCTCATGGCTGATCTCCAAATGTGTTTGGCGTTTAGACTTCGCGGGTCAGCGCGACAAAGGCGTCTTCGAGAGCAGGCGAGGAGATCTCCAGCCCGTGCAGGGTCGGATCGTGCAGGAGCATCTCGCGGATTACCGCCTCCGCTGCCTCTGCAGTGACCACCACAGCTTCCCGATCGTGCTTCACATCTGCGACTGTAGGCAGCGAAAGCAGAAAGTCTTCATCAAGTTGCGTAATGCAGCGGATGCGACGGCCAGAGACACTCTGGCGGATCTCTGCCGGAGTCCCTTCGCAGATGGTCTTGCCGCGGTGAATCACCACGACCCGGCTGGCCAGCGCGTCCGCCTCTTCAAGATAATGCGTGGTCAAGAGCACGCTTTTCCCCGCACTAGCCAACTCACGGACCTGATCCCAGAGTGCCCGGCGGGATTCGATGTCCATGCCGGTGGTGGGTTCATCCAAAACCACCAATTCAGGATTGCCGCAGATCGCGAGCCCGAAGAGAGCTCGTTGCTTCTGTCCACCGGAGAGCTTGCCGAACGTGCGATTCTCTAACCCCTCCAGCCTCGCCGTGCGAACCACCGTTTGGAGATCTAGCGGCTGCGGATAATAGCTGCGGAACAGGTCGATCAACTCGGCCACCCGCAATACCTCAGGGACGCGCGCCACCTGCAGCATGGCGCCTATCCGGGTTCTTGCCTCGGCCTCTCGGGGGTCTTGCCCCAACACTCGCACGGTACCGCTGTTAGCCGCAATCAGCCCCAAGATGAGCCGCACCGCTGTCGTCTTACCGGCGCCATTAGGACCCAGGAGGGCAACAACTTCGCCGGGACCCACACGGAAGGAGAAATTTGCCAGGGCTGGCGTGCTTCCGTAGCGCTTGCAGACCGCGTCCAGAGCCACGGTTGCGCGATTAAACGGATAGCCAGCGGCCGCCGGATAGTTGGAAGGCTCAAGAATTGCCGGAGTGATCGCCATCGGGGCTCCTCTTGCCGCTTGCGCTCCTGCGCAGCGACAAGCTAAGCATCCCGCAAACCGTGTCCGATCCCCAGTGGAGTTTGTCAGGAATCCCACCTGACATTTGTCATACGGCGCAGCGACCATCGGCCTGAAGGATTTCGGCACGTGCCGGATGAGGTACTGCACCCGGCACGTGCTTCTCGGTACTACTGGACGAACACCGCTGTAGTCAGTCCCGGCACACTGACCGTGCCATTTCTTGAATCGAAGGATGACTGGCGCACAACGGCGTCGGTTGAGTTGATCTGCACGGGATGCAAATGAAGATGCGATCCCTGCAGACTGGGGTTGCTGAAGCTGACAGTGGACAGATTGGCATTGAAGACGACCAGCAAGTGCTTGAAACCGGAGTAGGCTCCTGTACGGTCGTCCAGCTTCATCACAATCACTCCTGGTGTCTGGTCCTGCCCGGTATTGAGGAAGGCGAGGTTCTGCTGAACCGCGCTTAGTGCTTTCATGTGGAACAGGCCGGAACTCGCACGGATTCGCAGGAAGTCCTGAAAAGCAGAGGCCGTCCCTGCGATGTCGGCTGCATGCGGAGTGTAAGCTGAGTTGCTCAGCAGTGGCTGCATAAGGGACCATTGGCCGCCGTTTTGGCTTGCCAGCGGAAGTCCTATGCCCCAGTTTGCGGCCTGACCGCTCCAGTCAATCTTGTTGAACCAGTCTCCCGAGTCGTAACTGTTCTGATCCATATCCCGCGAGCGAAGCATGTCGTCCCCCGCGAAGAAGAACGGCACACCTTGCCCTAACGCGATAAGACTCTCAGCCAAGATCTGACGCCTGGCACGCAGGGCCATGTTGTCGGCGGAAGAGGACTTCAGTTGGACGGCATCGAAGAGGTCCTGACCGTCGTGCACAGAGCAATAGTTGATGGCCTCGATCGGAGATGCGGTATAGCCCGCAGGCTGTCCGTTGTAGTTCACCTGGGCTCCGGTCACGGTGTGACCATTGCTATCCACGAAGCTGTAGTCCCGCAAGTTTCCGGTGAGTCCAACCCTGATCCAGTCCGATTCAGCCAGGAGCTGGTTCTTCTGATCGGTCGCGCTTGTATTGGAGCTGGTGAATTCGCTCGGATCCGTATAGAGACCCGTGGCAAATCCCTGTATTCGTTCATCGGAGAAGGGGCCGCCTCCGCGAATCCCATCCCGGATACGATCGTTGAATGTACCGATGCCGTATCCATACAGATTGGCTTGGCGAGCACTTGGCCCGATCTGGTCGTTGGCTGTGTCACCAAAATTCCAGCCTTCGCCATACAGGTAAATTTTCGAACCGTCCACCCCATCTCGCTCTGGTGTCAGCGCGGCCAATGCCCGCTGAATGTCCTTCATGTTGTAGGTGAAGTGGAAGTTCATGATGTCGAAGCGGAAGCCATCGATCTTGTATTCACGAGCATTAAGGACCAGCGTATCGATGATGAGCTTCTCCATCATCTTGTGCTCGCTCGCGGTGTCGGCGCAGCAGGATCCCGTCTCAATGCTGCCGTTTGCGTCCAGCCGGTGATAGTAGCCCGGCACGACCTCATCAAGATTTGAGTTGAGGGATTCTCCCGATGCGTTTGTGTGATTGAAAACAACATCTTGAATCACACGCAACCCGGCGGTATGAAGGCCCTCCACCATATCGCGGTATTCCCTCACCCGCTCGTCTGGATTGATGGCATAACTGCCTTCCGGAGCCATGTAATGCACGGGATCGTATCCCCAGTTATAGCCATCCTGTCCGCGCACGCTCTCCACGGCGGCCTGTTGCTGGGTTCCGTCAGGAGCATAGCCGGACAGGTCCCCGGTGGTCTGCCACGTGGACTTGTCTTCGTTCACACTGGCGAAGTGGAAGGAGGGCATGATGTGCACAGCCTTCAACCCGCTCTCGGCGAGGGATCGGAGATGGCGCATGCCCAAGGACTTTTTGTCTTGGAACGCCTCATACATACCGCGATGTTCCGGAGGTACAGTGCCGTCCCCAATGCTGAAGTCTCGAATGTGCAGCTCGTAGATACTGATATCGTTTAGGTCGTGAAGCGGTGGCGAAGACGTCTCATCCCATCCCGCAGGCTTGTTGTTCAACGCATCAAGATCCGTTATGCGGCTTTTGGCTCCATTGACTGCGATGTCGATCGAATAGGGATCAGAGGTCACGTTTGTGTCGACCGCGTGATCGCCAGGGACATACACGCTGACCTTGTAGAGATAGTATTTGCCGATCCACTCCGTATCGCCCTGAGCACGCCAGACGCCTTCTTGCTCCTGCATCGGCACCACTGCCCACGGCGCCGTATCGCCTGCCCCATTGAAGAGCAGCAACGAGACGCTCTGCGCCGTGGGAGCCCACAGAGCCAGTTCTACGCCGTTGCGCGTCTCCTCATCGTGATTGATCAGCACGCCCAGTTTGCCCGGATAGTAGAACAGGTCATCGAGGACACCGGCGATCTGTACGCCGGTTGCATATTTGAGATCGCCGCTGGAATCGAGCGCTGATAGAACGACCTGGCCTTTCAAGTCTTGCTTGATCTGATCGAGCGAGGTTCCTGCTGGAACTTGCAGGACTGCGTAGTTCGCCAGTTGCGGATAGCGGAGCAACTCGTCCGTGGTAAGAGACCCCCCATTCGACAGCTGTAGGGAGGCGCCGCCCGTCACTCCTGTGGAGGTGAGCTGCAGACCGCCAGTGGAACTCGTGTTCAGATAATAGGCCCAGCCCGACTGCTGGAAGCCGGGTTGAATGGCGAGCCTTTGCCGGTCTAGCCAGTAAGCCTGCTGTTCCTGGAACACTCCGTTCAGCAGCTGTTGAGCACTTGGCTGCGTGGTGTAGACGGTGTTGTCCCCGGAGATAATCCACGCCTCGTTAAAGCTAAGTGTCTGCAGGTGCTGATCGGGTCCAGGATCCTTCACACCAGTACCGCAGTTGTGGACGATGAAACCGAGGTCGCCTTGGGGATTGCCCCAGGACGTATTCACAGTCACGTCCCAATAGACGCCATAGCTGTCGGTGCCCGTCTGGTTCAATTCTGTGGAACACCAGGCGGTTTGATTTTCAGTGGATGCGCCCCAGGTCCACAGTGTCCATCCCGAGTAATTTCCGTCCAGCCTGAAATAGTGGATACGCACAGCCCCTGAAGGAACGGGGGGCTCAGCGACGGCCAGAGCTGGCAAACAGCAAACCAGCCCGACCAGCAGAAGAAAGTACATTCGGACGAGCGTCTTCGCTCGCCGCGCACTGGCAATGCTTTTTCTCATGATTGGGTCCTCTTGTGATTGGAAGTGCTACAGTTGCTACCGGAAACACAAACCACTCGGCATCGACGGTCCCCGGTGGCAGGCGAAGTGTAGCGGGTGCCACCTCCACTGTCCAGCAGAAAAGCAGCCAGACTCTGTGTCTTCCGAGGGGCCGGCGAGTGCGTGTTACGATGAGCCATCTGTAAGCCTGCTTACGAACAACCCATAACTTTTCCGTGCCAGGAGCTCGAATGCACATGGATCGCCGTCGCTTTACAAATCAAGCGGTGCTCGCTGTTGGAGCATTGCTGGTGAACACAGCCTCAAACACCGCGCAGGCTGCGCCCAGCACATCGTCGAATGACGTCCTGCTAAATCGAATGAGCTGGATGAACCAGCCTGAATCGTCGAAGATCAATGGGGATGAGCTCGTCGTTCACAGCCGCGCGAAGACTGATTTCTGGCAGAAGACATTCGATGGATATGTTGCCGATAACGGGCACTTCTTTCACATGCCCGCCTCGGGTGACTTCACTTTCACTGCGTTGATCAATGGCAAATACGCGACACAGTATGATCAAGCTGGATTGATGCTGCGAATCAACGCGGATAATTGGATGCGGTGCGGTACGGAATTCATCGACGGCAAGCGGTACGCTAGCGTGGTATTTACGCGGACCTACTCTGACGGTTCAACCCTGCTCGACCTTTCACAAACGGAGCCCATCTGGTGGCGGTTGGTACGTAAGCGGGACTCGGTTGAGACGCTTTGTTCGCTGGATGGCACGCAGTTCACCTCTGTTCGGATGGGCTACTTCCCGCCTCAGCCTTCGGTAGAGCTTGGCATCATGTGCGCGGCACCGAGCGGACCAGGCTTCGACGCGTCTTTCAAATCGCTAAAGCTAGAGGTGGCTTCGCACTGAGTTCGACGCGGCCGCGATCACAGCGATTCTGGCTTCCAAACGTCGCCCTCTAATGCACAGTCGTCCAAGCTGGGTGGATATCCAAGGCCCGAGCACAAGTTCCGTGCTGCGGAGTGCCACCCGGCTGGTCAACCTTCCAAGCGACCGCTCCAACTTAGGACGGTTGACAGCAATTTCATGACGGGTTAGATTTAGCCCCGTACCATTTCAAGACTGTCGTTCACCACAGGAACAAACACTTGCAGCTCCCCTGAACTAAGTCCCCCAATCTGCGAGCACGTCAAATCCCCCCTGAGGAAAACAGTCAATGTCTTATCCGGAGAAACCCAGCTGGCGCCAAGTGTGGAAACGTTCCCATTCGGCCATTTGCCTGTGCTTGGCCCTTTTCGCCTGCGCAATCATGAACTTGCACGCGCAGGAGTATCGAGGCACCATCACTGGCCAAGTCGTAGATCCTGTAGGCAACATCATCGTTAACGCAACCGTGGAAGCGAGGAGCCCTGAACAGACCTACCACGGCAAAACGGATACACGCGGCAACTTCTACATCCCGTTCGTTCAGCCCGGAACCTACGCAATCAAAGTGGATGCCCCCGGATTCAGGACCGTCGTCCATGAGGGTGTCATCGTCGATGTCTCGGCTAAGGTGAGCCAGTCCTTCCAACTGCCTGTAGGGCGAGTGAACGAGACGGTTTCAGTCAATGAGGACAGCCTTCAACTGAGCACAGCAGATGCCTCCGGTGGAACAGTGCTCGACCCTGAGAAAGTACAAAACCTTCCGCTCAACGGAAGGCAGGTCTACATGCTTATGAGCCTCACCCCCGGGGTGCGTTTCACGCAGACTCAGTTCGGACCGGGCGGATACTCCGGAACGCGTGGCTGGGACGTCTCAAATGCTTACTCCATCACTGGCCAGCCCGGCACCACAAATCAGTTCATGTTGAATGGCGCCCCCATCTCAGTACAGGGGGGTGGCCCGGCGGGAACCTGGAATATCTCTCCCAGTATCGACGCCGTGCAAGAGTTTAAGGTCATGACCATCACCTTCGACTCGCAGTATGGCCGCGTGGGCGGAGGCGCCGTCAACATCATCCTCAAGAACGGCACACCGCGGTTCCACGGTACTCTGTACGACTACTGGCGGAATTCTATCTTCGATGCAAACACCTTCCAGCTCAATCAGGTAAACACACCCAAGCCATTCCACAACGAACACCAGTTCGGCGGAACCATCGGCGGGCCGTTCCTCAAGCACAATGCATACTTTTTCTTCAGCTATGAGGGATATCGCCAGGTTCTTCCAGCCGGAGTCGTGACGACAGTTCCAACTCCGGATCTTTTCCCTGGGGCGGATGGATCGGTGGACCTCACCAACTATCTCGCCGCTACCGGCCGGACCGGTGGCATCTACGATCCCCTTACGACCACATGTGTCGATCAAGGAACATCAGGATGTTCAACCTATGGTCGTCAGGCGTTCGCTGGGAACGTAATTCCTGCTAACCGCATCAGTTCTGTCGGATTGGCCGTGATGAAGTTGTTCCCCGCGCCCAACCGTGCTGGATATACCAACAATTATGTATTCAACGGCAAAGACCGCTATCGCTACAACATGCCAATAGCGCGTGTCGACTACAACTTCACCGATAGAACCAAACTGTATGGCATCTTTGCGTGGTGGTCGGGACACGAATATCGCAACGGCAATGGTCTGGTTGGGCCGGCCATTATGGGCAACATCGACAACTACCGGTCGAGCCTCACGCAGGTTCTCGATTTAACCCACACGTTCAGCCCGTCGCTGATCGGCGACATACGCGTCTCTTTCAATCGCTACTACTATGCGGCGCCTAACGGAACGCTATCTGCGGGGATCGATAAACTCACCGCAGGTGATCTCGGGCTGACCATGCCCAAGCTTCCGACCACCAGCAAGGACTATGCACCGGAGATCGATCTGGGCGATAACCTGCCCAACATCATCGGCAATCAGGTGAATCCGAACATCTTCGAAACTTATGATGTGGGACCTTCGCTAACTCACATCATCGGCAGCCACAGCCTGCATTACGGTGGCGAGTTCTCGCTGTATCACGATGTTCCTTCTGGAATCGGTCGTCCCAATGGATACTTCGGTTTCGGTACCGATTTCACGCAACAAAATCCATTCCAAGAGAACAAAGACGGGGCGGTGATTGCCAATCTACTGCTTGGCTATCCTGACTCGGGCAGCGTGGACTACAACACCGCACCTTATGAGACCTACCGCTACTCCGGCGGCTTCATCCAAGATGATTGGAAGATCCGTCACAATCTGACGGTAAATGCCGGGCTTCGGTGGGATGAAGAATTCTCGCCTATCGAACGACACAACCGCCTCCTCGCTGGAATGTGCCTGACCTGCGTCAATCCGATTTCGGCCAGCATACCTTCCTTGGCGCCGCTCTACGGGGCAGTTCTTTTTGCCAGCAGCAAGCAGCCGGCCTATCCCAACAATACCGGACTGTGGCAGCCCAAGATCGGTGTATCCCTTGGACTTGGACCCAATACTGTCCTGCACGGTGGATGGGTTCTCAACAAGGCCTTTGGCATCGAGTTGGGCGGAGCGTCCGCCTGGAACGAGTCCACTGGCTACAACGACTCTCCCGATGGGAATCTGCACCCCTCGAACGACTTCCGCAACGGAGTTCCCTATCCAAACGGATATGTGACGCCGCCGGGGAGTTCACAAGGCGCACTAGCCCTGGTGGGGAATGGCTTCGGAATCGATCTGCGCGACCGTAGGATCGTCCACGTCCAGCAGTGGACCTTCGGCATGCAACAGTCTCTTCCGTTACACATGATTGGGGAGGTTTCATATCTGGGTGCACGTGCCACCAATCTTCGGGCCTCTAAGCAGTTGAATGGTGTCAGCGCGGCGGATTTCGCCCAGGGTCACGCGGATCCGAATTATCTCGATCAACAGGTCGCAAACCCCTTCTATGGAGTCCTGCCCACCACCGTGTCTCTCGGTCAAAATCCTACGATCCAGGAGCGGTATCTGAAAGTTCCTTATCCGGCATTTGACGGGAACATCTACGACTACACGTACCCCGGTGGCTACAGCAACTACAACGCACTTCTGGCCAAACTCGAGAAGCGCTTCTCTGGGACGGGAATCACGTCGAAAGGGCTAAGCTTCCTCAGTGCGTTTACGTGGTCTCATCTCTTGTCGGCCACTGGATTCCTCAACAACAACGGTGCCAGCCTGGTAGATGCTCAACCGTACTACACTACCGACGGCGGCGATCGTCCCTGGGACATCGCATTCAGCGGCTTGTGGGGACTTCCCGTCGGAAACGGCGGCGCCCTGCTGTCCGGTGCGCACGGAGTAGTCGGCCAGTTGATCAACGACTGGCAGCTGGAATGGATCTTCCAAAACGATGGCGGCACCCCGGTTGGGTATCCAAACACTTACAACTACAACTGCGGAACGTATGACATCATCTCTCCGCACAAGAGTTGGAAGAGCTACATCAACAACACAAACAACAGCTGCTTCTCGACCTTCTCTGAATACACGGCCGTGACGCGACTGCCCCGTACAACTCTGGTTCGCAATCCATGGGCACAGCAGACTGCGCTCGGGCTAGAAAAGAAGTTCCCTCTGCGCGAGGGAACGACGCTGCAGTTCAAGGCAGAAGCGTTCAACTTTACCAACACACCTATCTTCGGAGGTCCTAACACCGGGTCGCCAGATCAGCAGCTGACTCGGAATACCAGCGTTGCAAGAGACGACCAGCCGGGCTCATGGTCAGGCTACGGTACCGTCGGCTCGACGCAACAAAACTTCCCAAGGCAGGTCCAGTTCTCCCTCAAGCTGGAATTCTGATCAGCCAGCAACCGACGCCGCGTTCTTCTTGGTTTGAGCCGGGAAGGGCGCGGCGTGCTCTTAAGGGATCTAAGTCGAGCGCATTCGTGACGCTCTGAGACGTTCAAAGAACTGCGCAGATTCTGCCTTAAATGCTGCGGGCAGCCATCGTGGTTGCGAATGGCTGCCCGCAGGTTTTAGTTTACTCGTGATTAGTTGACGGTTTCGGCGAGCGCTGCGGAGGTGCTTGCCTGATAGTTTGTACTG
>CBJOJD010000020.1:0-29685 GCA_966443485.1 uncultured bacterium | reverse complement strand
GCCAGCGCGTCGGCATTGGTGACCGTGGAGAGGATAACCGTGGCCCCGCCCAGCTTCTGCAACTCGGCTGAGGGGTCCTGTTTGGTGCTGTCAATGTACACATGGGCGCCCAACTGCTTCGCGAGAGGACCCTTGTCCGCCCCGCGCGCGATGGCTAGAGTCCGGTATCCGCTCTTGGCGGCATACTGAACGGCCAGGTGCCCCAAGCCGCCGATGCCCAGAATCGCTACGGTGTCGCCGGGACGCGCGCCGCTGTTTCGCAACGTATTGAAGGTGGTGATGCCGGCGCATAGCAGGGGAGCAGCGTCAACATCGTTGAGATCCTCCGGTACCAGCGCCAGCGCGTTGGCGGGAGCAACGACATAGTCCGCATAGCCGCCGTCAAAGCTGATCCCGGACACCAACTGGTTCTCGCACAGGATAAAGTCGCCGCGGCGGCAGGGGGTACAGTAGTTGCAGTGCCCGCCGTGCCAGCCCAGGCCCACCCGCTGCCCCGGCTTGAACAGCGGCACGTCCGCGCCGACCTCGTCGACCACACCGGCGATCTCGTGGCCTGGCACGCGCGGATAGCTGATTCCGGGCCACAGGCCCATCTTGGTCAGAACGTCACTGTGACACACTCCGCAGGCCTGGACGCGAATACGGACCTGGCCAGGTCCCGGGGAAGGAAATTCTCGTTGAACCAGCTCAAGTGCTCCACCCGCGGCAGACACTTGCACGGCTCGGCCAGTCACTGAAGGCATATATCGGGTTCTCCTCTCGTGCTTCAGATGTCATCTTGTCGAGAAACGACGCAGAAAGAGCGTTGCAGGAGGGATCATACGTCCCCCAAAGCCGGCGGCGTTTGAAAATTGGTGCAAACTGCGCAGTGGTCGACCGGCGGGTGCTCTCTGTCGCCCTCGCTGGCGTCCCCTCAAATCGGAGAACCGGAGCCTGCGACTTTATACTGAACTACGGCATGAGCGAGTTTTTACCTGTCGACGAACAACTGGACCTGCTGCAAAAAGGCGCGGCGGAGATCATCCGCGTCAGCGATTTACGTGAGCGCCTGGAAGACAGCCGCAAGACCGGCCGTCCCCTGCGCGTTAAAGCAGGCTTTGATCCCACTGCGCCCGACCTTCACCTGGGCCACACTGTGCTCATGCGCAAACTGCGCCACTTCCAGCAGCTCGGGCATCAGGTCATCTTCCTCATCGGCGACTTCACCTCGCTCATCGGCGATCCCACGGGCCGCAATGTCACGCGCAAGCCGCTTACCCGCGAACAGATCGACGCCAACGCCGAGACCTACAAGCACCAGGTCTTCAAGATTCTGGATGAAAAGCTGACCGAAGTCCGCTACAACTCCGAGTGGCTCAACAAACTCGGGTACGAAGGCACCATCCGTCTGACCGCGCACTTCACCGTCTCTCAGATGCTGGAGCGCGACGATTTTCATAAACGCTTCCAGAGCGAACAGCCCATCAGCCTTCACGAGCTGCTCTATCCCGTCATGCAGGGGTACGACTCGGTGGCTCTCCAAAGCGATGTCGAGCTGGGCGGCACCGACCAGAAATTCAATCTTCTCTGCGGCAGAGAACTGCAGCGCCACTACGGCCAGAAGCCCCAGATCGTGCTCATGACTCCCATCCTGGAAGGATTGGGCGGCGGCGACAAGATGTCGAAATCCCTCGGCAACGCGGTCGGCATCAACGAGCCTCCCCAGGAGATGTATGGCAAGCTGATGTCCATCTCCGACGACCTGATGTGGAAGTACTGGGTGTTCCTGACCGACCTGAAGCAGTCCGAGATCGATGCCATGCGCGGCGAAGTCGAGCGCGGGGTCCTGCATCCCATGGACGCCAAGAAGCGCCTGGCCCGCACCATTGTAGCCGGCTTCCACGGTGAGACAGCTGCCCAGCACGCCGACGAGAACTGGGCGCGCATGTTCCAGCAGAAGGGCGAAAGCGACGATCTGGAAGAGGTGCACATCGCCTACGCGGACCTCGTTGCCCCTTCCTCCGGCGAGCCCGGAGCTTTGCAGATTCGTCTTCCCAAGCTCCTCATCCAGCTAGGTCTGGCGGCCAGCGGCGCAGAAGCCAGTCGCAAAATCGCCGAGAAGGCCGTCAAGCTGGACGGCGAGGTAAGCTCAAACACCCTCATCTCCCTGCAGGGCCTGCCCTCACGCATCGTGGTTCGCTTGGGCAAGCGCGCCAAAGTCGCGGTCATCGGCAACGTAGGCGAAGGCGTATAGAGGGCGTACCCCGCCCTCTTTATTGCTTCCTTATAGCGCGCATATTAGAACCCAAAGAACAGGGTTGTCTGGCTCAGGAAGCTCCATCGTCCGTTTTTGCCTGAGACCGCCGTCTACGTTGAGGTCGCCCTGAATTTGCGGCGGAGGGCTTTACCCTTTCTGATGAGCGCCAGCTTGCCCACCGAGTTGGAATCCCTCTTCGGGGATTACCCTCTGGACCATGCCTTCGATGAAATGCGCGGCTCCGATGGGCAGGTTCGCTCCCACTATCGGGCTCTCGCCGACCTTCTGGCCCGACTGCCGCAGGAAGAGCTGCAGCGCCGCAAACAGTCCGCCGATCTTTCGTTCCTTACCCAAGGCATCACCTTCACCGTCTATGGGCGCGATGAGGGCACTGAACGCATCTTCCCCTACGATCTGCTGCCCAGATTGATCACTGCGCAGGAGTGGGCTCATGTAGAGCGAGGGCTGATTCAGCGCATCACCGCTCTCAATGCATTCCTTCGCGACATCTACTCCGAAGAGAAGATCCTCAACGACCACATCGTGCCCCGCGAGCTGGTCTACAGCTGCAAGCAGTATCGCCGCCAGATGCGCGGATTGCAGGTGCCGCGAGGGGTCTACATTGCGGTCGTCGGATCCGATCTGCTGCGCCTGAACAATGGCGAATTCGTGGTGCTGGAAGACAATCTGCGCGTGCCTTCCGGTGTCAGCTACATGCTGACGAACCGGCGTGTCATGAAGCGCACCTTCCCGCGCCTCTTTCACTCCTATGGGGTACGCCCCATCGAACACTATCCGCAGCTTCTGTTATCTACGCTGCGTTCTCTGGCGCCAGAAGGACGTCCCGAGCCGAACATTGTTCTGCTTACCCCGGGTGTCTTCAACTCCGCCTACTTCGAACACGCCTTCCTGGCCCGGCAGATGGGCATCGATCTGGTGGAAGGACGCGATCTCGTCACTCACGACAATGTGGTCTACACCCGGACGACCGACGGTCTTAAACGCGTGGACGTGATCTACCGGCGCGTGGACGACGATTTCAGCGATCCGCTGGTCTTCCGGCCCGACTCTATCTTGGGATGTGCCGGGCTCTTCAATGCCTATCGTGCCGGCAACGTCACCGTCACCAACGCCTTCGGCACGGGGCTGGCGGACGACAAGGCGCTCTATGCCTACGTGCCGCGCATCATCCGCTACTACCTCGGCGAAGATCCGATCCTGCCTAACGTGGAGACCTTCCTGATGACCGACGACAAGGAACGCGCCCACGTGCTCGCCAATCTCGAAAAGCTGGTGGTAAAGGCGGTAGGCGAGAGCGGAGGCTACGGCATGCTTATCGGACCGCACTCCTCTGCCAAGAAGCGGGAAGAGTTCGCTCGTCAGATTCAGGCCAATCCTCGCAACTACATCGCTCAACCCACGCTGGACTTCTCACGCGCTCCATGCCTGATCGGCAATCAACTGGAGCCGCGCCACGTCGATCTGCGGCCGTACATCCTCTTCGGCGATAAGGTCAACATCGTTCCCGGCGGCCTGACCCGGGTCGCTCTTGAAAAAGGCTCACTGGTGGTCAACTCGTCCCAGGGCGGCGGCAGCAAAGACACTTGGGTATTGCAGTAATACGAAATCTTATTGGAGAGCATGCTGCCATGTTGTCACGTGTCGCCGATAGCCTTTATTGGATGAGCCGCTATCTGGAGCGCGCCGAGAACACCGTCCGCCAGCTGGACGTGACGATGAGCTTGATGCTCGATCCCGGTGGTGCCACCGCCATCACTCGCTGGGAACGTCTGGTCGCCGCCTTAGGTAAACCTGAAGGGCTCGACTGGAATGGCGATCTGGACGGAATGGCCAGTGGTCTCATCTTCGATAGCCTCAATCACGCCTCGGTCACATTCTGCGTGAACTGCGCGCGCGAGAACGCCCGCCAGGTGCGCGAAGAAATCTCCACCGAGCAGTGGCAGCGGCTCAATCGCCTCTATCACTACATCAACTCAGCCGCGACGCAGGCGCAGTTCCGCGCCAGCATGAACGATGTGCTCGCCTCCATCATCGATGGCATTCACCTGTTTAAAGGGGTCTCCGATACCACGATGATCCACGGACAGGGGTGGCAATTCATTCGTCTGGGCCGCTATCTCGAACGCGCCTATGCCACGGCCACACTGCTCGAAGTATTTCAGCCAGAGCTGCTCTCCGGCTCGGAAGGCGAGATCTCCGGCTACTCCTATCTGGAGCAGGTGGGATTGCTGCGCTGCTGCACCGCCTTTGAGGCTTATTGCCAGGTTTACACCGCCGATATCTCGGTCGATCGCATGCTCGAATTTCTTCTGCTCAACTCCGACTTTCCGCATGCCATTCGCTATTCCGTCGAATCGATGCAGAGTGCGATCGCGGCAATCGAGCAGGGCGGCGCACGCCGTTCTCCCGACGATCTCAAGGCCACGATAGGCAAGCTCAATGCCCAACTGGGATTCACCAGCATTCGCGAGGTTCTCGACGGAAATACGGCTGCTTTTCTGCATTCCATTCGATCGCAGTGCATGCGCATTCACGAACAGATCTATCGCCATTACGTGCAGTACTCCATTCAGTCGGCCCTGACCATCTAGACATGAGCGAGCCTATGAACTTCTACTCCATTCGCCATCTGACGCGGTTCCGGTATACGCAGCCGGTAAGCGAGAGCATCATGGAAGTCCGTATGCATCCGCGGTCGGAGACCTCGCAGCATTGTCTCAGCTTCACCCTCTCTGTCAGCCCGCGTTGTCGCGTCTTCGCCTACCGCGATCACCTCGGCAACAACGTGCAGCACTTTGATATTCCCGGAGAGCACTCGCAGCTCGTGATCATCGCCGAATCGGTCGTCGAGCAGCAGCTTTTCGCGCCACTCCCCAGCTTTCTCTCCGCAGATGCCTGGCAGGCACTCGACGAGCTGGTGCACTCCGGCGACTACTGGGAGATGCTTTTGCCCAGTACCTTCGCGACGCCCACCCCAGCCCTGCTGGAATTGGCCGGCGAGCTCGACATGCGCCGCCGCGACGATCCTCTCATGCTGGTGCATGAATTGAACACCCGCCTCTTCGAGTACTTCGAGTATGTGCCGCGCCATACCCGCGTAGACTCTCCAATCGATGAGGCCATCACCAGCCGCAAGGGTGTCTGCCAGGACTTTGCCCATACCATGATCGCGTTGCTGCGGTACGTTGGTATTCCAGCCCGCTACGTCTCTGGCTATCTTTACCGCGGGCGCGAAGACCATGATCGCTCTACCCCCGACGCAACGCACGCCTGGGTAGATGTGCTGATGCCGCATCTCGGCTGGGTGGGGTTCGACCCCACCAACAATCTCATCGCCCACCAGCGGCACATCCGCACCGCCATCGGACGCGACTACGCAGATGTTCCACCCACCCACGGCGTATTTCGCGGCCACACCGAGAGCGAATTATATGTGGCGGTGCACGTAGAGGCAGGCAATCAGGCTCCCGCTCTGGATCGCAAGATGCCGATGCCTGAGGATTGGTCGGTGCTGGTCGAGCGCGCCCAGAAGCCCATTGCTCAACCTCTTCCCACGATCGACGTGCAACAAATGCAACAGCAACAATAAACCTCAGGGAGCTAGGGCTGCAGCTCTGTCTCAGGCTGCATAAGAATCAGGAACACGATGCCTACCACTGTAAACATCCGGAAGGCGGCCTCCTGACCGTTCCAGGTGTGCGACTGCCACATCAGGAACCATTCCGCACCTACTGTGAGAAAGGCAACCAGCCACATCAACATTGAGAGAGTCAGCGCGACCACTGCGACGCGCTTGGCCCTGTGGAACTGCTGTGCAGGCGCCCGAAGTGCCATGATCAGCCGCGCAACGCTCCACCATAGAAGAACCGTGGTCACGATCTCCCACCCGATGATGGAGTAGTAGAAGACAAGATGCTCGGCAGGCAAGGGAAGTGCTCGCCACAACCCATGATTGCCCGGGAAGGTTGAATCCATTGAGAGCACATGCCGCACGAACTCATAATTGGAATCGAAGTCCGTCAGGTTGTTGAACACTACCAAGGTATAGAACAGGCCGATGCCCGCCAGAAGCGCCAACTTCGCAATCCGTAGAGTCACTGGTTTATGGCCTCCCGCTGCAGGTGTTCGGAGTTATGCGCCAACTGTCTGAAATACGCGGTGAGCGCTTGTAGAGTTGCGTCGTCGTACGTGTTGTGGGCAGGCATCTGGGCGTTGGGGTGGACGGAGACCGGGTCGCGCACAATCTGTCGAAATAGGACGCCGTTGCGCTTTGCTACGGCGGCGATGTCCATCCAGCTTCGCCCAGCCTTCGTGCCGCCTTGGCCGCCCATGTTGTGGCACTTAAAGCAATCCTGCCGGGCGATCAGAAAACCCTCTTCCGTCTTCGAGCGGGGGCTCCAGTGTCCCCGTGGGGTAATGGGCCCATAAATCTCCGCTTCCCTGTGGAACTCGAGCCGCAGAACTCCATAAGGGATACGCGGCTCCTCCGGTTCGGAAAGGACCTGAAAAGACGGTCGGAAGAACGGATGCGAGATCAGATAGGGTCCGAGTGTTCCGCCGCCCGGCGCCTCTGGCCATTGCTCGCGCGTCTTGCCGTTAATCTCCAGCACCAGCAGCGGATGATGCCGAACCATATAGTCGTGAGACAGGTGGGCGCGATATCCATCATCACAGATGGCCACGGCAGTCTTGTCTTGCTGGCCGAGAATCTCCGTCAGCAAGAGCAGAGGAACTCCGCGCACCTCAGCTCCGTTGGGGAAATTCGCGTCGTCCGTAACCTGATGCGTCTCTTGCGGCAGCTGCAACAGCTCTTCATAGCGCAGGTAGCGAGTGGTGGTCGTCGCGTTGTCAGCGAACCTGCCGAAGACCTCGAGATCGCTGGTAGAAGATCGGTCTGGATGCAAAGAAAGAGACGGCGGAGGCGGGGAAGCAGGACCAGGCAAAAAGAGAAGGCTCAAGACAAGCAGAGCAAAGCGCATCATGGCTCATGCTAGCGTGGCGAGAGCTCATTTCCCAAGCAAAACTTTTCGGCTCCATGCTACATTCAAAAGCACATGAGCCTCACTTCCATCGCAGAAGAAAGACTTGCCCGCGCAGGCTTAGTGCTGCCGCAGGCTCCCGCCCCAGGCGGCAACTACGTGTCCGCCAAGATCGTCGGCAACATCATCCATTTGGCTGGGGTCGTCTCGGCAACTGCAGATGGAGTGATCACTGGAACCGCCGGCGCGGATCGCACCATTGAGCAAGGCTATGCGGCCGCTCAGGCCTGCGCCCTCACGCAACTGGCAGTGCTCAAGCGCGAGCTCGGCTCCCTGAGCCGCGTGGAGGAGATACTGACCGTGAATGGCTACGTCAACGCGGTGTCTGGATTTCCGGATTCCCCCGCGATCATCAATGGCGCTTCCGATCTCCTGGTGAGTGTCTTCGGAGACGCAGGTCGCCACGTGCGCGCCGCCGTAGGAGTTAGCGCTCTTCCGCGGAATGCCCTGGTGGAGCTGCAGATGACGGCAAGGATCTCTGAGTCATGACAGAACACGTCCTCTCCGCTGAACCAACCCACTCTGTATGGGATCGGACGCTGCAGCCGCGTCTTCACATCGCCTCCGGAGACGAGGTGCAGATCGAGTGCGTGGATGCCAGCGGAGGTCAGGTTCGTCCGGGCATGTCGACCGAGCAATATCTGACGATCGACCGCTCGCGCATTCACGCCCTCAGCGGTCCCATCTGGATAGACGGTGCGGAGCCTGGCGACGTCCTGCAAGTCGATGTTCTCGCCACCCGCCATTGCGGCTGGGGATGGAGCAGCATCGTGGAAGGCCTGGGCCTGCTCAAGGAGCGCTTCAACCAACCCTATCTCTTCCATTGGACATTGGACGGCGATACCACTCCCTCGCTTGCTCCAGCGGTGGTCCCGGTGCGGCCCTTCCTCGGAGTCATGGGTGTGGCGCGTCCTGAGGACGGCAAATTCCGCACTCGCCCTCCCGGTCCGTTCGGCGGGAACCTCGATGTTAGAGAGCTCTGTGCCGGCTCCAGACTCTATCTTCCCGTCTTCAATGTAGGCGCGCTGTTTAGCTGCGGAGATGGTCACGCCGCTCAGGGTGACGGCGAAGTGTGCATCAACGGCATCGAGTGCCCCTTGGACGTGGTGTTGCGTTTCCGCCTGCATAAGCAGCAGCCCCTATCCGGTCCCATCATCGAAGCAAGCGACGCCGCCATGGCAGATAGCAGCTCCGACGCCTGGGTTGTGGTCGAGACCGGCACTGATCTGATGGATGCCGCACGCGCTGCCACTGCCCGAATGGTGGACTTGCTGGTGAGTCGCTGGGGGTTCAGCGATGTGCACGCCTATATCCTGTGCAGTGTGGCCATGCGCCTCCGCCTTAGCCAGGTAGTCAATGAGCCAGTCCATACAGTGAGCGCCGCCATCAGCAAACAGGTTCTACCCGACCGCAAACTCTTTTCGACCCATGACCATCAATGATCCCGAAGTCATCGCCGAGCTGCGTGCGCTTTACCCGCGCTACGAAACAGCCTTGGTCGACAATGATGTTGACACGCTCGTCCAGATGTTCTGGAGCGGACCGCAGGTCATGCGCTTCGGTGTCGGCGAAAACCTTTATGGACCAGAAGAGATCGACGCATTTCGTAAGGCGCGGCCCTCGGCAAACTTAGCCCGCAATGTCACCCGGCTCGACATTGTGAGCTTCGGCCGCGACTTTGCCAGCATCACGCTGGAATTTGAGCGTAAGCTTCCGAATGGACTGCAGCGGGGAAGACAAAGCCAGACCTGGGTGCGCATGGCCGAAGGCTGGCGCATCGTCGCTGCACACGTCTCCCTTCTTCCCCTCGTCTCCGTATGAGGCTCATGACACCAGAGTCACGCTGAGCCGCTCTACGGGAGCTGACATAAATAGTTGCTCTAGCTCCGCTGAAGACGCGAACGTCTTGCCTTCTACATGCCGTGCTGGAAAGTGGAACGTCACCTCTGGCTCTGCAAAGGGCCAAGGCTCCAGATGAAACTTGCGTGATCCCACAGGCCGGACGGAAATCTCCTGCGCTGCGCCACCATGCAATGGAAGTGCATGCAGCAGATGAGCCGGCTTATCGAAGGCAACGCACGATAAGAGAGAGAGGTTGTCACAGGCCTGGAGCAGCTGGAAGTGCTCTCGGATCATCTGGGCGGACTTGTATGGAGACGCTAAGGTAGCGTCAGCCTGAATCGAAGCCATCAGCTGTCCCTGGTACTCGCGTAGCCGCTCTAAAAACCCATCCAGCAAAGCAAGGCCATCTGGCGCAATGGTGCTGCGGTCTGCGTGTTCACTCAGCAGATTGTAAGTGTGCATAGAGATCAGCAATCCCGCATAGGCGTCCTTCTCAGCCACAATCCTCACGGCGCGATCACGTACGCTAAGGTACTCGGCTAAATCGATCTCCTCAAATGCCGAATACCTGCCCACCAGTTCGATGGAAAAGGCCGAAGGCTTGCCTTGGCGAGTGACAGAAGGATGCGCATCTCTTGCACGCCATCCATCGTCGTGCGCTGAAATCCCGTGCAGTACTCGGTCTCTCGGCTCGGGTGCGCGAAATTGCCGGTTTCCCCATGCGGCAGCGAAAGCCCCGGCCAGCTGCGCATGATCCGGGTGCGTGATCAACCACCATCCGGCGTCCGATTCCATCCTCAACATCTCTGGTCCCTCTCTAATCCGCCAGTTGCGGACGTTTAGACTCGTGCCACTTGTGCAGCACCAGCCACTCCAGGAACATGGCTGCGAAGAAGAAGCCGAAACCCAGGACCGTGGCCGCTACCACTAGCGCAAACATATACGGCGCCTCCATCTGGCTGTTTGCGTACAGAATCGAATAGCCCAGCCCGCCTTCACCCACTCGCGTGGATCCCGCAAACAGCTCGCCGGTAATGGCGCCAATCACGCTGATTCCCGCCGAGATGCGAATGCCCGTGAACAAGTTCGGCAGTGCGTTCGGAAACCTCAGCTTGAACAGCACCTGGGCAGGGCTCGCCTGGTGCATCGCGAACAAGTGAATCAGGTTCTCGTCAACGCTGATGAGCCCCTGCGTCGTGTTGGCCATGATGGGAGCGACACTGATGATGAACGTCACCGTGGTCACGGCCAGCATTCCGGCGCCGATCCAGTTGATGATCAAGGGAGCGATCGCCACAATCGGAACGGTCTGCAGCAGAATCGTGTACGGATAAACCAGCCGTCGAACCGTGATCCACTGCGCAAAGATCATGGCAACCACAATGCCCAGCAAAACGCTCGCGACCAGTCCCCCCGCTGCCTCTTGCGTCGTAATCCATAGAGAGTTCGCCAAAGAAGACCAGCGATCATGTGCCGTCACCCATACGATCTGCGGCCCAGGCAGCAGGTAAGTGGGAAGATGGTTCAGCACCACCACCGCTTGCCAAACTCCCAACAGGCAGGTCAGTAGGATAAGGCTGCTCAGTGCTGTCCAAAGGTGCCGTCTCATCGATGCTGTACCCCACGAAGCAAGCGCGACGCCCGCGTAACCAGCGCCTCGAACTCCTCGGATTCACGGGTCTCCGCACCGCGTGGCCAGGGCAGTTCGATGGGAAGGTCATGTGCCAGCCGCCCTGGGTGAGCGGCTAAGATGATGATTCGCGTGGAAAGAAATACCGCTTCCGCCACTGAGTGCGTGACGAAGACTACGGTCCATTTGTGCTCTGCATAAAGACGCAGCAGTTCCTCGTTCATGCGGTCGCGGCTGAGTTCGTCGAGAGCCGCGAAGGGCTCATCCAGCAGCAAAATCCGTGGACGGCTCACCAGCGCACGTGCGATGGAAGCCCGCATCTTCATGCCCCCTGAGAGCTGCCGCGGATACTGCTTCGCCGCATGCTGCAAGCCCACCAGATCAAGCATCTGGGCTACCCGCTCCCTGCGTAGTGGCCGGGCAGCGTGCTCCAGTTCCAGCCCCAGCCCGACATTCTCCTCAACGGTGCGCCATGGCAAAAGCGTCGGATCTTGAAAGATGAACCCCATCAGTTCGCGGGCGTTCGCGGGCGTCATGCCGTTGATCTGTACTGTTCCGGCGCTGGCCTGGCTCAAACCAGCCATTAACCGCAACAGGGTGGACTTGCCGCATCCGGAAGGCCCAAGAAGTGTCACAAACTCACCGCGGGCTATGTGCAGCGACAGATTCTCAATGACTGTTGCGCCGCTTCGGTACCGTTTGCTCACGCCCTCAAGAGCGATCTCTGGTATTACTCCCACGGCGACGTCCCAGCAACCGGCAGATAAAGTGCAGACGGACATTCGGCGGTATGCAGTACCTGTTGTGTCGAGCGCCTCCAACTCCAGTGATCCGCAGCTTGCGGCGAAACCGCAGTACCGGGATTGCGGTCATAGAGCGGAAAGGCTGAACTGGCGATTTCCAGGAGGATCCGTTCACCCGCACGCAGCAGGAAAGCCGTGGGCTCCAGTGAAAACTCCCAGCGATGAATTACATCTGCCGCGTACTGCTCATCGCCGAACAGCCACGAACTGCGGGCAATGCCCATACAGATGAAATCTGCACCCCCATTTGCCCGTTCCCGTACCAGCTTGGCTGTGAAGTCTGTATGCGATTGTGACGTTGCCGCATAAAGCACCACTTTCGGCTCTCCAAAAATCTCCGCGTCCCGCCGCGCAGTGTCCGACCGGTAGACCAGCACATGATTGCCCATCTCTAGAACGGCCTGATCATACGCGCCGCTCAGGGCCTGACCGCCGCCTGGAGTAGTGACGGGCACCTCAGGATCATGGACAAAGACATCGCGCGGTTCTTCGTCAAGCGGCGGAGCCTGCGCCAGTGTGCCATCGCCCTTGCTGGAATTTGCCTTCCCCTCGCTGTGGAGATAAAGAGACAAGGACACACTCTCCGGCCATTCCGGTGCAGCACGCCACTCATTTGCTCCAAGAGTGAAATAGCGAATCCGCGGCTCGTCAGTAAAATCCTCGGTCCCCTTCAGCCAATGATTGAACCAGCGGAGCAGAAGCTCGTCGGTGTTCAGGCGCGCCGCATCCCCGAGCCTGGTTTCGCCAGCGCGCTCTCCCCAGGGAATGTGAATCCAGGGCCCGGCCAACAAATATTGGTTCTCACGCGCAAATGCACTTCCGGCCCCGGCTCGAAGAGCACGATACCCAGCTACTGATCCACTAAGGTAAAAGTCATACCATCCCGAGAGGTGCAGCGCCGGTATGGTGATGTGATCGTACCGAGTGCTGATATCGAGTTGGCTCCAGTAGTCTCCGGGCTCCCGGTGCGAGATCCAATCCAGCACATAGCCGGGCAGTCCTTCCGACTGCAGAGCAGGAATGCTTGCATAGGGCGCCTCCAGTGCTTGCGCTCGCTGATTGGTCCAGGCCCGCTCCAGGCTATCGCTGGCCTCTTGCAGCCGCAGCCGACGCGCGTCTTCGCGTAACATCTGGATGCCCCAACCGAGCGTAGAGCTCAGCCGCAGCGCTCCTTGATGGTAGAACCAGCCGTGATACAAGTCCGCCGCCGCCATGTGCGGCGCTATGCACATCAACCCTTCCGGTTGCTCTGCGGCCGCCAGCAGTTGAGTTGCGCCTTGATACGAGAACCCGTACATCCCGATGAAGCCATTGCATGCAGGGTGCCGACGCAGCCACGCAATCGTCTCCGCCCCGTCTCGACCCTCGTGGCGAAAGGGATAAAAGAACCCGTCTGAGTCGCCGCGGCCCCGTACATCCTGAATCACCACGTGATATCCCTGCCGGGCGAACCATACCGGATGCGCATACACCACGGTGGAAGCGATATCGCGCCCGTAGGGCTGACGCATCAAAAGCGTAGGCCATGGTCCGCTGCCCGCCGGGTAATAGTGGTCCGAGACGAGCGTCGTCTCGTCCTCAAGCCGACAAACCAGGCCACGTTCGAGACGAACTCCGTTGCCGCAGTCAACCAGGGCCATCGCTCAAGCTCCATGCCTTGGCGTGAAGTTGTACATCGCCAGAAGAACTTCTGCGCTTCGGCGCGCTGCCTGCTCCACCCAAGCGGCGCCTTTCTCGGCTGACGCCCCGCTCGGATCGCCCAACACCCCGCTGGGAGCGATGTCTCTGGTCACCCATGCGAAATTTGCCGCAGAGCCCTCCGGCTTCAGCGCCTCAGCTTCCTCGATGCGCGCGATGTAATTCGTTGTGTATTCCTCGGTGTGTACCAGCTCCGGAGTTCCGTGCAAAAGGAATGCTGTCTCCACCTCGCCGGCATGGAAACCATAAGTGCGCTCCTGCTCGCTGATCCCTGCGAATTGAGCTCCACCAGACCCGAACAGCGTAAACGTGCGCAGTCCGAACTCTGCACGCAGATCCCGCGCGAGAACGTCGACCAGTGACGCGTTGCCGCCGTGTGTGTTGTAGAGGACCACCTTTTTGAAGCCAGCCGCAGCGATGCTGGCGCCCAGGTCGCGAACCACCGCCAGAAAGGTTTGCGCGCTCACTGACAGCGTCCCCGGAAATCCAATGTGTTCGTTGCTCTTGCCATAGCACACCGGCGGAAGCGCATAGATGGGCAACTCTTCGGGAATCCACCCGAGGGCCTGGCCCAGCAGCAGATTATTGATCAACGTATCCGTTGCCAGAGGCAAATGGTGCCCATGCTGTTCGATGGCTGCCGTCGGCAACACCAGCAGTGTCGTCTCGCGTGGCAGCGCGTCCACCTGCTTCCAGGTAAGGTAGGCAAAGTCACGTTGCGGTTCAATCCAGGTCTTCACTGTGCGGTGGCCTTTCGTTCGAAGCTGATCATCTTGCCTGGATTCAGCAGGCCCTTCGGGTCATAGCGCTGCTTGGCGAGCAGTTGAATGTTATCTGCTCGAAAGCGCCCGGCATCCTCTAGATAGTTCACATGTGGATTTGCGACGAATACACCAATGGACCGGCAGAAGCTCACCATCTCATTCAGGCGCTCCTCAGAGGTAAAGCGAACAATGGGGATGGCGCCCGGCACGACCTCGCCATCGCCGTTCTTCATAAATTCGATGTGAAACAGAATCTCGTCTGCAAAGCGCTCGCGCAGCAATCGAAACTGTTTCCGGCAGTCGGTACGCGAGAATCCGCATTGCAGATAGGTGTACGTGTTGTCGGCCTTCATCGCCCAAAGCGTCGTGTGATTCCAGGTGTAGTCACTCAACAGCGGCTGCGTCTTCGGACCGTCATAATCCCCCGCAAACGTCAGCTTGCCGTTTGCCCTCTGCACCGCAGCAAAGAAGCTCACCATCTGCTCAGCTTTGACCATGAACAAGGCAGTTGACTTCCCCTCGCGGGCCATCTGTTTAATAGGCGCAAAGAAAGAGGGGATAGGCCACTCAAATACCGTGACCAGTCGCTTAGTCCAGGACGACTCGCTCGCGATGGATTCCGCGAATGTGAAGGCTTCGTCGTAGCTGTCAAACGCCACCATGCACTGCGTCCAAGCCACCGCGGGCGTGAGTGCAAACCAAATTCGCGTCAGGATCCCGTTCGTTCCCCACGCATGCAAGATCTCGTGAACCGCTGCTCCCTCGTGCCGCACCAGCCGCGGAGGAGATTCCATCGTTACAAGTTCAAAACCACGCACCGTATCGAAATCTCGCAGACCGCCATGCGCAACCGAACCAATGCCGCCCGATCCACCCGCGAGAAAGCCTCCTACAGAAGCTTTGGCCAACGTGGACGGATACATGCGCAGCTCCCACCCCTGACGGCGCGCCGCGTTCTCCAGAGTTCCTAACCTCAGACCCGGTTGGCACACGGCCACTCCGTCTGCGGTAATCTCTTCCAGCTCGTCCATCAGCGACAGATCCAAAATGATGCCACCGTGAAGAGGCACGCACTGGCCGTAGTTGCCCGTTCCCGCTCCCCGCACCGTCACCGGGATCTCTTCGCGCTCCGCATACGCAAGCACCGCCGCGATCTCGTCGGTGGCAACCGGCTGCACTGCGACTTGACCTACTTTGTTCTCCAACTTCGGCCGCAGAATAGGCGAGTACCAATAGAAATCGTGCGATAGCCGGTCGAGTACTGCCGGAGAGGTGATCACTCGTTCCGGACTGCGCAAGATCTGAGTTAACGCGGCGGCGATATTGCCCGACATAGGTGGACCCTCGGTACGGCTCTATTTGCGCTTGCGTGTGGACCAACGGCGGAAGGCGCGCAGCATGTTGGGGTGGGTAAACAGTGCATAGCAGCTGTCGCGCAACAGCGGACCATCCACGATGCATTGCATGTCGCTGCGTTCCACCACCTCTCTTGCGGAGATATGGATCTGATTGCAATGCCGATTGGCGTCGGCAATGGTGGCCCCAAATACAACTCGATCCAGTCCAGCCCACAAGATCGCGCTCATACACATCGGGCAGGGCTCGCAGGTCGTGTATAGCGTGTAGCCGCGCAGTGCTACCTTTCCAACCCTGCGTGCGGCTTTGCGGATGGCCTGCACTTCAGCGTGCGCGGTGGGATCGACGCGCTGGCGCACGGAATTGAGGGCACGTACCAGGAACTCGCCATTCGCAGAGTTCACGATCGATGATCCAAAGGGCCGGGGATTGTCCGTATCTAAAGACCTCGCTGTGTATGCAGCAAGAGCCGTCATCCTCTTCAGATCGTTCTCATCCTGGAGCGCCGGCCTTCGCTCGCGAACCGAGCGTGGCGCCTCGAGGGAACCGGGGAGCATACCCGAACTTAGCACTCGCCTCATAAGGGCCAAATAAAGAAAAAGGGCACTTTGGCCTCGTCAAATCCAACTACAAATTCCGCACGTTCGCGTGTTAGTTTTCAGAAAAGAGTTCCCCCTTTGTGAGGTCACTGTGCGTCTTTCCAAAGCCTCCATAGCAACCGTGGTGTGTGTTTGTGCAGTGCTCTGCATGTTGGCAGACGCCTGTAAAAGAGGCGCACCAGCGAATGCATCAGGTCTGATACCAGTTCGCCTGCAACTCGATTGGTACCCTCAGCCGGAACACGGAGGCTTTTTCACCGCCTTGCTGAAGGGTTATTACAAGCAAGAGGGGCTCGACGTCTCGCTGCTGCCGTTGCCGCAGTATGGCAGTGCCGCCCAGGTGGTAGCCGCAGGCAAAGCCGAAATTGGACTGGGCTCCAGCGATCAGCTCCTCGAGTGGAATAGCAATGGCTTACCGCTCGTGGCAGTCGCAGCTACCATGCAGCATGATCCGCAGGCCATCATGGTCCACAAGGACTCGCCGGTGCACGACTTCAAGGATCTGGAGGATCGCACTGTCGCGGCTCAGACCGGAGCCACCTGGTTGAAATATGTCATCCAGCGATACCAACTGCACTCGGTCCGCCAGGTTCCTTCGACGCTCTCTATTGCCAACTTTTTGGCGGATCCGAACTATATTCAGCAGATCTTCATCACAAGCGAGCCTTTTTATGCCCAGCGGGCCGGCGCAGCTGTGCGCACTCTGCCCATCAGCGCTTCAGGCTACGATCCCTATCGTGTTCAGTTCACAAGCCGCGAGTACGCTGCCCAGCATTCCGAAACGGTAGCGAAGTTCATCCGTGCAAGCATTCGAGGATGGCAAGAGTATTTGCGTGATCCCGAATCCACTAATCGGTACCTGCTCACCCTCAACCCAGCTCTCAACGCTGCACAGGAGAGCTTTACCGCACTGGCTCTGAAAGAGGGTGCCTTCATCACCGGATCGGACGCCAGCGGTGGTCACATCGGCTCCATGGATGCGCAGCGCTGGAACAATAGCTACGGTCAGCTCAAGGCTCTGGGCATCATTCGCACAGACTTTGACCCATTGCTGGCCTACTCGACCCGCTTTCTTCCACAATAGAGCGAGAACCCAGATAGACCTTAGAGGTGCAAGTTGGCTGACCCGAACGTTACGGCAACCCGACCGCTAGATCAGGCGCAAGCCGAAAACTACGGGCTCCACTCCGACGTCCTCGGGCCGGTCGAAGTGCTGGCGCAATCCGTCTCGGCCATGGCGCCGTCCACCTCGCCATCGCTCACCATTCCCCTGGTCTTCGCGCTTGCGGGCAATGCAACATGGCTCGTGTATCTGATCGCTACCGGTGCCATGCTGCTGGTCGGTTACTGCGTGAGCCGCTTTGCCCGCCTCTCCGCATCGCCCGGCTCTCTCTACTCCTACACCGCGGAAACACTGCCCAGCATCTGCGCAGTCGCGGTGGGATGGGCGCTGTTGCTGGCCTATCTTGCCACAGGAGTCTCCGTAGTTGGGGGTGCGCTCTACTACCTCATTGAATTGTCCCGCCAGTTCCTTCACGTATCCCCGCCCGCCATCCCGTGCCTCGCCGCCACCTGCGCTATTGCCGGCTATATTGCTTATCGCGATGTGAAGCTCTCGGCGGAGGTCATGCTTTGGATTGAAGCCATATCCGTTGGCCTCATCGGTATCGTGCTGATTGCCCTCGTAATCCACTCAGGATTTCAAATCGACCGTGCACAGTTTCATCTCCAGGGCATTCACCCTCGTTCACTGGGACCCGCTCTGGTGTTATCCATCTTTAGCTTCGTGGGATTCGAAAGCGCAACCACCCTCGGCGCAGAAGCACGCAACCCTCTCCGCAGCATTCCCCGCGCCGTGGTGCAATGCGTGTTGTTTGCCGGACTCTTCTTCATGCTCTGCTCCTACTCTGAGGTGCTGGGCTTTCGGGGTGTCTCCACTGCGCTCAGCGATTCCACCAGCCCACTGCATCTGCTCGCCAGCCGCGCCGGAATTGCGCCCCTTGGCATCGCCATCGACGTGGGCGCCATGGTTAGCATGTTTGCCTGCACCTTGGCCTGTTGCACCGCCGCGGCGCGCGTTGCCTTACGCATGGCCCGGGATGGCGTGCTGTTTGCTCCAATAGCGCGCACCAGTCGCCGCCATGGCACGCCTGCTCTCGCGATCGGCTTCTCTGCCGGCGCCATGTTCATCGCCAGCTCGGCTCTGATTCTCAAATCCCGCTCGGCATTCGACATCTACGACCTGGCAGGCTCGCTCGCGGTCTTTGGATTCCTGACCGCCTACGCGCTGGTGGCAGTGGCGTTACCTTTTGCGAAGAAGGCGCGTGGCGATCGTTCGAATGTCGCCGTTCTCGTATCGGCAATTACCGCCGTCACCATCTTGCTGATCGCAGGCTTCGACATCCAATCCACCGCAGACCCGATGCATGCGCCTATTCCCTATGTCTATCTCGCCTATCTTGCGGCTGGCCTGTTGTTCTTTTGGCTGCGCTCGGCTTACAAGAGCTCCCGCCGCAAGCCCAGCGCTCTAGCCTATGAGGCGGATGAGTCGTAAGCTTCAGCGCCCGCTTGTGGAAATGCGCGCACAATCGCAAAAGCCTCATGCAATCCTTATGGGGCGCAACCAGAAAACATCAATTTTGCATTGAATTTTGCCCCGCAAAATGTATTCTGTAGATACCCCATGGTTCACCTTGAACTCCGCTCGACCGTAGTCAGAGTTCTTAACTGCTCCTTCCTTTTCTGAGCAAGAACCAAATGCAAAGACATTCGTTTTCAGGGTTTGTAGAGAACATCGAAAGCCCGTGGGGAAATCTCTATTCTGAGGCCTGTCACTTGAAATACTTCCTGCGATCCGTTTCTTGGTCCCCGCGGCGTTTAGCCACGGCTGTCGTCATCGCACTCCTTGGTTGCGCGCTGTGGGCGCAGCAGACACTCGGTGGAGTTACTGGCCAGGTCTCCGACCCCTCTGGCGGTGTCATTCCCAACGCCACGGTAACCATCGTCGACGAACAGACGTCACTAACGCGCACTATCAAGACGAACGGAACAGGAGAGTATACCTTCGTCAATCTCCCCATCGGTACCTATACCCTCACCTTCACCGCCGATGGATACCAGGTCCAGAAGACACAGCACATCACCGTGCAGGCCGACCGTACCGCCACAGTGAGCGCCGCGCTCAAGGTGGGCGAAACTTCGACCACCATCGAGGTGGAAGCTACTCCGCTGATGAACGCCGTGGATACCACCAACGGCTATGTCATGGAAAAGGATCAGATCGACGCCGTGCCCTTGGCCACCGGCAGCTTCACCGGCCTCGCCATCTTGTCGCCCGGCTTGAATGCGGAACTTCCCGGTGGAACCGGCGCCAACAGCGGTCTCGGCAACGCCCCCATCTGGGCCAACGGACAGCGCGATACCTCCAATGCTTTCCTGGTGAATGGCGTGGACGCCAGCAACCTCTTCAATGGCAAGAGCACCAGCCAGGTGGAATCGCAGCGCGTGGTCAACAATACCGGCGGGCCGGCCAGCTCCGGGACTACCAGCGCCGGCGTGGAGCAGAGCGCTTCCTCCGTTTATCTCTCCATCGGCAATGCCATTCCCACGCCCGCTCCTGAAACCATTCAGGAGGTTCGTGTAAACGCGTCCATGTACGATGCCCAGCAAGGTTCCGCTAGCGGCGCACACATCGACATGAGCACCAGCTCCGGCAGCAACGCCCTCCATGGCAGCCTGTACGGCCGTCGCGGAACCAACTGGATCAACGCTGCGCCCTTCTTCTTCAAGAACAACAGCGGCATTCCCGACGCGGATAAGAATCCCGAGTTGCACCGCTACACCGCGGGCGGAACCATCTCCGGCCCCATCATCAAAGACAAGCTCTTCGGCTTCCTCGCCTATCAGCACCTGCACATCTCTGATCAGGAAACCGGCGACACCCTCATCGCCGTTCCCCCGGGCCTGAGTGACAACAATCGTGACGCCGACGGATTGACTCAGCTGGTCAATAACAACTGGAGCGGTACAGACGCGGAGAACGGATTCGCTGTCGCGGCTTCCGATTGGGCTAAGAATCCCCTCGGTCTCGCTCTTCTCCAGGCCAAGCTGCCCAACGGCAAGTGGCTGGTTCCCAACGATAACGGCCACGTGCCTGACGCGCTTTCCCCGTCCAATGCCTTCGAGACGGGCACGTCTTACTTCATCGCCGATCAGGCCGTTGCCGACGTCGATTGGAATGCCTCTAGCAAAGATCAGGTGGCGCTCAAGTACTACTACCAGCACGATCCAAATGTCGCGCCGTATGGCGCATCCAGCGTGCCCGGCTTTGCCGTGCACATGGATACCGGTGCTCAGGTAGCTTCCATCACCAACATCCAAACCCTGAGCCCCAACCTCAGCGTTACAGAGACCATCGGTATCCTTCGCGAGAAGGCCTACAACACTAATGATCAGCTCTGCAAGCCGGGTGATAGTGGAACCTTCTGCGCCAATCTGACCTCTGCCTTCGGCTCGTACTTCCCGGGCGTCACCATTGTTGACGCGCTCGGCGCCTATGGCAGCAGCTTGGGCCTGCCTCAACAATCTCTCAGCATCGGTCCCTCTGCCGCAGACCAGGGACCTTATACCGGCGTGTTTCAGAACCGCATCGAGCCCTCAGCAAACGCCATCTGGACCAAAGGCAAGCACGCTGTCACCTTCGGCGGCAGTTGGTCCTATACGCAGCTGAACATCCGTGACCAGCGCACGGGCAAGGGTATGATTGCCACTCCCGACTTCTCCACCTTCGCCATGAACTGGGTCACGCCCTACTCCACCAACGGATTCGTGGCCACCACGTTCTTGCAGGGCAACGCCAATCGCTACTTCCGGGCCAACACGACCGGCCTGTATCTGCAGGACAAGTACCAGGTCCGCCCCAACCTCAGCATCACTGCCGGTGTTCGCTATGACTGGAACGGCGGCCTTACCGAGAAATACGGACGCATCTACAACTTCGATCCCAAGCTGTATAACTACGACGAAGGTTCTGACAGCATCAGCAGCTCCGGCATCATCATCGCGGGCAACAACGCTGCTGCCAAGGCCGTCAACCAGGGAGAGTCAGTCAGTGACACGACCTTGACCGGCCGTCAGTGGGGCATTGCACCGCGCCTCGGATTCGCATGGCAGCCCACCATGTTCCATGACAAAGTGGTACTGCGCGGCGGCAGCGGCCTGTACTACGATCGCGGCGAACTCTACACCTACTTCTCTCCCGGATACGCGGCGGGTGAGGTCGCAGGTGGTCCCTTCGGCGTGAGCCAGACTCCGCCCTTCGTTACTGCACAGTCATGCCCCTACAGCGCATCGCCCTACGGGAATACCAGCTTCCTCTATAACTTCTACATCCCCATCTGCGGGCTCGCGCCTTTCGACCCGGTCGACGGAAGCGGGCTTTCTTACAACCTCTCCACGCCGTGGGGCCCGACCCTTTCACCCGCTCCTTCCAACCCCAGTGCCGCCAGCCTGGTCAACTACTTGCCCAACGCCGCCGGCATCATCGCTGGGAGCCAGCCATTCACGCTGGGCGAGTACAACCGCGCCAACAAGCTGCCTTACTCCATCAACTTCACACTCGATCTGCAGTGGCAGCCGCGCAACGACCTGATGGTGGAACTTGGCTACGTCGGCAACCTCGGCCGTCACCAGGTCATTCCCTTGCCCTTCAACCAGGCGCAGGTCGCCACGCCCTCCAGCCCCACGCACCCCGGTGGACTGGCAGCTCAAGCCTTCAGCTACGGTTACACCGTGCTGGATCCCAACACCTTCTTCCCCATCTGCGTGAACACCGACCCCAACTGCGCCTACGGCTACATGCAGCAGAACTATGAGGGCGGCAACGTCGATCTTCGCGTCCCGTACCTCGGCTACTCCTCAGAGTCCGAGTCCTACACGGCTGCCGGCATCTCTGCCTATCATGCTCTGCAGGCCCACGTGGAGAAGAAGCTGAGCCATGGCCTGCAAGCCGGCGTCTCCTACACCTACTCCCACGCCACGGACGAGCAGAGCGCCCTGGGCCTGTTCTACAACGGCAGCAACCCCTTGAGCCTGCGCAGCGGCTACGGTTCGTCCGACTTCGACCGCACGCACGTGCTGAACTTCACCTACGGATTTGCTCTTCCCAAGCTTTATAAGGGCAATTCGCTCGCTGGAAAGCTGATCGACGACTGGTCGCTAAACGGCGTCGCCATCATCCAAAGCGGACAGCCGTACAGCATCATCGACTTCTCCGGCGCTGTGGGCAGCCTCTACTACAGCACCTTCGATGGCATCACTAACCCCGTCGTTCCTCTGGCGCCAGGCTGCACGGCTAAAACTGCCAAGACCGGCGCGTCCGGCGCATTCCACAAAACTGCTCTGAACGCAGCCTGCTTCACCGTGCCACTGATCGCCGAAGGAACCAATGGTGTTCCCATGGGTGATCCCTTCGAGACTCAATTCACCAAGGGGCAGCGCAATATCTTCCGCCAAGCCTATCAGAAGCGTGCGGACGCTTCTTTGGCAAAGGTCATGAACATTCACGAGCGGTACTCGCTGCGTTACACCCTGGACATCTACAACGTCACCAACACCACCAGCTTCGACGTACCTGGTGACGACGTCACCCAGAACGCCGCGTTCAACAATGCGCCAACTGCCGCTAGCAGTTACACTGAGATCGCTCCAACGCCCAGTGAATGCCAGCAGGGTACCGCGCCATCGAGCACGTTCTACAGCTGTCCCACGGGGCTGGGCGTTACCAAGCACACCATTGGCAGCCCGCGCCAGGTGCAGATGTCGTTGCATCTCACCTTCTAACTCCAGCAACGCTACAACGCATAAAGGACAGCCTGAAAAGGCTGTCCTTTATGTTTTCGTACCAGATGTGTTCAGCAAACTAGGGGAGTACAAACCGGGACGATCCACTGTCGGAGCTCACACTGCATCTTTGCTCTAGGTTGCAAGCTCCACGCCACCACACCGATCAGCATCAATCCACTTCGGTCAGGCAGCCTTGGTTGCTTTCCTTTGCTTCGCCCAGCGGCGCTTGACTGCCTCTGCAATCCGCGCCCGCCCCTCTGGAGTTAGCCTGCGCTTCTTCTTCGCACCAGACTCGGCCGACGCACTTGTGCCGTTTTGTCCGCTCATGCCCTTGGCAAGAATGGCGCGCGCACTTTGTAGAGCGGCTATCTCTTTATCGATTGCTTGGATGATGCTGTTCGTGTCCAAACCGATCTCCTTCCCGTTTATCTTACTCGGCTCAGACCTCAAAGAAAGGTAACCTAGTAATTCCCCTAGGTGCCGCAGGAGTACGTCGAGCGCGCTTCATCTCTCGGGACAAACTCAGTCTTACTCGGCCCTCTGCAGCATCGCGCCGTAGATACTGCTCATCGATGCCGCCGGCGTGCTATCTTCGGCTCTGGCCCTTGGCACGCGACCTCATGCGTTGAAGATCTGCTTCACCGTCTCATTGCGATGATCGAAGATGTGCTTCAATGACCTGCGAACAAAGAGCGCATGAGCAATGCTTCCAAACACCCCAAACGGCAGTTCGTAGTCCACAGTGTCACGCATCTCCGTGCCGCCAGGCACGTCGCGAAATTCGTGCCGGTGGTGCCAGCTCTTATAGGGTCCTGAGATCTGCACATCGACAAACGATTCATTCGGTGTGAACTCCTCAATCAAGGTGCGCCAGCGGAATGGAATTCCAGAGAGGCGCAGTTCGTAATCGATGTAAGTTCCTGCGTGAATCGTGATCGGCCCGGGCGTAAGAATGCGAAACCGCAGAAAGCCCGGCGTAATACGCTCCAGATTGCGCGCGTCCGCAAAAAAAGGGAAAATCTCTGTTCGAGGTTTCTTGAGCGTAATTGCCCGCTCCAAGCGATACTTCTTCATGTCAGCCCCTTACGCCCACTTAGATTCACTGCGCTTTCATTCAGATTCCGCAATCCATTCCATGTGCTATCCAAAGTCCGACGAGAACGCACTTCTCGAGTCGTTCGAAGCTGCCTTGATATCGCCCCAACTTGATGTGCTCAATCCTTTGCAATCGATCTCTCCTCTGTCATCCTCTCGTGTTCATCGGCAACTCCCAGTGAACGTTTTGGTGAAATCAAAGATCATCTCGCACCTGTTCACTCTCTTCAAAGCCAGTCGTCCGAAGTGCGGACAGAAGGTCCATTACCCAAGTAGAAGAAGAGAATGGAGCGCAAGTGTGTAGCAATTATTGGCGCAGGCCCCGGGGGACTTGCAGCCGCAATGCTGCTCTCTCGTCGCGGATTCCACGTCCAAGTCTTCGAAAAAGCCCCCCATATCGGAGGCAGAAACTCCCAGCTCCGCCTGGGCGAGTACAACTTTGACCTGGGTCCTACCTTCCTGATGATGAAGTTCCTGCTGGACGAGCTCTTTGAAGAGTGTGGCCTCCGAGCAACTTCCTATCTCGAGTTTCGCCAGCTCGATCCCATGTACCGGCTCATCTTCCGCGATAAGTCACTCCTGGCCCGCTCCCGTCCCGAGGATATGAAGGCGGAGATCGAACGTGCCTTTCCCGGCGAGGGAGCCCATCTCGATCGCTTCCTCGATCGTGAGAGCAAGCGCTTTGAAAAGCTGTATCCCTGTCTACAAAGGTCCTATGGCTCGCTTGGTAGTTTGATCAGCCCCACACTTCTTTCCGCGCTCCCGCACGTGGCCCTCGGAAACTCCCTTCACGATGTGCTCTCGCAGTACTTCAATGCTGAAGAGCTGCGCCTCGCCTTTACCTTTCAGTCCAAGTACCTGGGCATGTCTCCCTGGGACTGCCCCGGACTCTTCACCATGATTCCCTACACCGAGCATGCCCACGGCATCTACCACGTGATGGGCGGACTGTGCCGCATCAGCGATGCCTTCGCGCAGGCGGCAGTGGAAGGAGGCGCAGAGATTCATACGTCCGCGCCCGTTCGGCGCGTGCTTCTCAAAGGGCGCCGCGCGGTCGGAGTCGAGTTGGAGAGCGGTGACAAGATCGAATCCGATGCTGTCGTAATCAACGCCGACTTCGGCCATGCAATGAGCACTCTCTTCGAGCCGGACAGCCTGCGTCGTCACAAGCCGGAGAGCGTTCGCAAGCGCAACTACTCGTGTTCTACCTTCATGATGTATCTCGGCCTCGACCGTACCTATGAGAGCGAGCATCACACCATCGTCTTTGCGCACGACTATAAGCAAAACCTCAGCGACATCTCGGAACGCAAAGTCACCTCATCCGACATATCGATCTACGTACGCAATTCGGTCGTTACGGACCCGTCGACTGCTCCGCCCGGACACTCGGCGCTCTACATTCTCGTGCCTGTTCCGAATAACACCAGCGGCATCCGCTGGTCTGAGCAGAAGAGCGTCTACCGTGAGCGCGTACTCAAGATCCTGCAGGAACGCTCGCCGTTCGTTGACCTGCAACAGCACATTCGCGAAGAGGTCATCGTAACGCCGGAGGACTGGGAAGAGAAGAGCTCCGTCTTCATCGGCGCTACCTTCAACCTCGGCCACGATTGGCAGCAGATGCTCTATCTCCGTCCGCACAATCAGTTCGAAGAATTCTCGCATTGCTACTTGGTGGGTGGAGGAACTCATCCAGGCAGTGGCCTTCCCACCATCTTCGAGTCCGCGCGCATCTCCTCAAATCTGATTTGCCAAAAGTATGGCATCCCTTATCCCGAACCTCGACCCTTCCGCGAGGTATGCTTCGCGTGATCACTGATTGCGGAGAACACCGCGGGCGCCGGGCGCGCTCGGCACAAGCCGCGTGGGCGCGTCTGACGGTGAAGCAGCGTTGCGCCGCCATAGGGCGTCTGCGCCTGCAGATCGTTGCTCGTATCGACCAGATCGTCGAGACCATCGTGGACGAAACCGGCAAGCCGCCACTCGATGCGCTTACCGGAGACATCCTGGTCACCCTGGAGCAGATGCGTTTCTATGAGAAACACGCGCCTCGCATTCTGCGCGAGCGGAAGGT
Organism: uncultured bacterium; assembly: GCA_966443485.1. GTDB lineage: Bacteria > Acidobacteriota > Terriglobia > Terriglobales > Acidobacteriaceae > Telmatobacter. Next base: position 3,685 of record CBJOJD010000020.1, on the reverse strand, counting down.
GGGCAAACCGGCCTTCCTGTTTCCCCAATCCCGCTTCAAAGAGCTGTTCGAGCCCCATGGTGTCGTGCTCGTCATCGCTCCTTACAACTACCCGTTCCAATTGGCCGTGGTCCCCCTGATCTCCGCTCTGATTGCCGGAAACGCGGTGCTGCTCAAATGTTCCGAAAAGGCTCCAGCCGTGGCGGTTTTGATCGAGCAGCTCTGCACGCTTGCTGATCTTCCCAGTGGTCTGGTGCAAGTCTCCTGGGATCCGCCGGAGCACGTCGAAGGTCTCTATGCCGCTGCTCCCGACTTTATCTTCGCTACCGGAAGCACGGGTACCGGTCACGCCATCGCTGCGCGAGCTGCCCGCCACCTGATTCCAACCGCCCTCGAGCTCGGCGGAAAAGATGCGGCCCTGGTCTTCTCTGATTGCGACTTGGAACGAACCGCGGAAGCAATAGCGTTTGGCGCATTCTCAAATGCCGGCCAGGTTTGCGTCGGCATCAAGCGCCTCTACGTGGAGCAATCCATCTACGACGCTTTCCTGTCCCGCCTCCTGCAAAAGGTTAGCGCCTTGCGTATCGGCAAAACCTTGGACTGCGATCTCGGCGCCATCCCCGAAGGCCAGCGGCAACGCTTGCAGCAGCAGGTAGCAGATGCTGTGCGTCGTGGCGCCGAGTTGCTGTGGCCGCCCAAGAACGACCTCGATGGCGTTCACCCCATACTGCTTGGCCATGTTCCGCAAGACGCCGCGCTTCTCACCGCCGAGTCCTTCGGACCAGTGCTTTGCATTTCTCCTTTTCAGACGCAAGCTGAGGCGATTCAACTCGCCAACTCCGGCCCTTACGCGCTCAGCGCGAGTATCTGGACAAAAGACATTTCAAATGCCACCCAGCTCGCTTCCCAGTTGAATGCGGCCAGCTGTCTCATCAACGACGTGATCGGTCCCATCGGTAACCCCTATGCGTCCTTCGGCGGCAATCGCGGCAGTGGATATGGCCGGTATCACGGTCCGCAAGGCCTCTACACGTTCTCGCGGATTAAGACGATTGCCACCAGTGCACATCCATCCCGTCATCAGAGGCACTGGTTTCCGTTTACCGCTTCCACATTCGCTTCACTTCGCAAGCTGATGGAATTGCGACACGGCCCCGGCCCGCTCGGCTATATCTTCCGTCTCTTGCCTGCGATCCTCTTTGCCTTCGCGTTCACAGCAAACGCGCAGACGCAGGAAGGTCATTTGAAGCTTCTCGTGAAGTCGCCCAAGCAGTTACAGGGGGAAATTGCCTACCTTGTCTTCTCCTCCCCAACGGGATTTCCCGGCAACAAGACCAAGGCTGTCCGCGATGGATTCGCGAGAGCTGATGCCTCAGGCACTCAGGCGGTCATCGATATAGGCCCGCTCGCTCCGGGCCGCTACGCCGTCAGCGTCTACGAGGACGTCAACGGAAACCGCCGCCTCGACACCGGAATCTTTGGGATCCCTAAGGAACCGGTCGGCGCTTCGAACAATCCGCGCCCGCGTCTCGGGCCGCCTCGCTTTGAAGAGTGTGCGTTCTGGTTCGATCACTCCGACCAAACCATCTCCATTCAACTGGTGCGCGAATGACAAAACGCCGGGCAGAACAGAAAACCGTCGTGGTCATCGGCGCTGGCCTTGGCGGCATGTCCGCTGCCATCCTGCTCGCCAAGCGTGGCTTCGAGGTCATCCTGCTTGAGAAGAACGCGCACCTGGGGGGCAAGCTCAATCTACTTGAAACGCAGGGCTTCAGATTTGACCTCGGGCCCTCCATCTTGACTCTTCCGCACATCTTCCGGCCTCTCTTTGAGGGTGACGGTCGCCGCCTCGAAGACTATGTGGACCTGCAACGAGTCGATCCGCAATGGCGCAACTTCTTTGAAGATGGAACCATCTTTGACCTCTTTGAAGACCCTGAACAGATGCGCGCTGAGCTCTCTCAATTTGGGGCAGAGACATTCGACGAGTATGAGAAGTTCATCGCCTACAGCCGACGCCAGTATCACGCCATCGAGCGCGGGTATCTCCGCGAGGGGATGGATACCTTTGGAGAGCTGATTCGGTTTTATGGATTCCGCGGCGGTTCCGATCTCGATTGGTTCGCGTCCATGGCTGGTCGTATCAGCCGGACGGTGGAGAACCCTCACCTCCGCGACATGTTCGAGTACTTCATCAAGTATGTAGGCTCAAGCCCCTACGACTCGCCGGGCTTTATGAACCTCATGCCCAACATCCAGTTGGAATACGGCCTCTGGTACGTGCGCGGCGGCCTCTATCAACTCGCCCGAGCATTCCACAAGCGCTTGCGGGAACTGCACGTCGATATCCGTCTCGGGCAGAAGGCAGTCACCATTCTTCGCAACTCCGATAGGGTCACTGCGGTGATCTGTCAGGATCAGCATGGCGAGCGCCAGACGCTCTACGCCGACTACGTCATCTCCAACATGGAAGTGATTCCCGCACTCCGCGAGCTACTTCAGACGCCTAACAAGCAAGTGAAGAAGCTTAGCCGCTTCGAGCCCTCGTGTTCCGGAATCGTCCTGCACCTTGGCTTGGACCGCGTGTACCCTCAGTTGGCACATCACAACTTCTTCTACTCTCGAGATCAGCGCTCTCACTTCCATCGCGTCTTCCGCGAGAAGAAGCTGCCTGACGATCCCACCATTTACCTTGTCGCGCCTACCCGCAGCGATCCCTCGCAAGCGCCCCCCGGTTGTGACAACATCAAGATCCTGCCACATATCCCGCACCTTAGTGCGGAGAACCTCTACACGCGCAAGGACTGTGAAGACCTGAAGGAGTTGTGCCTCATCAAGCTGGAACGAATGGGGCTGACGGATCTGCGCAAGCATATCGTCGTCGAGGACTTTTGGACCCCCTTCGATATTCAGCAAAAATATGGCTCCACTGCAGGATCCATCTATGGCGTAGTCTGCGACCGCCGCAAGAACTTCGCCTTCAAGTTCCCCAAGCAGAGCAGGGAATACCGTAATCTCTTCTTCGTTGGAGGCAGCGTCAATCCCGGAGCTGGCATGCCGATGGTGACCCTCTGCGGACAACACGTAGCGCACCTGATCGCGCAGCAAAGCCAGTTGGAGCCGGCATGATTTGGCTGGCAGCCGCTTGCGCCCTCGGCTTGCCCATAGGCCTTCTGCTGATTGGCCGCGTTCCCCGCTGCCGTGCGCACCATCAAGAGAGCAACGAGGCGGTCTCGGTCATCGTGCCGGCGCGCAATGAGGAGCACCGCCTGCCGCATCTGCTGCACTCCATCCGTCGCTCCCAGTATCGACCCGCGGAGATCCTCGTGGTGGACGATTCGTCAACCGACTCCACCGCTGCAGTCGCCCGCGCCCTAGGCGCTACCGTCATCACCGGACAACCGCTTCCACCCGGCTGGACGGGCAAAACCTGGGCCTGCGTTCAAGGTTATGAAAACGCCGCCGCTGACTGGCTGCTCTTCCTGGATGCCGATACCTACCTGGCCCGGGAGGGATTTCAAAGAATCTGTGCCGCGTTCAACGCCATTGGAGATCCATGCGTTGCCTTCTCCCTATTGCCGTTTCACGAGACCAGGCGACCCTATGAGGATCTCTCTCTCTTCTTCCATCTCATGATGGCTATCGGCGCCGGCGGCTTCGGGTGGATCGGAAAGCCCCGCCTCTTCGGACATTCTCTCCTCATTAC
>CBJOJD010000019.1:0-29738 GCA_966443485.1 uncultured bacterium | reverse complement strand
TGCGCAATCCCGAGCGAGCGCAGCGCGGAATGAAGATCCTCTTGAACCGTTTGCATTGGTGGGCAGTCGCGCTGCGTACTGCGCGCTCCAATGCACCCTATAACGCAACCGCATGAGGTGTGCCAGCGTCCGGCAAACCGGCCTCCACGAGAGCGGAGCACCCCTGCGGCCGTCGGCGCATTCCATCGTTCAGCAGATGGCTCTCTATGTGATCGTGAAACGGTTTGGACGATGGTGGATCGCTGCCGGCCAGAACACGCCGGTTACCGGGCAGGTCCCTCTTGCGACAGAGGAGATCTCAGTTTGCCCCGCCTGAACACTGTTATGTCCGCGATCCCGCGCATGCCTCCCCGTTGTTCGCTTCTGAACAGTTGCTGTTGATTTCGCACAGCTGCTTCCCCTGACCGCGCGGAGCAGGCCTGAGCAACTTGTTGTAGGTGGCCAGCTTAGCTGCGGCAGTGTTTGGTACGTGACCTGCCAGCTTCGGAGTGGATCCTGATCCCTCGAGGGCACGATGGAAACGTTCTTCAAAGACCTGCGCTACGCGATTCGACAACTGAGCAAGGCTCCCGGCTTCACTCTCACCGTGGTGCTGACGCTTGCGCTGGGTATCGGGGCAACCACCGCAATCTTCACCCTTGACTATGACGTGATGCTCAAGCCGCTACCCTACAGGAATCCTGAGCAGATTGTGATGCTCCAGGAGCAGGTGGCAGAGTTTCGTGACATCTATCCCACCCTGCCGGTCAACGCCAATCATTACGCGATGTGGCAGCAAAACGCGCGCACGATCGCAGCCATGTCGGTGATGCGGCAGCAAGCCATGCCTCTGGGAGTGGGTGACCATCCGGTACAAGTGCAGGTGGTGAGTGCGACAGCAGGCCTGTTTCCAGTGCTCGATGCCACCCCTGCGCTGGGTCGGCCGTTCACCGCAGATGAAGCACAGCCGGGGCACGACCACGTTGTTGTCCTCATGAATGATCTGTGGCGTACGCAGTTTCAGAGCGATCCCGCAGTGCTGGGCAAGACGGTCAGGTTGAATGGCTTTCCCTACACGGTTGTCGGCGTGATGCCGGCTTCGTTTCATCTGCCGGTAGTCGACGCGCTGAGCACTCCAGGTGGCGATGGTCAACAGCAGATTGGCGCGCTTACTCCTCTGACTTTTTCCAAGGATCAGTTGCATGCGGCAATGGGCGACTTCGACTACTTCGGGCTCGCGCGGCTTAAGCCTGGGGTATCCGTCGCCCAGGCTGCGGCTGAGCTCAACGCCCTCGACCGCACCATCATGGCGGGCCTCGCGCCAGAAGAGAGGGCCACGTTGTCAGCGGAGCTGATGCCGTATCAGCAAGCTCTGCTTGGAAACAACCGTACGCCGCTATTGATCCGTCTGGCGGCTGTGGCCGGCCTGCTGCTGGTGGGCTGCGTGAACATCACGAATCTGATGCTGTCGCGTGCCGCAGACCGCCGGCGTCAAATGGCCGTGGCGGCAGCCCTCGGTGCGAGCCAGACCCAGATGATGCACATGGTGATGCGCGAACCCACGCTCCTGGCCATCGTGGGTGGGGCATTGGGCGTGCTTGTCTCCGCCGTGCTTGTGCCCGCTCTGCAGCGCTTCCTGCCTCCGGGGTTGGACTTCCGCGGTCCGCTGCATCTCGATTGGATCGGTGCCGGATGTGCGCTGGTCCTGGCAGTGTTCGCCACTCTTCTTGCAGGCGCAGTGCCCGGCTGGATCAGTGCTCGCACCCATCCAAACGAAGTGCTGCACAGTGAGTCGCGCATGGCCAGTGAGGCGCGCGGTACGAAGCGGCTGCGCCGGCTGCTGGTGGTGACTGAAGTTGCCGTGAGCGTGGCTCTGGTGCTCGTCACCAGTCTGCTGGTCACCAGTCTCGTTCGGCTCATGCGGATCGATCGGGGCTTTGACACAGCGCGCGTGCTTGGGGTCACCGTAAGCCTGCCCAGCAAGTCCTATGCCGAGCAGCCCGCCCGGGCTGCCTTCTTCCGCCAGGTGCTCGAGCGCCTCCACCAGCTGCCGGGCTTCGAAGGGGCAGGGGTGGTGAGTCAACTTCCGCTTTCCGGCGATCAATGGATCGATATGATTCGCGTGCCGGGTGACTCGCGTCCCGTCATGCAACTGCCATCGGAGCACTTCCGGTTTGTCAGCCCTGGCTACTTCGAGGTGCTCCATCTTCCCTTGCTGGCTGGCCGGTCGTTTGCACCCAGTGACGAAGGCAAAAACTACGCCCTCATCTCCGAATCCACGGCCCACTCTCTTTGGCCCGGAAAAGACCCCATCGGTCAGCAGTTCGTGCGCCCCGGCTCGCCGAAGGAATCCTTCACGGTCATCGGCATAGTGAAAGAAGCGCGCACTGTTTCTTTGGCCAAGCCCGATCCCATGATGGTCTACATGCCTTACTGGTTCCGCTGCAACGAAACTGCGGGCGTGCTGCTGCGTACGCATCAAGATCCGGACGAGATGGCTGGAGCCGTACGCAAGGCCATTTGGAGCGTCGACCCGGAGGCCTCCGTTCCCGTGATTCGCCCCCTCGACGGCATCGTTGCGGACTCCGTAAGTGCGCGGCGGTTTGAGATGGACCTGCTGTTCGTGTTCGCCATCAGCGCACTTTTGTTGGCGGGCCTCGGCGTGTATGGCGTGATCACCTACACCGTCGTTCAGCGGAAGCACGAGATCGGCCTGCGGATGGCACTTGGCGCCCAACGCACGAGCATCTATGGTCTCGTACTGCGCGAAGGTCTGGAGCCGGTGAGCATAGGGGTAGTGGTGGGCATCGGCCTGGCGTTTGGATTCGCGCGGACTGTAGGCAGCCTGCTCTTCCACGTGAGCCCCTACGATCCAGCGCTGGTGAGCATGGCGGTGTGCACGCTGCTTGGGGTTGGAGTCACCGCCTGCCTGCTCCCGGCACGGCGGGCCGCCGCGGTGGAACCGATGCAGGCCCTGCGCGCTGAATAGCCCCAGCCAAGTTGTGCGTGAATGCGTTCGCAGCTGGCGGTCAATGCGGCCGGCCAGCTGCAAACGGGCTTGGGATCTAGGCGGAGGCCTTCCGATGCGGGCAGCCCGGCCAACAGCAGGGCCGCCGCATGCCTTCCTTTAGCTCTGAGCAGACCCGCGCCACGTGCTGACGCCTGGTCTCCTCCTTCTTCACCGAGATGGTCCAGCAGATCCACTCGTTGCGCGCGAGGGGAGTGATGTCTTCCCATGCCGCCAGAGCTTCAGGATCGGCAGTCAATGCCTGGCGCAGATCAGTGGGAAGTTCATGAACCACGCCCGCAGAGATCGATGTAGTTGCCATTAGGATCACCCGATAGAGCAGGACGGCGTGCGATCGCAATCCGCCGCCCCATTGCAATTAGAAGACCGGTCGCCTACTCACGCCGCAGCGTAGTGCTGGGATCGAACCGTTGATCGGCTCCTCCTCAGTTCGCCACAGCAGAGCGAAGATCCGGTTGCTGCGTACTCCGTGCTGGTTCTTGCGTGCGTTCTAGCCTTCGCCAAAAGAGGTAGGAAAGCATCCACAGAACGCCGGTGACGCTCGCTGGGACGAACGCGGCGCGAACATCGTGGATGCAGAAGTGAGCGATGAGTGCGGAGACCAGGTTCAAAGCGAAGCCGGCGTAGGCCCACTCCTTGAGCCGCGCGGGCGCTATGGGCAGCAGTAGTACCAGCACGCCGGCGATCTTTGCCACCGACAGCTCCACCCGAAAGAACTCGGCGGGGAAGCCAAGGCGGGCAAACGCCTGCGCTGCTTGCGGCAGAACGCAAACCTCGTAATACGCTGTGAAGCTCATCTCCACGCAAAACAGCACAGTGGCCGTCCAGAACCCGATACGAAGCATCTTCGACGTGGTCATCGAACCTCCTCGTTGAGCAGCCCTTCCAAATTGCCCAGGAACTTCCGCCATCCATACTGGGCGCCGTGGAATGCGGCGTTCTGATCCGCGCGGAACCCGGAGTGCTCCATGCGCAGGCTTGTGCCGCCGTCATGGGCCGTCAATGTGAACAGCACCACGCTCTCCAATCCCAACGCGCGCCACGTGTACGACAGCCGCTTCAGAGGCTCAACCACTAAGACCTTGCACTCGATCACGCCATCCCAGTTCTGCATAGGTTCGGTGCGGAACTGGAAATCCCGGCCTATCTCCGGCGCGAAGTCGTTGCTGAGCAGCCATTGGGATAAAAGCGATGGATCGGTGAGCGCTCGCCATAGCTTCTCGGGTGAATGCGGGAACGTCTTTTCGATGACAACGCTGCGCGTGTCGTCTGCTCCTTGAGTCATGAATCCATCCTGTTCAGTAGAGCTTCGAGACGGTCGAAACGATCTCGCCAAAACACTCCGTAGTCACGGAGCCACTGCGCCAATGGTTCCAGCGCTTGAGGCTCCGCTCGATAGTGAGTCTCTCGTCCTTCGCATCGATGCCGGACCAGCCTGGCGCGCTTGAGTACCGAAAGGTGCTTCGACACGGCGGGCTGGGATACCCCCGCGAAGCGGGTAAGCGCGTGGACGGTCAATTCGCCCCGACGGGTCAGCTCCTCGAAGAGGGCGCGACGGGTGGGGTCGGCCAGGGCGCGGAACACGGGATCGGGGGGAGCTGCCTTCATTCCTTTAATCAATAACCAAGCGGTTATGAATTGTCAACTCGTACGTGATGGCGCGCACTGCCAGCTTTGTATCCATCTGGAATAAAAGTCTTGGGGCGTCTTGGCGCGGCGGGACAAAACCAGGTCCAAACTGCGCCGGAGGCGCCCCGGACTTCCCTTGAAAGTTGGGCTGCGATGGCCGATTTTGTCTTGACCGAATTCGTGGTGGACTTTCAGGCCTGCTGGGCCGAGATGGATCTGCCGCCCCATGTGCGTGAGGTGCTGGGTGCCGCGCCGCTGATCCAGACCCCGGAGAACCGCATTCAGCTTCTGGACTGGGCCCTGGGCCGAACCACCGGCTCGACGGATTGGCGGTTAGGCAATCGCGACGATCACGGCGTGCACGAGGCCACATTTTACGTGCCGGGGCATGGGCGCATTGTGGAGGCACTGATCACCAAGGCCCGCAACGGCCTGGCCATCAACTTCCCCGATCCTGCGATGCGGCGGCGCGATCCCGATGCCATGGTGATCGGCGACCACCTGCCCACCGACAAGCCACGCTACGAGGAGCGTTTCGGGCAGCCGTTTGAGCAGACCCGGCAAGAAACGCTGGACTGGCTGAAGACGCAAGAGCTAGTGGCCATGCCGTTCTATGCCGGCACAGACGCGCTGGGCTACGGCTCGTTGCTGGTGGTCCCGCGTCAGGCGGCCTTCTTTGCGGCGGCGCTGGCTGATTTGCAAGGAATGATTCCGCGCAGCCAGGTGCCCGCTGATTTCAAGATTACGGGAGGCGTGTTGTTTGTGGCGCCGCCCTTCCGGCATACGCACTTCGGGGGCAAGCAGATTGTGGTGCACGATCGCCACGCCACGCACCAGGAGATCTTCGCCTACAACCTCTATCCGGGGCCGAGCGCCAAGAAAGGCGTGTAATCGATGCTGCTGGATATTGGGGAACGCGAGGGATGGACCACCAACCACTGCGCGGCGGTGGCGGTGGTTACTCCCTATGAGAACCAGCTGATCCTGATGCACGAGGGCGCGTCGGGCGGCGGCAAAAGCGAGATGACCGAACACATCCACCGCATGGAGGATGGGCGGCTGCTCATCGGGCGCAACGTGATTACGCAGGAAGAGCGCACCTTGAACTTGCCTGAAGCTTGCCATCTGCGTCCGATCGCCGACGATATGGCCTGCGCTCATCCTTCCTATCAGGGCAAGAGCGGACGTCTGACCATCGCCGATGCGGAGAATGCGTGGTTTGTGCGCGTGGACCATATTCACAGCTATGGCACGGCGCCGAACTTGGAACGGTTGTGCATCGATCCGCCGGAGCCGCTGATCTTTCTGAATCACTACATCGTGCCCGGGGGCACGTGCCTCACGTGGGAGCACGTCGAGGACGCGCCGGGCAAGCTGTGTCCCAATCCACGGGTGATTTTGCCGCGGCACATGATTCACGACATCGCGGATGGCATGCGCTCGGTGGATGTGCGCAGCTTCGGCGTACGTTGCCCTCCCACGCATCGCGACAGCCGCCTCTACGGGATTTTGGCCATGATGCATGTGCTGAGTCCGGCGCTGGCCTGGTTGTGGCGGCTTGTAGCGCCGCGCGGACACGCCAATCCCAGCATTCAAACGCAGAAGAGCACCGAGATGCAGTCGGAGGGGGTGGGCTCGTACTGGGCGTTCGCCACGGGGCGGCGCGTGGATCAAGCCAACCTGCTGCTGCGCCAGATTGTGGAGACGCCGGAGACACGCTATGTGCTGATTCCCAACCAGCACATTGGAGCGTGGAAGGTGGGCTTCATGGCGGAGTGGATTGCGCGCGAGTATCTGGCCCGCCGGGGCAGCGCGAAGTTCGGCCGCGAGCAAGTGGATGAGGCGCTCTGCCCGCTGTTGGGATACATCCCGCAGCAGCTGCGTATTGAGGGCACGCTCATTCCGCGGGTGTTCCTGCGCGTGGATGAGCAGATCCAGGGCGGTCCCGAGGTCTATGAAGAGGGGGCGCGGCAGTGGCGGGAGTTCTTTGCCCGCGAACTGAAGACATTTCTGGTGCCGGATCTCGAGCCGCTGGGCAAAACCATCATCGAGGCCTGCCTGGATGGAGCGCATCAGGAGGACTACCGCCGGCTGATTCCGCATCCCATGTTTCGCGACGAAGCGTAGGGCGGCGTCCCCTGCCAGAGTGCGGAGTCTACCAAGACTAAGGGCTTGTCAGAAGATCAGAAGACAGAATCTGCCTTGTTTAAGGGCTTTCTCCAGGTCGCATTCTCTCCACATGCAAGACGGGCGAGGAGCTTGGCTCCCCGCCCGTCTTGTGTCGCGTAAGCGAGAGCACCTGGCTCCCGCTCAGCTGATTTGCGGTTAGAAGTTGTACTTCACCGAGAGCTCCCCAATGCGGCGGCCCGACTTGAAGTACATGGTGCCCCAATTGGGCGTCGAGCCGGAGAGGTTCGCCGCCGAGGTGTTGCTGAAGTTGGCCTTGTCCGCGGTGGCAAAGGTCAACGTGGTGTACTGGCTGCCGTTGAATTCATACAACGGGTGGTTGAAGGCGTTGAACGCCGAGGCACGGAACTCGACCGTCTGCTTCTCCGCCATCTTGAAGGTCTTGTAGACCGTCAAGTCGGTGTTGGTGTAAGCCGGTCCGCTAAGGTACGGGAACTGGCGCAGCCCCTGTGCCCCCACCGCCGGCACGCCGAAGCAGGAGGCCTTGAGCAGCTGGTGCGAAGCCAGGCCGCTCTTCGGATTGCAGACCTGCGTGGGCAGGATCTCCTGGGTATTGGTGCCGAACCAGGTGAGCGAGGTGAGGTTCTCGTTGGCGGCGGTGTCCTTGATGGTCAGCCCCAGGTTCTGCGAAGTCTGGGCCTGGAGGTTGGCGCCGGTCTGGTAAGTGGTGGTGCCCGTGATGGTCCAGCCGTTAGCGGCGCCACTGATCAGCTTGTTATCGCCGTGGTAGGGCTTGGCCAGGGTATAGGCATAGGAGCTGTTGAAGACCTGAGGACGATCGATATTCAACACGCCGTAGTTGCCATGCACAGTGAAGGCATCCACGGTGTTCGACACGATGCCCAGGGCCTTCTGCAAGGTGTAGTTGAAGTTGAAGGTGAGATTGCCCACGGGCTTGGACCACGCGATCTGGAACGCGTTGTAGTTCGAGTAGCCCACGTGGGTGTTCATGTTGATGGCGTTGGTGCCGTAACCCTTGTAATAGGGGTAGTAGTCGGTCAGGTTGTAGCTGCCCTGGTTGTCAGGATCGGCCGGAGCGGCTGCTCCCGTGACCGGATCGGCCTTGAACACGCCGCCCAGCGGAATCTTGTTCTGGTTGGTGAATCCAGAGGCCAGGCTGGAGCCGGCGCTCTGTCCGCCCATCAGCAGGTTCGAAGTGCTGTTGCCCACGTAGGCTGCTTCCAGCACCGTGTGATACGGCATCTGCTGCGAGATGGTCAGGTTGTAGGCGTCCGTGGTGGGCACCTTGTGATCGTTGGGATCGGCTACGCCGCTCAAGCCGCCGAGCGCACCAGTGGCGGAGTTGGAAGCTCCGATCGCGGAGATCTCAGCAAAGGTGATGTTGCGGTTGCTGGGGCTCGTGTAGGAGCGCATCTCCTGCGCCGTGCTCAGAGGGCCACCGTAGTCGTTGAACTGGTCGTTCCAGCGATACATGCCCCAGCCGCCGCGCAGAACCGTCTTGCCCGTGCCGAGGATATCGTAGGCCAGGCCCAGACGAGGCGAGGTGTAGGCGATGTTGTTGGGCGAACCGGAGTTCGGGATCCCAGGGTCCACCCCATGCCAGCGCACGCCGGGATAAGGCCAACCGTTGTTGCTGGTGACGTCTGCCGCGTAGAGTTGGGGGAGCCAGACGGCCATACCCACGCCGCTGCGATCGTACCAGCGGCCGATGTGATCCATGCGGAAGCCGAGGTTCGCAGTAAAGCGCTGCGTCACCTTCCAGTCGTCGAGCAGATAGCCGGAGGTGGTGCGGTAAGCCATGTTGGCCAGCGGTTCAGAGTTGGTCTGGTTGAAGCTGTTGGCGATACCCATCAGGAAGTTCGCCGTGGGGTTGTTGGTGCCGGTGATTTTGCCGGTCACGGCATCAGCCTGCACGTTGGCACCGAAGGAGTAGGTGCCGTTGTAATTCACGAAGTTGCCCTGATCGTTGCTCACCAACTCGGTGAACAGGCCGGCCTTGAAGGTGTGCTGCTTCCAGACCTTGGTCACGTTGTCAGAGAACGAGGGAGTGGCCTTCTTGACCGGATACTGACCACCGCCGGCGGCCCAAACGTCAGGCTGAGACGTGTCGGGCAGGCCCATGGTGCCGTTGATGCTGGGCGCCACCAGCGAGCTGTTGAACACGGTGCCGTAGGTGTAGCCGATGGTGGAGGCGTAGGCAGCCTTGAGGTTGTTGGGCTTGATGGGGCTGTTCGCATATCCCCACGCGAAGACGAACTCGTTGGTGAGCGAGGGGGTGAGGATGTTGACCATATTGACGGTCAGCACGCGGGAGGTGGTGGGGTTGTTGATAACGCCGCCGGGATAGGGAACGCTGTACGACGGAGTCCACCACATGTGCGCGGCGGTGCTTCCGGTATCGGTGCCCTGCTGGAAGGCGGCGAAGATCTTGTTGTTTTCGTTGATGTTGTAGTCCACACGTGCGCGCCATAGCTGGCCGTTGTGGGTCGCCGGCACCAACTCGTAGAAGTTGTAGCCGCCGTGGGTGGTGGGGTCGGCGTTGGGCGCGGGCCACAGCTTGGCCAAGGCCTGGGCGCCGGGATTGAGGTACTTGGAGATGTTGCTGCCAGCCAGCGGAGTGCCGTCCGGAGCGTAGCCGCCGGCCAGGTTGTTGCACCAGTCGGTGGCGGAGCTGGAGAAGCCGTTAGGGCAGACCCCGGCGTTTCCTTGCCCGTTCGAGCTGAAGTCACCCGCCATCATGCCCGCGGTGGGAACGGTGGACTCGAGCGTGGTGTTGCCGCCCAGGTTCTGCCGAAATGCTTCATAGCCGAACCAGAAGAGCAGCTTGTCGTTCTTGTTGAAGTTGGTGCCGGGAATGCGGACCGGGCCACCGATGTTGCCGCCGGGATAGTAGTAGTGATCGTCGGCGCGCTTGCCGTTGTAGAACTTGTTCAGCCAGTCGTTGGAGTTGAGCACGGCATTGCGAGCGTAGAAGTAGGCTTCGCCGTGGAACTGCGCCGAGCCAGCCTTGCTGATGGCGCTGAAGATGACCGGACCGTCGGCAGAGTCAGCGCCGAAGTTGGAGGTCTGGATCTTCACTTCCTGCGACATATCCGGGTTAATTGTGGCGATCGACCAGCAGTTGCAGCCTGGATCGATGATGTTGGCGCCGTCCAGAATGTAGGCGGTGCCGCCGCGGTAGGGAGCGCCATTGGGCGACAGACCGACGCCGACTGCGCTGCCGGTAGAGCTGGCATTGGAGAAGTCGAAGCCCAGGCCGTTGTTGGTGCCGTTGGCCACCGAGGTGACGCCCGGCAGAATCTTCAGCAACTCCGAGGCGTTACGGCCTTCAGTGGAGAGACGCTCGATGTCTTCTTCAGAGATGGTGACAGCGCGCTCGCCGTTTTCAGTGTTGATCAGCGGCGCCTGGTCGGCGGAGACTTCAACGCTCTCTGCCGAGGAGCCGACGGTGAGGGCGATGTTGGGGATCTTGACCGATTCGCCCGCGGTGAGAGTCAGGCCTTCCTGACGGTATCCCTTGAAGCCCTTGGCTTCTACGCTCAGGCTGTAGGTGCCGGGACTCACGCCCGCGAAGGTGAAGTTACCAGTCTCGTTGCTGACCGTGTTGCGGGCATCATGGGTGGACTGATTGGAAAGGGTAACGGTGGCCTGCGGAATTACCGCGCCCGTGGTGTCAACTACCTGGCCGGTAAAGCTGCCCGTGATGACCTGAGCCTGGATGGAGCTTCCGCATAAAAATGAAAACGATAAAAAGACGATAGCCCACAGCGCGGCCGAAAGCGGAGAGCGCCGATGGACTGGAGTAGGTTGCAACATGGTTCCTCCTAAGACGAGGCAAAAGATCGATGAAAACGTTTTCGTAGAACAGACACAACTCCCCCTGCCGGCTTTTATGCCGGTTTAGGGCGGAGAACTTGTCACGGGACCTTGCGACGTGCAACAAAGGCCGGTCGTTAGATAGCGTACAAAAACGTTTTACCTAAGACCATTGTTGAAAGTAACTCCGGGAAGTAAGCGTTGTCAAACGGGTAACACGTTACCCCCGTGCCGCCTCCATAGACACACGATTTACTGGGCTTGAACGTCGATGCCGGTAACGGTAGCATAGCCGCTCACCGGCACAAAGCTGAGCAGGAGTTTGCCTTGGGCGTTGGGCTCCAGACCAGATGCCTGGCGAATCACCACGTCCGCCTTCTTGGCCGCCTTCTCCAGATCGAAGTCTTCCAGAAGCGCCCGTCCGTTGCAGAACACGTTGAAGACGTGCGCGGCATGCTCTCCGGAGCCAGCCGGCCAATCCCCCCGGCGCGCGGCAAAATGCAGGATTACGGTATATCTGCCCGGTGCGACCGGCACCGCGTAGGTGAAGTTGCCCCACCGCTCCCACTCATAGAGCTCCGGATCGTCTGTGCCTGTGACGGGCGCGGCATAGCTGGCCAGCTGGCCACCCTCGAAGTAGGCGTCGGGGCTCCACCACTGGCTGTCGTTCGAGTAATAAGGTGTGGGCCGGGCCAGCACGCGAACGGGACGATTGCGTCCGTGCAGGCCGGGAACAATCTCGATGGCTGAGACCGTAGCAGAGTGGCCGCGTTCGCCAGCGAACTCCAGATGAAGCTTCCCATCGGCCGCCGGAGAGAGGTTGGCGAAGACGCGTACGTCGGCGGTCCGGCTGGCGCCGGCATCGACGGCCACGTCGAATTCGGAGAGCAGGGGCTTGCCATTGGCGCGCACCGACATCAGGCGTCCGCCTTCGCCATTGCCGCCGGCGGTCTCGGAGCCAAGCTCGGTCTCGGCGAAGTGCAGGTGAAGTTCGTAGGTCCCGGGCTTCAAGGGGATGTCGTATCGGAAGTTACCTTGGCGGCTGGTGCGGTAGAAGGCCTGGTTCTGGGTTCGCTCGATGTGTTGCGCGGTGCTGGAGACGGCGGTACCTCCAGCGAAGGCCGTGTCGGCGCTCCACAGCTTTCCGGCGTGATCCACCAGGCTGCGGGTACTCCCGCACAGGATACGAATCTCCTCACCCACGGGCAGCCCAACTTGAGTGTCCAGGGGAGCTCCGGGTGCCGGAGGGGCAATTGCGCTGGTGGCAGGAACCTCCGGACGATGGGTGCGAAGCCGCCCAGCCAGAAAACCGGCCAGGACCAGGATGACGGCGGCAACCGGGAGGTATACGGCGCGCCGGGCGGCCCATTGTCGCCAGGGCGAGGGCTTAGGGGGGGAGGGGGGGAGCGGTGACGGAGGCATCTCCAGGATCGGCGCGGGCACCGCCTCGGGTGCGGTAAACCGCTGGAACAGAGGGACATACTGGCCGATCGGGATGGTAATGCGTAGCGGATGGGAGGCGCCTTCGGCCGCGTAGTACTCGGCGAGACGCTTGCGCAGACGGTTGGCTTCCACGCGCACAATGGAGTCGGAATCCTGGTCGAACTCGGGGCCGCGCTGAAATACCTCCACCCCGATCGAATACTCCTTCACTTGGGCCGCCTGCCCGGCGAAGAGCCGTTCGCAGAGATAGGACAGAAGGTGGGCTAACCGCGGCGCGCGCGCGAAACTCGGGGAGGCTAACACCTTCTCCAGTTCAGCGCGTTCTTCCACGAATCCAACCGACTCTGGGCTGGCCACTGTCATCGTCCATCCATTCTTGAATCGAAAGTATAGTAGCGCCAGTCTGGTGTTGCGGTCCGGTTTTAACCGTGTAAAAGGTGGATTTTCCAGACCGGTAACGGGCGGTTTAACCCCCCATCCTCGGCGCGTGCCCGATGGAACCGGAGAGCCGAGAGTGGTGTCGGTGACCGCTAGGCAAAAAGGCGGGTTGCCAGCCCGGCGAAAGGCCGGAATATTGGGCCAATTGCTGCCCCGGTCGGGGTGGGATTGAGCCTATCTCCCAGCGGGGCGGTTCCTCGCCTCGTAAGCTTCGTGGCCTGGACGGGGGATGTAACCCTCCCAGTTCGCGGGCGTTTAGCAGGTCTAGCGTTGTGAGCCTGCGCCAACAGCGTTGTACTGGGAGCCGTAACAAGCGAACGGCGGGCAGGAACAGGAACCGTTGCCGAGATTCCAGCCAAGCCCGTGGTTCCCAGTATGAGGAGGTGGGAGATGCGAAACCGGATGTGGGTAGTCGGATGCCTTGGCCTGACGCTGTGGGCGGGAGGGCGCGCATGGGCCGCCGCCGATATTCCCGTCTCCGAGCGGGCAGAGGTCGCCAAGACGGCGGAGCTGAAAGGCGATCTGGCGCGGGCGCACCAGAACTACGGGCTGGCGGCAGCCTATTATCACGACGCCTTGAAGGCGGCGCCCACCAACTCCATTTTGGCCAACAAGATGGGGATGGCTTTTCTGCAGGCGGGCGACCGCGGCGCGGCCAAGAAGGCATTCAAGCAGGCGGTGAAGCTGAACCCCCGGTTTGCGGACGCCTACAACAATCTGGGCGCGGTAGCGTGCATCGAGCGCAAGTACAATCCCGCCGTTCACTACCTCAAACAGGCCCTGGCGCTGGATGAAAATATGGCCTCGGCGCACCTGAATATGGCGGAGGCCTGGGCCGGACTGAGCAATATGGACCGGGCCATGACCGAGTACGCGCGGGCCCTGGAGTTGGACGCGGACATCCTCAGCACCGAGGGCAATGGCGTGCTGATCCAACTGAGCACTCCCGAGCAGCGCGGCCGGGTGGATTTCCTGATCGCCAAAGCCTACGTGAAACGGGGCAATGTAGAGGGCGCGCTGGAGTATCTGCAGCGGGCCAAGGACAACCACTGCAATGAGCTCTCCAAGGTCTATGAAGACGCGACCTTCAGCCCGTTGTGGAACGATGCCCGTCTGGCCAAGATCGTGAAGCGCCCCGGATAGTACGCGGGCTCTGCTACAAGTCAGGAAAACAACAGCGCCTCCCAGTTTTCGACCGGGAGGCGCTTTGTTTTCAGTGCTGTCGGATTAGAGGCCCAGGTCGCTGAGACCGAGGTGATCTTCGGGGCGGCGCCCGGCTGGCCAATGAAAGAGCCGCTCGGATTCCTCGATCTCCAGGTCGTTGATGCTGGCGTAGCGACGCTGCATCAAGCCATCCTCGGCAAACTCCCAGTTTTCGTTGCCATAGGAGCGAAACCACTGTCCGGTTTCATCGTGCCACTCGTAGGCGAAGCGGACGGCGATGCGGGCTCCCTGGTAGACCCAGAGTTCTTTGATCAGCCGGTAGTCCAGCTCCTTTTCCCACTTGCGGGTGAGAAAGGCCATGACTTCTTCGCGGCCATTGAGGAATTCGGAGCGATTGCGCCAACGGGTATCGAGGGAATAGGCCAGCGCCACGCGTTCGGGGTCGCGGGAGTTCCAGATGTCCTCAGCGGCGCGGACCTTGAGGAGAGCCGTTTCCCGGGTAAAAGGCGGGAAGAGGGGGTTGGTAATTACAGCAGCCATGACGTACTCCTGGGGTTGAAAAACGTCGAGGGAGGATGGTTGCGCCGGCTGTGCCGCCGGCAGTTCGTGCTCTGTCCATTAGACGACACACCGCCGCCCCGAATTTCAGACTGGGGTAGGTGAGAATGAGGAATATGTCCCGAGTTGGAACTGCCACGCCCCGTCGATTCGATGCACTGGTTTTGGGCGCCGGAGCGGCTGGCCTGATGTGCGCAGCGGTGGCCGGACAGCGGGGCCGGCGAGTAGCGCTTTTGGATCATAACTCCCAACCGGGCCGAAAAATTCTGATCTCGGGCGGCGGCCGCTGCAACTTTACCAACATTCACTGTGCGCCGGACCGGTTTCTTTCCAACAATCCCCATTTTGCCAAGTCCGCCCTGGCCTTGTACGAACCGCGGCACTTCCTGGAACTGGTTCAACGGTATGGGATTGCGTGGCACGAGAAGACGCTGGGCCAGCTGTTCTGCGATCACTCGGCACGGTCGATTCTGGACGTGCTGCTGGCCGAGTGCGAGCGAGGCAGAGTGGAGCTGGTGCTGAATGCGCGGGACATTGCCGTGGAGCAGTCCGGCGACGGGTTCCGTGTGACCTGTGCCCAGGGCGAGTTCGATGCTGCGGCGCTGGTGGTGGCTACCGGCGGCCTGTCGATCCCGAAGATGGGCGCGACGGGGCTCGGCTATGAGCTGGCCAGGCAGTTTGGATTGGGGGTGATCGAGCCGCGGCCGGCCCTGGTGCCCCTGCTTCTGGGAGGCGAAGAGGCGTGCTGGACGGCATTGGCCGGAGTGTCGTCAGAGGTCGCGGCGTGGGCCGGGACGGCGGTAGGTCGGAAGGCCCCGCCCCGCTTCCGGGAGAAGATGCTGGTCACGCATCGCGGGCTGAGTGGGCCGGCGGTGCTGCAGGCTTCGTCGTATTGGCGGCCTGGGGAGCCGCTCTATTTGGATTTTGCTCCAGGGGATGCGCCGGGAACTCTGCTCCGCCCCTTGTTTGAAAAGAATGCGCGGCGCGACGCGGTGGCGCTGCGCCAAGCCTTGCGCGAGAGGTTGCCGCAACGGCTGGCGAATCATGTGGCCGAGGTAGGCGCGCCGGAGGGGTGGTCCAACGCGGCGCTGGAGGCTCGCGAGCGGCAGCTCCGCGGGTGGGCATTTCATCCCGTCGGAACGGAGGGGTTCGAGAAGGCGGAGGTCACGGCGGGGGGCGTGAACACCGACGATCTGCAGGCGCGGACCTTGGAGGCGCGCGCCGTACCTGGACTGTTCTTTATCGGCGAGGTGGTGGACGTGACCGGGCATCTGGGCGGGTTCAACTTCCAGTGGGCGTGGGCCTCGGCGGTGGCGGCGGGAAGAGCGCTGTAGGTGATTCCTCTTGCGCATCCAGCCGATTATCTCCACACCCTATGGTCCTAAGAGCTATACTTACAGAAAGGTGGCCAACTCTCCCAGCACGATCCGGGTCTTTGCTACCAAAGCATTCATGCGCTTTGCGCGCCGGTTTGGTATTGGAGACAGCGAACTCTGGGAGGTTGTCACTGGCGAGTACGACGCAGACCTTGGCGGAGGGGTATTCAAATTTCGCTTCGCCCGGAAGGGAGAAGGAGCGAGCGGGGGCGCCCGCGCCATCGTGGCTATGAGGGTTGGGCAACGGGTTGTACTGATGTTCGGTTTCGAAAAGAGAGATCAAGCCAATATCAAAGCGGACGAACTACGCGCCTTCCGTCAAGCTGCGAAGGTCTATTTGAGCTATAGCGAAATCCAGATGACGAAGATCGTGAGGATGACGGCTCTCCGGGAGATCGTTGCTCCGATCAACAAGGAAGGAGGAGAACGGTGGCAAAGGCCTATAAAAGTGAGGCTCTCGCTGCTGTCCACGAGAGCATGGCCGACCTGCAGAAGATCGGCCTGCTCAGCTCCAAAACCATGCGAGAGTTCGATCGGGCCTGTCTGACCCCGGTACTGGCGCTATCGCCCGCCGCCATCCGGCGTATACGCACCAAAGCGGCTGTGAGCCAAGCGGTTTTTGCCGCGCACCTGAATGTAACCACGGGAGTGGTGAGCAAGTGGGAGCGTGGTGAGAAACAGCCGCGGGGCCCGGCCGCGAAGCTGCTGACGCTGGCGGCGAAGCACGGTCTGCACGCGATCGCCTGAGTTACCTGGGGTCCTTTCAAGGGTAACCGGCCGAATTCGTGTTCTTCCTGTAACGACCGTCTGGCAACCGCGGCACAGCCGATGTATCTTTGGTGCAAACAGCGAGGGCCAGTATGGTTGCGCCTTCGTGCACAGTAGCGGCGTCTAAAGGCTCAGGTAAGGCCTGCCCAGGCCAATGGGACGAAGATGAACGGAAAGCAGATTGAGCACGTGCTGGACCTGATCGACAACAACATCAACTCCAATATGGAGAGCGTCCGTGCGGAGATGCTGGCCTACCTCCGGGGGCATATGGATCAGCTGGCGCGGGAGATCGCGCAGCGCGGCTATGGCGAGATACCGACGCACATCGGAACGGTCACCATTTCGCGAGAGGATGTAGAAGCGGCGTACGCATAAGTGATAGCGCTTGTTGCGACATTCCTGATCGCTGTTTATATCCTCGGACCCGATCTAGTGGCGCGCTGGGTCTTGGGCTTCGTTGTTCCCCGCAAAAATCTGGTACAGACCCGCAGCGAGGAGATTACCCGCGGCGTCTTGTGGTCGGTCGTGCCTTTGAGTCTGGCCTGGTCGCTGCGCCACGTGGGGCCGCTGGCGGTGGCGTCCGGCTCCCGGGTCGATGTGCAGGTCTTCTTTAGCGGGCTGTACAGCGCCGCGTTTTTCGATCAGCACCGGGCAGAGTTCTTCTCCGCAGCGGCGTCCTTTGTTCATCTGAACCTCTGCATCCTGGTCCGGCTGTATTCGATCGTGGTGGTGAGCGCGCTGGTGTTCAACTTCCTGATTCTGCACTACGGCAGGCTGCGGGCCTGGATGGGGAGCCGGCCGTTCTGGGCGCGGCTCCGTCCGGTGCTATCGACGGTGGTGTTGCCGCGCATTGCGGAGTGGCACGTGATTCTCTCCGACATTCTGCTGCCCTCCAAGGACATGAAGATCGAGGTGGACATCCTGACCAAGGCCGGGATTGTGTACCAGGGAGGCCTGTCGGAGAAGGTGCTTGCCTCCGATGGAACCCTGCAGACGATCACGCTGCGCAATCCGCGGCGCTTTCGCAGGGATGTCTACCTGGAAGAGCGCAAGGCCGGGGCCGAGGTGGAGGCAGATGACTTCTGGAAGCCGATCCCCGGCAATCTGTTTGTAGTGATGGCTTCAGAGATCGCCACCTTGAATGTGCGCTATATGCCGGGTACGGTGCGGCGCTTCGGGCGGGAGTTCAAGGAGATTGCGGAGGCTATCCGGCAGCTGGATAGCAAGATCAAGCAGATCGAGCGCCGAGAGGGAGTCGGGGAGTAGCCGCAGAGTACGTACTACGCCATGGGAACCGGCAGCTTTCTCGGAGGCGTCAGCACAAAGCTTCTGCACGTCAGCGCAAAAGCTCCGCGGATCGTGGAGATTAAGCGAGTTCCGAAGAAGGTTTGGGTTGGCGGTATCCCAGGTCTCCAAAAGAGGGAGACCTGGGGCACCCGGTCCCAAGTGGGACTGCAATCAGAGCTCACGGCAGCTGAGAGAATGATCCCTGAGCAGAGTTTCTGTTGCTACTTCTTAGCCGCTTCGAAGCGCTTGTTGACCTCGTTCCAGTTCACTACATTCCACCACGCGGCCAGGTAGTCGGGGCGGCGGTTCTGGTACTTGAGGTAGTAGGCGTGCTCCCAGACGTCGTTGCCCAGGATCGGGTAGAGGCCCTGGGACAAGGGCGAGTCCTGGTTAGGGGTGGTGATGATCTTCAGCTTGCCGCCCTGGAACACCAGCCAGCCCCATCCGGAGCCGAACTGCTTGGCGGTGGTCTCGTTGAAGGTCTTCTTGAAGGCCTCGAAGTCGCCGAAGTCGGCCTTGATGGCGTCGGCGATGGCGCCGGTAGGAGTGCCACCCACACCCGGGGTGTTGGCCGGACCCATGATGGTCCAGAACATGGAGTGATTGGAGTGGCCGCCAGCGTTGTTGCGCAGCAGGGTGCGCACGTCCTCGGGAATGGCGTTGAGGTCGCGCAGCAGGTCGTCTGCCGACTTGGAAGCCAGCTCGGGATGCTTCTCCAGCGCGCCATTGGCGTTGTTGATGTACGCCTGGTGGTGCTTGTCATGATGGAGCTTCATGGTCTCGGCATCGATAAAAGGCTCGAGGGCCGCATAGTCGTAAGGGAGCGGTGCGAGTTCGTAAGCCATCGGGGAATCTCCTCCGTTGAGATTGTAAAGGGCTGGGGTTGATCAAAGCGTTTGAGGAAAGATAGGTCAAACCACAAGACGTGGATGCCGCTGCGGGGAGAGAGGATTCTCGCAGCCGCCGGATTTAACCACCTACGAGCTGTGGATTGTGGGGGCGTTCATGAAACTTTGATGGCTGGATCTCATCTTCTTCAACGTAGGATCAGAGCAAGCGGCAGGCCCGCCGACCCATTTCTTCGTTTCAGAACCCGCTGTCTCCCGAGACCATGAACGATCAGTCCTTTTATCGTTGGCTACCGCAGCAGGGGGAGGCTTTTGGTGCCCCCGGATTGCCCTCGCGCTGGACCTCCGCTGTCAAAGACGCCATTGGCACGGCCTACTCGGCCTCCAGCCGCCTGTGGTTCACCTGTTCGCACGGCATTGTGAACGAGGTCTATCACCCCACCATCGACCGTCCCCAGGTGCGGGACATGGGGTTCCTGATCACCGATGGGCAGACCTTTGTTCACGAGGAGAAGCGCGACCTGATCTCGGAGTTCGAGGTTGTGCACCAGGAGGCCCTGGCGGTGCGCTACATCAATCGCGACCCCGACGGCCGCTACACCCTCATCAAAGAAATCATCAGCGATCCGCATCATTCGGTGCTTTTGACCCATGTTCGGCTGGAGGGTCATGCGGACCTGCTGCCGCGGCTTAAGCTGTATGCCCTGCTGGCGCCGCACCTGGATGGAGGCGGGGCAGGGAACTCGGCGCGGGCCATCGATGTGGCGGGGTATCGCATGCTGTTGGCGTGGCGTAACAATGCGTCGCTGGCGATGGGCGCCAGCTGCGGATTTACGCGCGTGAGTTGCGGGTTTGTAGGCGCCAGCGACGGTTGGCGGGACCTGAAGACCAACTTCCAGATGAGCTGGGAGTTCGGTTCAGCTACCAACGGCAACATCGCAGTCATGGGTGAGCTGGACATGACCTGTGCGGTTTGCGAGGAGACGGGAGCGCGGGAGTTCACCGTCGCGGTGGGCATCGGTGGAACCGAACATACCTCGCTGCAAAAGACGCTGAGCGCGTTGGCGGCCCCGTATGCGCAGCACCGCAAGCGCTTCAGCGAGCAGTGGCAGCGGGTGGCCAATCCGGAGTGGCTTGCAGAGAAGGCGCGGGACGGCGGCAAGTTGATGCGCGCCAGCCACAACGTGCTGCTGGCTCACGAGGACAAGACGTACTCCGGGGCATTCGTGGCATCCGCATCCATCCCCTGGGGACAGGCCAAGAGCGACGACGATCTGGGCGGCTATCACCTGGTGTGGACCCGCGACATGGTGCAGACCGCGTCCGCGCTGCTGGCCTGTGGTCGGGCGGAGACGGCCTTGCGCGCGCTGGTCTATTTGGCTTGCACGCAGAAACCGGATGGCGGTTTTGCGCAGAACTTCTGGGTGGACGGCCGTCCTTACTGGTCCGGTGTGCAGCTCGATGAAGTGGCCTTTCCGGTGATCCTGGCGTGGCGGTTGTGGAAGGCCAAAGGGCTTGGAGAGATCGACATCTTCCCGTTTGTGGAGCGGGCTGCCGGGTTTCTGGTGCGGCATGCGCCTATCACGCACCAGGAGCGCTGGGAGGAGAACGCGGGCTACTCGCCGTCTACCCTGGCTGCGGTGATTGCGGCGCTCATCTGCGCGGCGGAGATCATGCGGGCGCGGGACTCGATCGAGCTGGCGGCGTTTCTGGAGGAGTATGCCGACTGGATCGAAGGCCATCTGGAGGACTGGACGGTCACCAACAACGGCGTCCTGCATCCGGAGATCAAGCGCCACTACATGCGAGTTCGGCCGCCGGAGAGCGGCGAAGCGTATGCCTGCGAGAGCTGCGGCAAGGAGACAATTCGGCTCAGCAATCGGCCGCCGGGCACACGATACGAATTCGAAGCGCGGGAGATCATCGACGGCGGATTTCTGGAGCTGGTGCGCTACGGGATACGGCGCGCCGACGATCCGCTCATCGTGGCCTCGCTGCAGGTGGTGGACGCGGTGATCAAGCGCGACCTGCCGCAGGGACATGGCTGGCTGCGCTACAACTGGGACGGCTATGGCAACCGCGCGGATGGCGGTCCCTTCGAAGGCTGGGGACAGGGCCGGGTGTGGCCGCTGCTGACCGGAGAGCGTGCCCACTATGAGCTGGCGGCCGGCAACGACATCACCTCGCTGATCGAGACCTATGAGGGCTTCGCCACCATGGGGCAGCTACTGCCAGAGCAGGTGTGGGACGAGCCGAATCGCCCCGACCGCGGCTTGCAGCTGGGCAAGCCCGCCGGATCGGCCACGCCGCTGGTGTGGGCTCATGCGGAGTATCTGAAGCTGCTGCGCTCGGCTCGCGACGGCAAGGTTTTCGACCGCGTGGAGCCGGTTTATGAGCGCTACTGCATGCCCGAGGGAAGAAAGAAGCTGCGCCGGGGGCTCGAGGTTTACAGCCGCCATCGACCTATCCAAAGAGTCAACGCTGGAGATACGCTGCGCATCCTAGACGGGGACCGGTTCGAGTTGGTGTGGTCTGCGGACGACTGGAAAACGACCCAGTCGCAGCCTAGCCGGAGCCTGGGCAGTGCGGGCTACGGGGCGGATGTGGAAGCTCCCGCGGGGGCGCACCGGATATCATGGACTTTGCACTGGGCGGAACAGAACCGCTGGCTTGGATACAATGTGGATGTGGAGATTGTGCAAGTAAATTGATTTACTTGTGAGTATCTAAGCAAGGATCTATCGGGCATAGACCGGAAAACCCACCGGATCGCCTGTCTCCGGATCAAACAACCCTGCGGGCTTAAGCCTCGGAGACCGATCACGCCGCTTGTTTGGAGCATTCTCGAGATTTGAGTGGGACAGAAAGGATTCTTTGTTTATGACAACCAGCCCTGTGGGCCTCTCCCTTGATCAGTTGTCCATCGATACCCTTCGCCTGTTGGCGCTGGACACGGTGGAGAAGGCGAAGAGCGGCCATCCTGGCGCGCCGATGGCTTGTGCGCCGATCGCCTATCTGCTCTATCACAAGCTGATGAAGCACAACCCGGAGCACTTCAAGTGGGCAGACCGGGACCGCTTTGTACTTTCGAATGGACACGCTTCCGCCCTCCTGTATTCGACCCTGTTTCTCTCCGGCTACAAAGTCACGATGGACGATCTGAAGTCCTTCCGCCAGTGGCACTCCAAGACCCCGGGACATCCGGAGTCGGGGGAGACGGAAGGTGTCGAAGTCACCACCGGACCTCTGGGACAGGGATTTGGCATGGCCGTAGGTATGGCGATCGCCGAGAAGCACCTGGCCGCCATCTACAACAAGCCTGGCTTTGACGTGGTGGATCACCACACCTATGTGCTGTGCGGCGATGGCGATCTGATGGAAGGCATCTCGCACGAAGCGGCTTCGCTGGCCGGCACGCTGGGCCTGGGCAAGCTGATCGTGCTCTATGACGACAACCTGATCTCGCTGGATGGGCCGACGGAGCTGAGCTTCACTGAGGACGTGCTGAAGCGCTTCGATGCCTATCACTGGCACACCCAGCGCGTGACGGACGGCAACGATCTGAACGCAATTGAAGCGGCCATTGCAGCCGCCAAGGCCGAGACCGGCAAGCCCTCGCTGATTGCGGTTCGCACGGTGATTGGCTACGGCAGTCCCAAGGCTGGAACGAACAAGGTTCACGGCGAAGCCATGGGCGCGGCGGACGTGGCTGCATCCAAGAAGTTCTTTGGCTTCCCGGAGAGCGAAAGCTTCTATGTTCCTGAGGATGCGCTGAAGAACTGGCGTCAGGCGGTGGATCGCGGAGCCAAGGCGGAAGCCGATTGGAACACCCTGTTTGCGTCCTATGCCAAGCAGTATCCCGAGCTGGCCGAGCAGTTCAAGCGCGCCCAGGTGAACAAGCGCAAGGCGGGTTGGGAGAAGTCGCTGCCCAGCTTTCCCACGGGCAAGGCTGTGGCCACGCGGAACGCAGGCTACACGGTGATGAACGCCATCGCCAACGACGTGCCGGAGCTGTTCGGCGGCGCTGCCGACCTGACCGCCTCCACCAAGACCATCTTCAAGCCGGGTGCGAACTTCCATCAGGATCCGGCGGGGCGCAATGTGTTCTTCGGTGTCCGCGAGTTCGCCATGTGCGCGGCGGTAAACGGCATGGCGGCGCACGAGGGACTGGTGCCGTTCGGCTCCACGTTCTTTACCTTCTCTGACTACTGCAAGCCGGCGATCCGCCTGGCGGCCCTCTCCCGGGCACACTCCATCTTTGTGTTCACGCACGATTCGGTCGGCTTGGGCGAAGATGGACCGACCCACCAGCCCATCGAGCACCTGATGATGCTGCGGGCCACGCCGGACCTGACCGACTATCGTCCTGCCGATGCCAACGAGACGGCCGCCTGCTGGCGTCTCGCCCTGGAGCGCAACGGCGCCTGCTTCATGGCGCTCAGCCGCCAGGACCTGCCGGTGATCGACACGGCCAAGGTGGACGTCTATGCGGGCGTGAGCAAGGGCGCTTATGTGCTGGAAGATGCAGCCAAGCCGCAGGTCATCCTGATTGGCACCGGGTCTGAAGTATGGCCCTGCCTGGAAGCCAAGAAGCAGCTGGAAAGCGAAGGCATCGCAGCCCGTGTGGTGAGCATGCCAAGCTGGGAGATCTTCGACGAGCAGACCGCTGAGTACAAGGCCAGTGTGCTGCCTGCCGATGTTCCCAAGCTCGCGGTGGAAGCCGGATCGCCGCTGGGCTGGTGGAAGTATGTGGGCCAGAACGGCGACGTCATCGGGCTGGATCGCTACGGCGCCTCTGCTCCAGGACCCATCGTGATGGAGAAGCTCGGCTTCAGCCCCGCGAACGTTGCGGAGCGGGCAAAGAAGATCGCCAAGCGCGCATAACGAGGCCGGCGGAGTTAGCCGTCCGCTCGCGCGGACGTTGGTTAGCGGGGTGGGCGGAGGGAGCAGGCAGTTGCTCACCCCGCCCTCACGCAGGAAGCGCGGCTAGACGTGCTAACGCCGCCCACACTGAAAGAAAGGGCTACTGTGAAGCTTGTCATCAGCGCAGACCATGCGGGCTTTCCTCTGAAAGAAGAGGTTCGCGCCTACCTCGCCAAGAATGGGCATGAGGTGATCGACCTGGGTGCTTACAATGCCGAGCCGTCCGATTATCCGGACTTTGCGGAGAAGGTGGGCGAGGCCATCAAGGCTGGCGTATCGGAGCGCGGCATTCTTATCTGCGGCTCGGGCGTGGGCGTTTGCATTGCGGCCAACAAAATCCCCGGCATCCGCGCCGGCATGTGTCATGACACCTATTCGGCTCATCAGGGCGTCGAGCACGATGATATGAACGTGGTGGTGATGGGTGCACGCATCATCGGACCCGCGCTGGCCTACGAGATTGTCGATTCCTTCATCAAGGCGAAGTTCATCACCAGCGAAGAGCGGTTCACGCGGCGGTTCAAGAAGGTGATGGCCATCGAAGCCAAGTACCAATGCGGCGATGGCTCCGCCAGCAAAGCGTAACTGTTGATCTTGTCGTTTTATCTTCTGCTGAGCGGAGGTCGCGATTGGTCCGCGGAGAAAGTAGCCGCGGTCGGTCGCTGAGGGCTCAGGTGAACAACGCAAATTGAACTGTCTGGCCTAGAGGCGCCGATGTTCCCCTTCGACGTAATCCTCTTCGATGTAGGCGGGGTCCTGCTCACCAACGGGTGGGACCATTGCGAACGTGCGGATGTGCTCGCCAAGTTTGGACTCGACAAGGCGGCCTTCGAGGCGCGCCACCCCAAAGCCAACGATGCCTGGGAGCGGGATCTTCTGACCGCCCGCGAGTACCTCGATGCCACTGTTTTCTATGAGCCGCGTAACTTTACTCCGGACGACTTTCTTCAAGCACTGTTCGAGCAGTCCGTGCCATTGCAGGACGGCGCATTAGGCATTCTTCAGGAACTTGCGGCATCTGGTAAGTGGATGCTCGGGTCATTGAACAACGAAGCCCGCGAGCCCAACGATTATCGGTTTCAGCGCTACGGGCTGCGTGAGTACTTCGATGTGGCTTTCAGTTCCTGCTATGTGGGCTTGCGCAAGCCGGAAGCGGCCATCTACCGGCGCGCCGTCGATGTTCTGGGGCGGCCGGCAGAGCGCATCCTGTTTATCGACGACCGGCGGGAGAATGCTGCCGGCGCAGCAGCAGTCGGGATGAAAACCATTCACTTCAGCGGCGCCGATACTCTGCGGCGCGATCTGCAAACTTTAGGCGTTTTGTAATTGGAAGGGAGAACGAGATGCAACTCGGTTTGATTGGCCTGGGCAAGATGGGCGGCAACATGGCGGAGCGGCTGCGCTTGGGCGGCCATCAGGTGATCGGCTTCGACTTCAACGCGGAAGCAGTGCAGAAGCTCACCGCCTCCGGCAACGTGGGTGTGTCCTCGCTGGAGGACCTGGCCAAGAAGTTCACCGGCCGCAAGGCTATCTGGATCATGGTGCCGCAGGGCAAGCCGGTGGACGAGACGATCGCGAAGCTGGAACCGCTGCTGAGTCCCGGCGACATCCTCATCGACGGCGGCAACTCCAACTACAAGGAATCGCAGCGCCGCCACAAAGAAGTCACCGCCAAGGGCTTCCAGTTTGTCGATGTGGGTACCTCGGGCGGGGTGTGGGGCCTGAAAGAGGGCTACAGCATGATGATCGGCGGCGACAAGGAGCCGGTCGAGTATCTGCGGCCTATCTTTGAAGCACTCGCGCCTGCCAAGGACAAGGGCTGGGGCCACGTGGGTCCCGCTGGTGCCGGACACTTTGTGAAGATGGTGCACAACGGCATCGAGTACGGCATGATGCAGGCCTTCGCCGAGGGCTTCACCATCATGGAAAAGAAGGAAGAGCTGGATCTGGATCTGGCGCAAATCTCGGAGATCTGGCGCCACGGCAGCGTGGTGCGCAGCTGGCTGCTGGACCTGACCGCGGACGCGTTGAAGGCCAATCCCACACTGGACGGTCTGCAGGCGTATGTGTCGGACTCCGGCGAAGGACGCTGGACGGTGTTCGAGGCCATCGATCTGAACGTGTCTGCGCCGGTGATCACGGAGTCGCTGATCCGCCGCATCCGCTCGCGCGAAGAGAACAACTTCACCGACCGTATGCTGTCGATCATGCGCAACGCATTCGGCGGACACGCGGTGAAGAAGGACTGACGGGAGACAGTTCACAGCTGTCAGTTCGCAGTCTTCAGTCTTCGGTTGGTGTCGGAATCGAATCCTGCGCTTGCCGAAGACTGAGTACTGATAGCTGGTTGCTGTGAACCTCAACCGTGATCTTCAAGAACTGCGAACTAAGAACTTTGAGCTAAGAACTGCGAACTAAGAACGATGTACTAAGAGCCACGCAGGAGGATCGGCCGCCATGGCAACCATGCAGATGAAGATACATCCCGAGGACCTGTCCCAGGTTCCCCAGAGCAGTGAACGTATTCCCGGGCCAGGCGTGATGGTGATCTTCGGCGCGTCGGGGGACCTGACCAAGCGCAAGCTGCTCCCTGCTCTGTTCCACCTCAAGCAATCCGGTTTGCTGCCCAAGCAATTCGCGATCGTGGGTGTGGCGCGACGTCCTTTGGGGGATGAGTTCGCCAAAGACATGCGCGAAGGCATTCTCGAATTCGGCAATGCGGAAGCGGGCGATCCGTTGCTGGATGAGTTCGTCACTCACATTCACTACTACCCGCTGAGCTTCGACGATGCGGCTGGCTACGCCGGCCTCAAGACCGAGCTCGATCGCATCGCCAACGAGAACAACATCGGACCGGACCGCCTCTTCTATCTCGCCACTGCGCCGGAGTACTTCACGCCCATCATCGAAAACCTGGGCGGGCAGGGCATGGCACAGCCGGAGAAGGGCCGCGTAGGCGTAGTGATCGAGAAGCCCTTTGGACACGATCTCGACTCGGCGCGCGAGTTGAACCGTAAGGTGAATGCCGTCTTCCATGAGAGCCAGGTCTTCCGCATCGATCATTACCTGGGCAAAGAGACGGTGCAGAACATCTTGGTGTTCCGCTTCGCCAACGGCATCTTCGAGCCCATCTGGAATCGCAACTACATCGATCATGTGCAGATCACCGCTGCTGAATCGATCGGAATTGAAGGCCGCGGGCCGTTCTATGAGAAGGCCGGCGCTCTGCGCGACATCATTCAAAACCACATGATGGAGTTGCTGAGCTTCATCGCGATGGAGCCGCCGTCGAGCTTCGAAGCGGAGAGCGTGCGTCGTGAGAAGGTGAAGGCCTGGCAGGCTATCCCCAACATCCCCATCCTGAATGCAGTGCGCGGTCAATACGGCCCCGGACTGGTGGACAAGCAGAAGGTCGTCGGCTATCGCGACGAGGAGCGGGTCAATCCGGAGTCCGGCACCGAGACCTATGCGGCGGTACGGCTGGAGATTGAGAATTGGCGCTGGGCCGGCGTACCGTTCTATCTTCGCGCCGGAAAGCGGCTGAAGAAGCGCGCTACTGAGATCACCATCCAGTTCAAGCAGCCACCGCTGCTGATCTTCAACCGCATGCAGTCCAGCGGGCCATGCACGGAGATTCAGCCCAATCTCATCACCATTCGGATTCAGCCCGATGAAGGCATTGCGCTGCGCTTCGGCGCCAAGGTGCCTAATACGCCGGGCATGGCCGTCTGCCCGGTGAACATGGACTTCGACTATGCGCAGGCCTTCGGGCAATCGCGCGCCAATGGTTACGAGCGCCTGCTGCTGGATGCCATGCTCGGCGATCAGACACTCTTCTCACACCGCGATGGAGTGGAGACGAACTGGTCGCTGTATACGCCGATCCTGGAGGCCTGGGCGAACAAGAAGCCGGAGGTCTTCCCCAACTACTTCGCGGGATCCTGGGGACCGGAGTGCGCCGACCGGCTGTTGGAGCGGTTTGGCCACAAGTGGCGGAATAATCTGGGTAAGCCGGAGTAACAAAAAGCTGGTCAGAAACACCACGGCCGGAGTTCATAGCGAACTCCGGCCGTGGTGCGTTTAATGCGCTTCTATTGGCACTGCGGGAATGCCGGTGCTGCTACCGTGTGCGAGGTTGCAGCGCCGGTAGTGAAGGTGTAGGCCTGCGACTTCACCTCGGACGGGTTGCAGTCCAGGGTGCCGCCGGAAGACGGAACATAGGCAAAGCCATCCACCACATACGCAGCGCTGGTGGCGCCGGGAGCGAGGGTCACGCCGCTGGCCGACCAGGCCGCGACATAGGGCGGGTTGAAGGGTACTTGCAGCGTATAGGTGGCGCAGTCCGTGCCTGCGGTGCAAGTGTTGGAAGCAGAGGAGGCCGCGGTCTCAAGCGAAGCCGTGGCGCCGCTCTGGGCGGTCGTGGGAGGCAGAGGAATCGTGTAGGTGTTGGTGCCGATGGTCTCCAGCACGCTCAGTCCGATGTCCGCCACCGTGCCTGCGCTGCTGCTGTTTTGCGAGGTCACCTGGCCGGTCAAGGTTGCGGCGCTTCCCGCGACCACAGAAGGCGCGTAGAGATTGACGTTGCCCACCGTGCTTCCCGGAGAGACGCCGGTCACAATCGAGGGCTGATAAAAGGCTCCATCGGAACGAACGCCCACGATCACCACGTCATAGGTCCCTGCGGTCAGAGGACAGAACACGAAGGATCCATCACTGCCTGCCAGGGTGGCGCGCTGAATGCGGTCGACGCCGGCGGAATCCTTCTGCTCGACGGCGATGAGCACGGTGCCGTTCACGGGATTGCCGCTGACGCTATCCAGCACCTTGCCATTGATGGAGGTGGAGGTGGTGCTGACCTCGCCCGCATGCAACACCGGCTTCAGGCGATATTGCCCATTGCCTTCCTGCACGATCGATTCGCAGGTGCTGAAGTCGATGTCCAGATCTTTGGTCTGGCCCGCGGCAATATTGAAGCCGCCGCCCGCCATCTGGCCGGAGGAGATCTTGATGCCGGTCTGCGCTTCGCTGGAGAGTTGCAGGGTGTGAACGCTGTTGTCGGCGGCAAGCATGATGCAGTTGGCGGAGCTGCCGCACACGTTGCCACTGACCGTGGTGGTGTTGGTGGCCAGAATCACGCGAATCTGCTGGTAGTTGCCGGCCTGCAGCTGCAGGGAGTCGCCGAGCGTAGCCAGGAAGCACTGATTGTTCGCCTGGCCGAGAAGGTCGATCTGCTGCGGCGCCTTCGGCAGATTGGGAGTGAGGTCCACCCAGCCGCTGTCGGTTGCCGAGGCGGTTGAGCTGACGTTGGCTTGCACGTCGGTGATGGTGACGTAAACGTGAGAGTAAGGGCCGCTAGGCGCTTGGCAGGTTGCGGGATCGGTTAGGACGGTGGTGACGGTTGCGGTGCTGGGGGAGCTAGTGGAGTTGCTGCTTGAGCTGCTGCAAGCTACGACTGCGAGTGAGACGATCAGCAAACAACTCAAGAAGGCCAAACCCAAAAGACGAACAGGGGTGACTGCTTTGTTCTTATTTTTCAAAGGGATCCTCCCAAACTACCTCTCGCAAACGGGGAGAACCAAGGCGAACTTATTTAAACTTGACCCGTTAGGGAACTGAGAGTTGCGCATTCTTTGAGAGAAATGCGCAACGTAATTTATCGGCATCCCCGCGGGGTTCTTTAGCTATTCGCGAACAATTTTAACGAAGATGCCGTCGGGCAGTTCGCCTTCCAGAATGTGCACCACCCCGTTCTTCACGTAGCCTTCCAGTACTTGCCGGGCCGGCTTGGGTGCGGAGGTTGGAGCGCCGGGCCGCGGTGCCGGCGGTTTCTCGTAGGCATTGGCACGTACAGGGTTCGATCCTCCGGAGGGGCTCGCCGAGCTGCCGCCGGGCTTCTTGCCCATGCCCCGATCCATCGCCTCGTTGGCCAGGCGATCGGCATCCTTGTTGCCGCCGCGCAGGGTGTGCCCCATCTCAAAGCGCTCCAACTGGCGAGAGAGCCGCTTGGCCTCTTCCCACAGAGGACGCAGGCTGGGGCTGGAAACCTTGTACTGGCCTTTCATCTGCTTGACCATCAACTCCGAGTCGGAGATGACGCGCAGGCGCTTGTGCCCGTTTTGCAGTGCCCACTTCAGCACCGCCAGAAGCCCCGAGTACTCCGCGTAGTTGTTGGTTTGAATGCCCAGGAACTCGCTCAGTTGCGCCAGAGTGCGGCCGCGCGCGTCTTCCAGCACGGCGCCATAGCCGGCGGGGCCAGGATTGCCGCGCGATCCGCCATCACAATGAGCAGTGATCCAGTCTTCAGTGGCTGATTGCTGCGCGGGAGGGTCA
>CBJOJD010000018.1:0-31648 GCA_966443485.1 uncultured bacterium | reverse complement strand
CACCGTGGCCACCTGAGTGTTGGCGGAGGACCACGAGGCCACATCGGTGACGTCTTCTTGGCTCAGGTCGCTGTAGGTTCCCGTGGCAGTGAGTTGTTGCGTGGCCCCGGGCACCAGCGCGAACGCCGCAGGGGTGATGCTGATGGATTGCAGAGAAGCGCCGGCCGCAACCACGGAAAGCAAGGCGGATGCGGAGAGCGATCCAGAGGCAGCCTGGATCAGCGTGCTTCCCGCAGCCTTGGCGGTTACGCCTCCGCTTGCGGAGATGGCAGCGACCGCTGGATTGGAGGAACTCCAGAGCACCGCCGTGGTCATGTCCTTGGTGGTGCCATTGTCATAGCTGCCGGTAGCGGTGTACTGGGTTGTCGATCCGGCGGTCAGCACAAATCCGGAAGGTGACACGGCCAGGGACTGCAGAACCGGAGACACCACGGCAACGCTGGCAGCTGCGCCTACCCCGCCCAACGAAGCTTGCACTGCAGCCGATCCCACCGCAATGCCGGTAAGCAGGCCTGCGGCACTGATGGTGGCCACATTAGGATTGCTGGAACTCCACGTGACCGAAGTGGTCAGGTCTTGGGTGACCCCGCTGGCATAGGTGCCGGTGGCCGTAAACTGCTGCGTGCTTCCGGTACTGAGGGTAGCGC
This sequence comes from uncultured bacterium, assembly GCA_966443485.1. GTDB lineage: Bacteria > Acidobacteriota > Terriglobia > Terriglobales > Acidobacteriaceae > Telmatobacter. Next base: position 31,001 of record CBJOJD010000018.1, on the reverse strand, counting down.
TCGCCGGGTTCAACGCTAAGGCGACCAGATTGCCTAAGCCCTGGCGGTAGATCTTCTGGATCTGGGCCGCGCTGAGAGCTTGCGTGTAAAGGCGCAGATCTGCCACCTGCGCCGCGGAAAACTGGGTCACGCCACCGCGCGCGAACAGATAAGTGAGGTTGCTTCCAAATCCGTTGGTGTTGGTTGCGGTGTAGGGTTGGGTCACCGGCTTCTGCAGCTGGCCATCGAGGTAGAAGGAGATCGCTTGCGGACCGCTGCGGCTCTTGTCGCACACGATGGCGAGGTGATGCCAGTTGTTGGAGGTGGGCTGCGCGTAGCAGCTGAGCGTGTAGCCTACATTGCCGCGCACGCCGGTCATCAGCGTATTGCTGGCTCCGCAGTCCGACCAATCATCCGGGAAGAAGCCAAAGCCCGTGGTCGAAGCGTTGAAGTTGGCGCTGTTCTCAAGCAGGGCGTCGGCGCCGCTCGTCCACATGCGATTGACCCAGGCAGTCCAGGTGATGGCCTGCGTACCACTCAGGTTGATGGCGGGCACGGTGCCATATTGATTGATTCCATTGGCCGCGATAGCGCCACCCGACCGGCCAGCCACCCACGTGATTCCGTTGTCCAGCGTCGTTGTATTGCCATCGCCGGTGGCGTCGGAGGCGATCGTGCCCGCGCCCTCGCTGAAACGCCACCACCCCACCAGCGCAGAGCTGACCACGCTGATGCTGGCGCTGGAACTGACCGAACCGCTGGAGGCTTGCAACGTCGCGGTTCCAGGAGCCAGTCCAGTAGCCACTCCCCCTGTGCTGACCGCCAGCACCGAGGATTCATAGGAGTTCTACTCCACCGAGCCGGTGAGATTGCGTGTGCTGCCGTCGCTGTAGCTGCCCATGGCCACGAACTGCTGTGCATCGCCGGAGGCGAGCGTAGCTTGGGTCGGAGACAGAGACAGAGCGACCAGCGTTTGTGCGGCGGCACCGACAGAACCGAACAGCAAGGGGACGGTAACCAGACGGGCTATGGTGGAAACACTAAGCATGGCAATCTCCACTAGGTGAGAAACGGGCCGGAGGCCGGATCTAAACTCGGAGTGCGAGTGCGATGGCCGCCTCTTCTGCTGTGCGAGGTGTCGCGGGAAGCGGAAGCCTGTTCTGACGAGAAGTTCTAGGCAACGGCGCGCTCGGGCTAGAACGCTGGGTTTGCGGTGTCAATCATGAGGACGGCCGTTCTCGGCGTGACCTTGCATCCAGCGCTCGAAACCGATCTTCTCCCACGGCATGCCGCGATCGAAGCGAACCATCCAGGGGTAGGGGTGGCCTTTGCCCATGGCCACGTAGTCGCGCAGATCCATCAGCACGCGCGCGGGGTCTCCCACCGCCAGCGAATGAGGCGGAACTGTCTTGCTGACCACGGAGTTTGCGCCCACCAGGCAGTTCTCGCCTACCCGCACGCCGGGCAGAATCACGGCATGCACCCCGATCTGGGTGTAGCTGCCGATGTGCCCGCCGCGCAGATCGGAGGAGGGTGGCCAGGGATCGTTGGTCATCACCGAAAACGGATAGAAGAAGACGAAGTCCTCCATGGTGCAGAACTGGGCAATATGGACGCTGCTGTGCAGGCGGCAGTAGCTTCCCATGCGCACATCGCTCTGAATATCCGACAAGGTGCCGATCATGCAGTGATCGCCGATGCTCGCGTTTTCGCGAATGGTGACGCGGTGCCCGGTGGCAACCTCCTCGCCGAGGCGGCAGCCGGCGTAGATGATGGTGTGGCTGCGGATGAGGCTGCCGCAGCCGATCCGGGTGGCGGGATGGCGATAGCCGGGATCGTCGTAGTAGGCCGCCAGCGGCTCTCCTACCACCGCGTCATTGCAGACCACGCAGCCATCTCCGAGCTCCACACCCGGATAGATCACCGCGCCGTCGCCAATGCGCACGTTGCTGCCAATCCGTGCATCGGGACTGATGCTCAGGTTGCGAGAGTTGAATTTCATGATGTGCTCGGAGAGCCTATTTGCTGCCGGAGCGGACCGTCATCCAGCTGGTGCGGTCGTAGCGCGGTCCCTCTCTCTGTTCGCGCGCGGTGAAGGCCGCTCGCGCCAGGCGGGGCGCGGCCCAGATCAGCGCCGCCTTGAGCGCGGCCTGGGGCGTGAAGTCGTACACCAGAGCCAGACGCATGGCACTGCGCGCCTGCGCAAAGTCGCCTTGCTCCAGGTGGCAGGTCGCCCAGTGGCTGTGAATGCCGCGCAGGTTCTTGCGCAGAATCCGCTGGATCCGTTTGGGCAAGTCGCTGGACAGATCAAGCTGCTTTTCGTAGCGGTACTTGTCCATGCGCAGGCAGTACTCCGCGCGGTGCCAGTTTTCGCCCGGGCCGGTATGGCGGATCATGGCGGGAGAGCGATCGATCAGAGCCAAGGGCAGGTCCACGAAACAGAAGTCCGTCACCAGGGCCATGCGAAACACGAAGTCGTGATCCTCGCTATAGCGCAGGAAAGGATCGAAGTCGCCCGCGTGCCGCACCAGATCTTTGCGAGCCAGAACCGTTTGCACCCACACCGGGTGACGCCCCGTAGCAATGCGCTCAACGGCATCGGGCATGGTGCCCAGCGGAGACCCCTGGAGATGGGCCGCGCAGAACTGGAACACCGTCTGCTTCATGTAGGGATTGTTCATGAACCAGGCATCGGTAAAGCACAAGCCGCAGGAGGGTCCCGCCTCACGCAGGGCACGCAGCTGCCACTCAATCTTCCACGGCAGCCACAGATCGTCGTGTGCGCAGAAGGCCAGCCACTCTCCTTGCGACTCTGCAATGCCGCGGTTGAGCGCCGCGCTTTGTCCCTGGTTCTCCTGGTAGAAGTAGCGCACCCGCTCCCGCCACTCGGGCTGCTCGCGCTGCAGCTGGGCTACGCGCTCCGCGGTTTCATCGTGCGAGCCATCGTCAACCACCAGAACCTCCAGCACCGGAACCGTCTGGTGCAGGATCGATTCAACCACCGGGATCAGCGTGGCGCAGCGGTTATAAGTCGGAATGACTACGGAAATGCTTGGGCTCACAAGTTCCTCCCACACCATTCAGCACACCTATCGGCATAAACTGCTGAAAGTATCTATCTGTCTCTATTCCGAACGAACCCCCAGCTATCGTGAGTTATCGGCTGCGTAATCCACATAGCTTGGCGCGGTGCGCCGATAGCTATCGGCGGGCGCAACCAGAGCCTGGTCGCGGGCTAACTCGGAAATGTTTGGACCAGCCATCATAAGCGCAATCACAATCCACAGCAAATAATTCTGCTGTCCCCAGCCATACAGTTCCACATTGGTCATCATGAAACAAAACGCGCCTAACGTGACGAGCAGCACAAGCATCAGGGGCCGCTGCGATGTTACTCTCCGGTAGAGCCGCATGGCTGACAACGCAGCCCCCGCAAAGATCGAAGTCAGCAGCAGCAGGCCGACGTAGCCGGTATCCATGGCCACTTCCACCACTGCGCTATCGCAGCTCAACACCGACACCTGGCGCTCTTCTCCATCCACCAGAAAGGGCGCGCTGAGATTGAGGTAATAGAAAGACTCCGGACCATAGCCCCATAACGCGCGTTCGGTGCTCTTGCCCAGTTCCTGCTGCGCCAGGTGATACAGCAGATAGCGCCACTGGTAAGACTGGCCTTCCGGACTGGTGGGATCGCGGGTGGCCGCATACATATCGGCGATGGACTGGGTGACGCCGGGCCGCGTCACCAGGATGGCGATGGTCAGAGCCGCAATGACGGCCAGATGGCGGCGCACGCCGCTGTAGCCCGCCACCAGCAGCACAGCGCAAGCGATCAGAAACGCCAGCCAGGGCCCGCGGCTTCCCGTCTTATAGAGACACAGAATCATCAGCAGGATTGCGCTCCATAGATAAACCCGCCGAGCCTGCGTCTGGGCTTGCGTGAGCAGGTGTAAAGCGAGGGGGATGCCCATGGCCAGGGTGGCGCCAAAGAGGATGGGGTGACCGGAGGTCGACTGCACGCGCTGCCCACGATCATTCACCACTCCAGCCAGATCAGAAAAGCGCGACACCAAGTTGGGGAACAGAGAGAGCGGGCTCCAGTCGGTGTAGGCTTCTATCGTGCCCAGCACAGAGCAGAAGAGCATCCCGGCCACGACCCCCTCCAGGACCCGGTACAGCATCTTCACGCTGGAGATGCTGCTGAGATAGATCCCGTAGAGGAGAAAGAAATCAAAGCACTGCGAGACGGTGGACTTGAAGCTGATCCAAGGCACCACCGAGTTGGCCGAAGAGAGCAGCATCCACGCTGCATACGCGCCCATCAGCAGGCCCATCGGAATCCCGGAGCGGCGGGGCGTGGCGGTCCTGCCCATCAGCACCCAAAGCATGGTCAGGACCAACACCACTACGCGCTGGGTGGTGAGATCAAAGACTCCGCCTATCTCCAGCTGCGCCTCGTTTGGGAAGATCAACAGATAGAACGCTGCCAGCGGAAGGCAGCGCTCGAAACCCTTGGCGAAGGTAACAGCGGCCAGCGAGGCCGCAATCCACACATCGAGAAAGACGATCAACAGCATAGGGACGACACATGCCTCTTGTGCACGGGCCCACTGCGATGGGGAGAGGAGTTTTGACTAGGCCGTCAGGCTGACCGAGACCGGCGACTTGCTGCGCACCAGGCCCAGGCTGAGGAGGTGGCGCATTCGGCCGCGCTGCTCGGCGCGCCGCGCTGAGGGAATGGCGGGATTGTCGATGCGCTGTTCATTGTGCGCATAGCTGGCGGCAAAGCCATACAGATAGCTGACCGGCTTGATCAAAGAGACCTCGCGAAACGCGATCTTCACGCTCTTGCCCAACACAAATACGGGATCGCTCCAGGTGAGGTATTCGGCTCGGCCCCGCTGCCGGAAGATGCGCCACGCGGGCAGACCCTGACCGGTGGGACGGCGATGGATGGCGGAGACATCTTCGAAGTTGCGCGTCTCCCAGCCATTCACCCAGGCTGACACCTCATCGAGCGTGTCCCAGCCGATGTTGGCGCTGAGGCCGCCGATGTCCACAAAGCATTGCCGCCGGTACATCTTCAGGGCGCCGCGTACGTGGCACTCCGGTTGGCGCTCCGGGACCAGACGTTTTCTTCTGCGGATATAGAGCAGCCCCCCGGCAATGCCCAGGCGGGGACTACTTTGGAACTTCTCCAGCATGCGCTCGATGTAGTCGGGAGGAAAGAGCAGGTCCGCATCGAAGCGGGCGATGAAGTCGAAGCTGTCCAGCGGAACCTGGCGGATCGCCAGCGGCAGCGCCCCCTCCCCGCCCGCCTGCCGCTTGTCGCGCGGATGCAGTTGCAGAAGATGCAGGTACGGACAACTGCGCGCGTAAGAGCGCACGATGGCCGGGGTTCGATCCAGCGATCCGTCGTCCACGATCACCCACAGGGCAGGCGGCACGGTCTGGGCGACGATAGACTCGATCATTTCGCCGATATACGCCTCCTCGTCGCGCACGGGGGTGACGAGCGCATAGCGCAACGGATTACAAGACACGTGTGTCTCGGGCACAGGGAGAACCATCGCAACCTCCCGCGGTTAGCTGATTGTGGGGGGACAGTTACTACCGAATATAAACCGGCTTAGGGCGCTGGTGAATACAGCTGAAATACACCTTGCTCAGACATCGTCAGAACGAGGCGGGCATGGGAACGGTGCGGCTCCACCCCTCCCAGCGCGGCCCAGCGAGGGCCTTGCGCGCCGACTGGGCCAGATACAACCAGTCGTAGGCGCCTTGCAACTTGGCGGCAAACAGCGGCAGATCGTCCTCGCCGCTGATCGGTAAGCGGGGCAGTGCGAAGCAATCGCTCCTCTGGCTTGCTCGACCGATCCGGGTGGTGACAGCGTTCTCGTAGCCATGCGCATTGAGCCGCTCCCGAGCGAAGCCGCGGAAGATCTGGTCGTGCTCCGGAAAGCCGTAAGGGTAGGAGAAGGAATCGACGGGTTCTCCGATGGCAGCTTCGATCGCGTACTTGGATTGCGCGAACTCGCGGTCCATGGCCGCGGGACTCAGGTCCGTCAGCCGGGCGTGGGTTGCGGAATGCGAACCAATCGCAATGCCGGCCGCGGAGATCTCTCTGATCTGGCTCCAGCTCATGTAGCGGTCCTCAGCCGAGGTGGCGGCCTGGGCTAGTCCAGACACCACATACACAGTGGCGGTGAACCCCAGCGCGCGCAGGATGGGAAATGCATTGGTGTAGAAGTCGCGATAGGCATCATCGAAGGTGAGGGCCACCAGCTTTGCTTCTGGTTTCGCACAGCTCAGATGCGCCAGGGCGGCGGAGACGCTCACACAGCGGTAGCCGGCGAGCTGGAGATAGCGCATCTGGGCTGCAAAGTCCTCCGCGCAGACGTGAATACCGCGTTTGCCATCGCGGCCGGGTGCCTCCACGATGCCGTGGTACATCAGAATCGGAATCCGCCAGGGCACATGTTCTCCCTGCAGCTGCGCGTGGCGGCGAGCCATCCTCAGTGTGATGAAGCGATCGAAGCGAAAGTTACGCATGGGCCTGATCCTCCGCGCACCGGTTCACGGGCAAATGGGGACGATCAAGGAGCTGGAAGTAAATGTGCTTGGTCCGTGCCCAGCTATGTTCCTGCACATAGCGCAGTCCTGCCTCTCTGAAGGACTGGCGCAGTTCGGGACTGCCCCACAGGCGCAGGATCGCCGCGGCGAGAGCCTCCGGATTCTCCGATTCGACGAAGCAGACCTGCGACTCATCGAAGTAGAGGCTGTCGATGCGGGTGCGCGAAGCAATCACCGGCACTCCCACAGACATGAACTCCATGATCTTGGTACTGGCCGCCTCGTTGCCGAAGATGGAGGTGGCCCGCTTGGGCACCACCGCCAGATCTGCCTCCGCCATTACCGTCGCAATCCTGTCCACGGGCAGAAAGTCTTCGATCACCACTCGGTGCTGCAGCCGCAGGGACTTACGCAGCTCAAGCAGCTCGTTCTTCTGCGGTCCCTGGCCATGAATGCGAAACTCCGCCTGGGGAATCGCTACGGCAATCTGAGCGAAGGCAAGCAGCGCAATGTCCACGCCCTGATGGCTGTTCAGGGTGCCGGGATAAAGGATGCGAAACTTGCCGTCGGCCTTGCGCCGCGAGCGGGGATAGAAGATGCGCGGGTCGGGATAGTTGCCGATGGCGGTGCATTTCTGCGCGTCAACCGATCGGCCGATGAGCCGTTCCCGCCACAACTCGTTGGCGATGATCACGTGATCCGCAAACCCGGCGCAGATCTGCTCGCAGCGGACCAGGGCGCGAAACAGCAACGACTGCGCAGGCACTCCGAACTTGCTGGCATAGAACTCGGGAAAGATGTCGTGGATATCCAAGACGACCCGCGCGCCCATTAGCTTGGGGAAGATGGCAGCGAAGACCAGAAAGTCGGGAACCGAGTGCACATGCACAACGTCATACCGCCGGTCCGCGTGGTGGCGGGCCACGGCCCACCCCGCAAGCAGCAAAAATTGCAGGATATGGAGCAGATATTGAAGCGGAGTGCGTTCGCTGCCTTTGCGCCTCAGCACCCGAAACACCCGCACCCGGCGCATGAGCTCAAAGCGGGGCGTGCCCGGCGCCCGCAGTGCGATTACATCCACCGAGTCCCCACGAGCCACCAGCGCGTCTGCATACTGCAGAATCCGTGTGTCGCTTTCATAGAACGAATGACTGATCATGCAGACATGCATAGAGTGGGCTCCTAAGCGCCACAGCAATTCTTGTTCGGCGCTCTTCGAATGGCGCTAAAGGTTGACCAGCTTTCCGCGGTTTTTCAGGGAGTGGTTGGCCGCCTCCAGCAGGCGTACAACGCGATAGCCGGCCACGCCATCGTTGATGGGAAGGGTGTTCGATTCGATGCACTGCACGAAGTACTCTGCCTCGGCGCGGAGTGCCTCAGTGGATTCGACCTTGGGGGCCCACATGTCGCCGGAGCGATAGCTCACGAGGAGATCGTAGAGTCCAGACTGGCCGCGAATCTCAACGCCCTTGTCGTAGACGCGCAGCTTCTCGTCAGCCTCCAGATCGTTCCACACCAGCATCTTCTTCTCACCGCCAACCAACGTGGTCCGCACCTTCACCGGCGAGAGCCAATTCACGCTCACGTGCGCGATGAGCTTGCCTTGGTAGTAGATGGTGATGTAAGCCATGTCCTCATGCCCATTGAGATGGCTCTGTCCGGTGGCCACCACCGCCTCAGGCTGATCTGGGATGAGGAAGTCCAGGATGGCAAGATCGTGCGGCGCCAGGTCCCACACCACGTTCACATCGTGCTGAAAGAGACCAAGATTGACGCGCGTGGAGTCGTAGTAATAGAGGCTGCCCAACGTCTGGTCATCGATCAGCTGACGAATCTTGCGCACTGCGCCGGTGAAGAGGAAGGTGTGGTCCACCAGGATCTGCAGATGCTTTTGCTCCGCCAGCTCGATCAGCTCGGCCGCCTGCTGGGTACAGGCGGTGAAGGGCTTCTCGACCCAGACATGCTTGCCGTTGAGCAACGCGGCCTTGGCGAATTCATAATGAGTCCAAACCGGAGTTGCGATGAACACCGCGTCGATGTGGGGGTCCTGCAGCACCTGCTCAACCTGGCTGGTAGTGGCAACGTCTGGATACAGACCAGCGGCGCGCTTCAGGGCCTCAGGACGGCGATCGCAGATGGCCTGAAGCGACAGATCGGTCCTGCCGTAGAGGTTCCTCACGATCTGCGGTCCCCAGTAGCCGAAGCCAATCACTGCCGCTCGAATCATCGCTCTCCTCTCGGACCCACGCCGGAGCCCAAACCTATTCGAAGGACCCGTTCTCTGTCAGCGATCTCATTACGGTGAAGTTATGCTCGCCGACCCTGGCACGATCACATCCCGCTTTGAACAACGCCAAGATTCGCACCGCCCTGCCTGGAACTGCAGTTCCTCCACAACATGCACGGGAGGATTGATGATCGCGGCCACCGACTGCGCTTCCGCGATGTCGTCCCAGCACAGGAACACGCGACCGGCGGAGAGAAGGATCAAAAAGCGAAATAACAAACGCCAACTCATAGCTGCCTCATCCGCGCTGGCGATGGGTTGATCCCTAGAAGTTATGATTGGAGCGCTGTGGCTAGAAAAAGAACGCGCGCTTCAGAGCATCTGGGAAAGGTCTACACCTGCGCTGCGGACCGCATTGGATTTTCTGCTGACTCGTCGCCTGCCCATAGCTTCGCCCTGTGAGTCACAGGAGGACTCCGGTCAATCAGTCGGCCCACACCTCTGCCCTCCACATGCCCTTTGGCATCGCGTGGAGTTTTGCGCCGCCCGCAGCAACGTCCTAAAGCGCTACGCCGCAGCAAGTTTCAATACAAGCCCTTCATGCCCGCAGCAGGCGCGATCCGTGGATGCGCGCCGCAATCAACGGAAATTCCTTGGAGCGAACGATGACTCCTCGGCAGGTGACCTTGGCCCCCGGCTCTCCTGAAAGCTCTACCGGAAGCATGAAACTCATCTCCACATTGGTTCCCGGCACCACTGCCTGATTGCAACGAAAGAGCACGCCGGACTTGCTGATGTTTACGGTGGTGCCTTCCCGCCAGTGGCGCTCTCCATGCACGCGGTAGCGCAGCGGGGCTTCGATCGGAAACCGCATAGAGCGAAGATTCGTATTGAGCGCCTTCAATTTCACGGCCAGCGGCTCCGAGGACCTTGAGGCGCTGATGGCCGGCGAGTGTTTGATGATGGCTCGCTGCGCGTCAACATCTCGCGGCCCGGATCCCAAGTTGTTATTGCTGCGACTACCCTACCGCCAGCTCGAAACGCGAACAATAGCCAGCCAGTGCCAGCAGCGCGGCTTAACAGTGCTGGAGCAATGGCACTCAGCGAGGCCAGATTCTGGCCAAACCTGGCCATGAAGTACTGTGACCATTCATGCCAGTAGAGCAACGCGGAGAAGAGGCAGCGAGCGAGGAAAGCTGTATGAGGAAATGGCCAGCTTCACTGGGCGTCGAAATCCGCACCCGGGAAGAAGAAAGCCGCTGCGGCAAGGTCGCGCTGAGGCGACATCGCCGCGCTCACTCGTTGCTCTCTGCCAAATGGTGATTGACGGCAAAGAGCGCCAATTCCAGGCGGCTGAAGACACCGAGCTTATCTAAGATGTGGGTGAGGTGATGCTTGACCGTCTGTTCGCTTAAAGAAAAGCGCTCCGCGATCTCCGGATTGGAATATCCCGACACCACGGCCAGAATGATCTCGTGTTCGCGAGGAGTAAGACCGAAGCTGTTGCGCGGAGTGGGTACCGTTCGAGACAGATCGCCGAGGGCATCGATGAGGCTGGCGACACTCTCCTGGCCGATCCAGTACTCGCCCAGCATCACCCGCCGGATGCCTTCAAAGAGCATGGCGCTTGAGAACGACTTGAGCACCACCCCGCGTGCGCCGAGCTGCAATGCGCGCAAGGTATCGGTCTTGCCGATGGCCGCGGTGAGCACCAGTGCGCGCACCGGCAGGCTTTGGCCGGAGAGCTCGCGCAGCACGTCGAGTCCACTCATGCGCGGCATGGCGATATCCAGCAAAAGAACATCGGGCTGCAAACGACGCACCTGGTGAATTGTGCTCTCGCCATCGGGAGCCTCGCCCACCACCTGAAACCCGCGCTCCAGTTCGAGCAGGGCGCGCAAGCTGTCACGAAAGATGGGATGGTCGTCCGCGATCAGAATGCGGATCAATACATCGTGGACGGGAGCGAGCAACACAGCGCGGGAGGCGCTGGAACTCGCAAGTTCCGGCCGGAGCCCATTCGCCGCACTGTCATTCTTTCTCGACAAGTCGCGTTCCGGGATCAGACAAAAGTCTCCCTGGATACTGCCACCTGGGTCGGCCGGAAAGGGAGCTTGAAGGCAGCATCACGCCGCGCGAGAGCAAAGTCAATTGCTTTACGGAGGGGCGCAAAAGGGGTGGGAAGGCTTGGGGCGGCCCAGCCCGCCTCAATTCCAAATCGGGCGCAGCGATCCAGACGATTCGCGATTTTTCTCGCCGAGGCGCCCTCTTCCCGTACTCTGGACATACCCGAAGTTGACGCGGAAGTCCCTGGCAGCAGCGCTGGCCCACCTGTGGCGATATTGGACTTTCGTAACCTGCCGTTTTAGGGTACTCGGAATGCCCTTGGTGTTTTTCCTTTTGATTTGTTCAAAAAAAAAACACACATTCCGCCAGACACGTTATATTTTTAGGAAACCGTCGTAGAGATTGCTAACGGGTAGATTTGTGCTCCTTGCGAACGTTGTGCTGGGTCAGCGGAAATCTTGCGCGTAGGGTGTATCTCTATCGATCTAAAGCATTTTATTGCTACTTCGTTGCCTCCTGCGAAGCGCCGTACCCCGGACGTGTCCGATTTCGTCCCGGCGTTTCGATTGTTGAAAGGGCATGGGATGAATGGCCGATCGTACGCGATCGCTCAACCATTGCCCGGAATGTTGACTTCGTCAAGGCAAAAGTAAGCTCCAAAACGGTACTCAGTCGAATGTATTTTGTCGATTTATTGATGACTGAAGTCACCAAGGTTCTGTTACTCTCTCGCTAGTTCAGACCCAAAGCTTACCGCTGACGCTGAAGACCTACTTCTGCCAGGAGAACACTGTGCATTGCAAAATTTCGTCCCCCCTTTTGGACCGCGATCGTCTCTCTCGTAAGCGAAAGGCGCAAGATGCAAGACTTTTCGTTCGTAAGTGCTCCGGACGATCCGCGGTTTGGCACCGTATTTCGCTCTCTCTCGTAATTCTGCTGTTCCTCACCCTGCCCGGCGTATCTCGTGCCGCGGTGGCCCCTACCCCGTCGTTCTCCCCATCGGGAGGAACGTACACGTCGGTCAAGTCGGTTTCGATCATCTGCTCCAATACGAGCGCAACCATCTACTACACCACGGACGGTTCGACGCCCACGACCAGCTCGCCCATTTACAGCAGCGCGATCACGGTATCGACCAACGAAACCATTAAGGCCATCGCTACGGTCTCCGGCTACACGGTCAGCGCGGTAGGAAGTGCGACTTACGTGATCAAGCTGCCGGCGGCCACCCCGACGTTCTCGCCTGTCCCCGGCAAGTACACCTCTGCACAGAGCGTCAGCATCTCCGATTCCACCTCGGGCGCGACCATCTACTACACCACTAACGGCACCACGCCGACGACTTCGTCCACTCCGTACACCGGGCCGATTACAGTCTCGGCTAATGAGACGATCGAGGCCGTAGCCATCTCCAGTTCGACTTCGCTGAGCGCGGTGGCCAAAGGCGCGTATACGATCGCCTACCCCGCTGCCACTCCGGTGATTTCGCCGGGTTCTGGAACCTATGCATCCGGCCAGAGCGTGACCCTCTCCGACAGCACGTCTGGAGCGGTCATCTACTACACGGTGAACGGCTCGACACCCAACACTTCCTCGACCCAATACACCGGACCGATCTCCGTCTCGACCGACTCGACGATTCAGGCGATCGCGCTAGCTCCCGGCGGATCGTCAAGTCCTAAGGCCACTGCGACGCTGAACTTCAGCACCGCGACTCCGACGATCTCGCCCGCGGGAGGCACCTACACCACCGTGCAGAAGGTGACGCTCGCTTCCGCCACCTCCGGAGCCAGCATCTACTACACGACCAACGGAACGACGCCCACCACCTCCTCGAACTACTATGGTGGCGCGTTCACGGTGTCGGCGAACACAACAGTGAAGGCCATGGCCATCGCCAAGTACTACGTGGCCAGTTCCGTGTCTGCGGCAACGTTCACCATCAAATTGCCGGCGGCGACTCCCACGTTTTCTGTTGCTTCGGGCACTTACCTCAAGACTCAGAGCGTGTCGATCTACGACAGCACCTCGGGAGCCGTGATTTACTACACCACCGATGGGTCCACGCCGACCACCAGTTCCGCGATTTACAGCGGCGCGCTCACGGTGGCCAAGAATGAGACCATCAAAGCCATGGCGCTTGCATCGGGAGGTAGCCCCAGCCCCGTTGCTTCGGCCTCCTACACGATCACGCCTCCTGCGGCCACTCCAACCTTTTCGCCCATCGCCGGTAAGTACACGTCTGTTCAGTCGGTGACGATCTCGGACGCCACCTCCGGCGCGGCCATCTACTACACCACGGACGGAACGACACCCACGACCAGCTCGAAGCTGTACACCGGGCCCATCACCGTTGGCGCGACGCAGACCATCGAAGCTGTGGCAATTGCCAGCGGTGGATCACTCAGCCCGATCGGCAAGGCCGGCTACACGATCGTGCTGCCAACCGCGGTTCCAGTGATCTCCCCGGCCTCCGGCACATATAGCTCGGTGCAGTCGGTGACGATCACGGACGCCACGGCGGGAGCCGTCATTTACTACACGGTGAATGGCAGCTATCCGACCACCTCCTCGCCCGTGTACAGCGGCCCCATCACCGCCACCACCAATACGACCATTCAGGCGATTGCGCTGGCTCCGAACGACTCCGCCAGTGGCGAAGCCAAGACACAGTACACGATTGTGACTCCGGCTCCGGCCATCACCCCGGCCTCGGGCACGTTCAACTACACCGCGTCTGTCTCGATGTCCGACTCCGCCGCGGGCGCGACCATCTATTACACGATGAATGGCAGCACGCCCACGACCTCCTCGCCGGTCTACTCAGGCCCGATCACGCTCACGCCCACGCAGACCACGACCACAACCTTCAACGCCATTGCAGTGGCGCCCGGGTCGCTGCAGAGCAGCGCAGTTTCAGGGTCCGTCACCGTCACCCTACCCTCGGGTGTGTTGGCGGAATCGGTGGTGAGTACCACCCCGCAGAAGTCCATCCCGGCCGATTTCATGGGACTTTCTACGGACTGGACGCAGCCAACGGCGATGATGGGGCAGGCCTCCACCGGCGCCAACACCGCCTATTACCAGCTGCTCAAAAACCTCACGCAATATCTCACAGCGCCCATGCTGCTTCGCATCGAAGGCGACAACTCGACGGTCAGCAATCTGCAGCCGGACATCGAACCCCTGGTGGAGCTCGCGCAGCATGTGAACGTGAAATACACGCTGGGTGTGGATCTGATGAACGACAACCTTTCGGTTGCCCAGGCACAGGCCGCTCAGTGGGCCAGTGGCATTCCGAACAGCCTGATCTACGCTTTCGAGATCGGGAACGAGCCGGATCTCTATCCGTACTCGAACTCTCGTCCCTCGACCTATGACTTCTCTTCCTATTTGACGGAGTTCCAGCAGTGGCAGCAGGGAGTGCTGTCCTCAGCGGGAACGGGCTTCACCGTCATGGGACCCTCGATTGCCGGTTCCCAGTGGAACTCCGCTGCGGAAAGCGGGCTGTCGTCGGGAACGTTTAGCGCAGGCTTGATCAGCCAACACGCCTATCTGGGTGGAGCAGCAGCCGGCCAGACGCTCCCGGCCGATTACCTGCTGATCCCCACGTCGGCAACCCAGCTGCCCACTGATTATGCCCCCTTCGCGGCCTCCGCTCACACCTCTGGAGCGAAGTTCCGCATGGGTGAAATCAATTCCATCGGTGGCGGCGGTGCCTCGGGCATCAGCAACACCTTCCAGTCGACGCTGTGGTCGATCGACATCATGTTCAACTATCTGGCGAACGGCATGGATGGAGTGAACTGGCACACCGGTCAATACACGCCCTACGCTCTGTTCGAGTTCAAACCGCAGCCGCTGAACAACATGACGGTCTTTAACCTTACCCAGGTGAACCCTCTGTACTACGGCTTGTGGGCCTTTGCGCAAGTCGCAGGCAAAGGAGCCAAGCTGCTGCCCGTACACACCATGACGGACTCGAATGTCTCGATCTGGGCCACGGTCGACAGCGCCTCCGTGGCTCACATGGTGGTCATCAACAAGGATGAGACGGCCACCGGCAAGATCCAGATCAGCTTACCTGGATACTCGACCGGAACGGTTCGCTACATCACCGCTCCGAGCTACAGCTCCACCAACGGAGTGAAGTTCGGCGGGCTAACCTTCGACGGCAGCACGGACGGCACACCTTCCGGCACGCCCGTCTCTTCCACGATCACCGGCACCAACGGCATGTTCACGCTGGGCAGTATGCCCATCACGACCGCCGCGGTGATCGACTTTACCAATTAAGCCTTGGTTCTCAACACAGGCGGGCAGAGCTAACCGGCTCTGCCCGTCGCTTTTTTATTCAATATTTATGGTGCACTCAACAGCCTGACGCTCCGGCCTTGCCTGACTTTAGTCATACGCCACAAGTGACTGGAAACAGTGGGGCAGCACAGAATCTTCAAGCTGAAAATCCTGCCACTGGTATACTGGTTGTGGCTCTCATAACTTCCCTAAAGCTGTCCTTTTCGCTCAGACCAGCAACCGCATACAAGCGAGTACCACCTCACAGGAGAGCAACTCTTGAGTCAAGCTCACGTAGCGGATAGAACGTATCGCAGCGACATTGACGGGCTTCGGGCCATCGCCATTTTGAGTGTGGTCGCCTATCACGCAGGTGTCCGTGCCCTCTCCGGCGGCTTCACTGGCGTCGACGTCTTCTTTGTTATCTCTGGATATCTAATTGGCGGCCATATCTTCTCGGAGCTGCGCTCCGGCAGCTTCAGCTTTCTCCGCTTTTATCAGCGCCGCGCCAAGCGCATCCTTCCGGCCTACTATTTTGTCCTGCTGTTTACCGTGGCGGCGGCGTTGGTGTTGCTCTCTCCGTACGAGGCAGCGCAGTTCGGACGTTCTGCCTTCGCTGCTACCCTGTCCGCCTCCAACGTACTGTTCTGGAAGACTACGGGTTACTTCGACCTGCGCAGCGAGTTGAATCCGCTGTTGATGACCTGGTCGCTGGGCGTGGAGGAGCAGTTCTATGCCATCATTCCTCTGCTCTTGCTGCTGCTCTACAAGGTGCGGCGCAGCTGGCTTTTGCCGGCGATTCTGCTGGGCTGCGCGGTGTCCTTTGCCTTTGCGGTACGCGAGCTGAGCGTCCATCCCACGATGGTGTTCTACATGCTGCCCTCGCGGGCCTGGGAGCTGGGCATCGGCGTCGCGCTGGCGGTCACAGAGCGGGGCAAATCCATCTCGCTTCGCCCGGCAATGGCCTTTAGTGCGGGACTGGTGGGATTGGCAATGATCCTGATGCCTGCGGTGTACTTGACCGTGGCTACTCCGTTTCCAGGGGTCGCGGCTCTTCCTTCGGTGCTGGGCACCGCGATGCTGCTGGCCGTTCCAGGCAACTGGATCAACCAGCGCCTGCTCTCTTTGCGGCCACTGGTGTTCGTAGGCAAGATCTCATATTCGTTCTACCTTTGGCACTGGCCGCTACTCGCTTTAGCACGCGTGGTCTATGGCCGGGAGGTTCCACCGGCTGCGGTGGCCTTCGTGATTGTTCTCTCCTTCGCTGCCTCGATCTTCTCTTACCACTTCGTCGAGCAGCCCTTCCGCAAGTCCACGGCGGCGCCGGTTCCGCTGCTAGTGCGCTATGGCGTAGTCAGCGCTGTGATTCTCGCTGTCTGTGCCGGCGTCTGGAAGAGCGGCGGAGTGCCGCAACGCGATCGCCAGCTGGCGCAGATGGAGAACGCCGGACTGACGCTCACCGGCGACCCATGCCTGGCGCCCTACGGTAAAGACAAGCCCAACCTCTCCGGCGATTGCGTCTCAACCTCCACTTCTGGAAACGACGTCGCGTTGTGGGGAGACAGCCACTCAGCCGCATTAGCTCCCGGCCTGCGCGCCATTGCGAACCAGGAGGGCTACGGTTTCCTGCAGCTGAGCAAAGCCTCCTGTCCGCCGCTGACCGGCGCTACGCGCTTTATCCTCGAGCATCCCGGACACGCCGCGGAGTGCCAGCGCTTTAACCAGCGCGTTCTGCAAATGTTGAAATCAGACGCTCACGTGCGCACCGTTGTGCTGGCGGGATACTGGGGAGCTCCATTCTTGCAGGATCTCGCCGATGGCTGGCTTACGCCGGACCTGGTGCACGAGCACACGGTGCCCAACCTGGACGCCACCACACAGCTGATGGAGCAGTCACTCTCAGCTTCCATCCGCGATCTCCGTCAAGCGGGTAAAGACGTGGTGGTGATGAATGACGTACCGGTCTTCGACGTCGATCCCCTCTGGAGGATTCGCACCTCGCGCCTGCCCGTACGACACGAACTGACCGGGCTCTTGCAGGTCTCCGAGAACGACGATCCGGGCTTCGCTCAGCCCATTGGCGCATCCGCCTCGGCCATGGCGACCTCGGCTCTACAGCACACAGCTGGAGAGTTCAGTTCGGGTGTGGCCCTGGTCGATTTGACCCCGCGCTTGTGCAGCGATGCGCACGCTTGCGTCTATCGGCAAGGCAATGAGCTGTTCTATACGGATACCCAGCACCTTTCATTGAATGGCGCCAAGTATGCTCTGCGCGACTTCCGCTTCACTGCCGGAGCTGAACCCAACACCGAAGCGTTGGCGGGAATCCACGAAAAACACAAAACCCTCTGAGGCATTCACCTCAGAGGGCCTTTTCGCTTCAGAGCAGTCAGCCGGGGACTTCGCGGCTGCGCTCGTGGCTTTCCGATCCCCTACGCTCTCGCTGCGTCCGCTACCGCTCGGTACTCTGTATCGGCCGTAACTGCACCCCGGGACCGCAGCTCTGGAGTTCTCCAGGCAGAGGGCTGGCTCTGATCTCGCTTAGCCGCCTCCATTCCATTCCGGTGGGCAAAGATAAAGAGTCCCACCCGGTCTTCGACCTGGAGCTTGTTGAAGATGGAGGTGAGATGATGGCAGACCGTTGTCTCCGAGATCTTCAGTTCGCGGGCAATATGCCGGTTGCGCAATCCCTTGCATACCAGCTCCACAATCTGCCGCTCGCGGCGGGTAAGCCCCTCGATGGCGCGGCGCACAGACTGCTCCGAAGCTACGGGCACAGCGGCGGAGGTGGGCGGCTCGGGAGCATGCTCAAGCCATGTGCCTCCCGCAGCTACCTTCCAGATCGCATCGCGCACTGTTGAGGCAGCCGTCGTCTTAGGCAGCACTCCGCGCGCGCCAAGCTCACACGCCCTGTCCCGGGTCGCGGAATCGGACTTGTCCATGAGAAACAACACTCGCGAGAACTGGCTGAGATCTCGCACTTCTCCGGCCGATTCAAAGTTCTGCGGAATGGCGTCCCAGTCGATCAACGTCACATGCGGTTTATGAGGCGCCAGGTACTGCCCTGCCCCACTCAAAGAGGACAGATCGTGTACCAGGGAAAGGCGCGGATCCTCTTGGCAGACATTCGCCACGCCAATCGACACCAGCGGTTGGGGGCAGATAATGGCTACGCGAATCCGCGCGTCCGAGCTTGAATTCGACATAAATCTCCTCGCGGGCTTGGCTCCTAACGAGCCGATCGCACCCTGCTCCGGCAATTAACCGGAATCGATAGACGCCCTGCCCACGAATCACCTTGGCACTCGCGCCACAGCGGTGGGCGGCGTGCACAGACAGGCTTAGCTGCTCGACTCGCGGCAGGCGCGGATGCAAAACGGGCCCTTGATGCTGAATCGTCTTCAGTAGTTGACGCACACGAAAACGGGGCGGAGCGTCCGAAAGATAGTCAATGTGGAGCTATAAACGTTACAGGTGCAAGCTAAAAAAACTTCGTCTATCTGAATAGAATGTTTAGGTTCGATATGGGCAGAATTATGGATCGAGCGTATCCGATCACGCTATAGTAGGCAATAGGGTAGATGTACTAGGCCTTTCGAACTGCTTTTGGACAGCAGGCCTCTTCGGCGCGGTTTACGGTGTACTACGATGACTGCCTTTCCGCTGAATCGAATCTGCCATCGATTCCTGTGGACCTAGCGAGGTAGAACCATGAACGACTCGGCTCCCCGCAACCGGCCCATTCGCATCTGTCTCGTTCTTGCGAGCAAGATCACCGCCGACCTGCTGTCCCGCGAGTTCGCCGCGGCGCAGGATCACCTCTCCGTCAGTGCCCATCACAGTTATGACAGCGCACTTACCGAGTTATCTCAAACTACTTATCGGATTCTGCTCACAAATCTTCACCTGGACGGAGTTCGCTATCTCGGACTCAGGCTGGTCTCAGAGGCCCTGCATGCTTACCCAGGCCTTCGTGCCATCGTGCTCGGCAATGCCGCGGGACGGGAAGACATCGTGGCCGCATTCCGTTCCGGAGCGCGCGGCTATCTGGATGAGCGCGACGCCACCGTCGCCACCCTTCTGAAAGCCATTCAATGCGTGGATGAGGGACAGGTGTGGGCCTCGAGCGAGCAGTTGAACGACGTGCTCGACGAGTTTGCCGCTGGCCGGCGCACATTGCATGCGCCTTCTCCCCTGGAAGGATTGCTCACGGAGCGAGAACGGGAGGTAGCCGACCTGGTGATGCGCGGCAAAAGCAACAAGGAAATCGCCTTCGCCCTTCAGGTCAGCGAGCACACGGTGAAGAATCACCTAGTGAAGATCTTTGCCAAGCTGCGCGTGACCAGCCGAACGGCAGCCATCTTTCAGATCTACGAGAGGCTCTCCAGCGCCGAGCCTTTCGCCACTCACCACAGCGCTAACTAGACGTCGCCAAGGCTGAGCGCAACAGCGACGCTTGGCCCCTTTTATCGAGCACTCGAGGACAGGGTTCCCACCTCGTCGAGATGAGACTCCCGCTGGCCGTCGCCGCGGATGCCGGTGACGCGCTGCCAGAAACTGGATTGGATGGCAGGATCACGCAGCGCCTCTAGCTGCTCCCATTGCGGATAGAAAGCCTTGAAGTGGCTCTCGGTCATCGCCGCGTCCTTCGCGGGATACAGTCGCCCTCCAAAGTCGCGGGTCATATCGGCCAAGCGCATGTACAGAGAGAAGCTCACATCGCGGCGGATGGGGAAGTCCATCGCCAGCGTAATGCCCGGCTTGGGGAAGCTCAGGAGTCCCGGCGATTGCACATCGCCGAAGGCCTTGAGAACGGAAAGAAAGCTTGAAAGCCGGGAGCGAGTGATCTCGTCGAGAAGCGCCGTGACGCCCTCGCGCGCCGACTCCCACGGAATCACGCATTGAAACTGCAGCAGACCCCGCCTGCCGTACAGTCGGTTCCAGTGGGAGATGGTATCCAGCGGATAGAAGAATGGCTCGTAGTCCACGCGCGCTTGCACGCGACGTTTGCGCTGCTTGTGGAAGTAAACGGAATTGAACGCGCCCACCGTGCGATGCGTCAGAAAGAACTCCGGTGCCTCAAAGGGAAATACCCATTGCGGCTTGGCAGAGCGGTTCAACTTGCCGGGCACCCGGCTGTGCGTGCCCTGATAGAAGAGGCCCCGTGCGAAGTTCTTGCCCGTAGAAGCCGTGTCGATCCAGCTGACCGTGTATTCGACATCCTTGGCCTCTTGGGCGATGGCAATGAATTCGTCGATCCCGTGGAACTGCGTAGAGTCGAAGTCGATCTCCCGCGAGACGATGGGGATCAGGCGAACCCGCGCCCACGTGATCACTCCTGTCAGCCCCAAGCCGCCGATAGTGGCGGAGAAGAGTCCTGGATTGGACTCAGGAGAGCAGCGCAGGATCGATCCGTCAGAGCGCACCAGCTCAAACTCGACCACGTGATTGCCAAAGCAGCCCGCCACGCCGTGGTTCTTGCCGTGAATGTCGTTGGCGATCGCGCCGCCCAGAGTCACGAACTTCGTTCCCGGCGTCACGGGCAGAAAGAATCCCTGAGGCACGGCAAAGTCCAGGATCTCGGCCAGCGAGATGCCACTCTCCGCGGTCAGAACGCCCGTCAACGTATCGAAGGCGATGGCCCGATTCATCGAGGTAGTCTGCAGCAGGGTGCCGTCTTTCAGCAGGCAGGAATCGCCGTAGCTGCGACCAAGACCCACAGGCAAGAGTCCGCCATTCCGCTGGTTCAGAGCGGCGCGGCACTCCTGCTGCGCTTGGATAGCGACGACTTTGGCTTGATGCCGCGGGTATCGCCCCCAAGAGAGAAACTTGGGACGAGCAGAGTAGCTCCCATTTCCCTGTTCTTCGATCATGCTCTTACCTAATTCCTGTGAGTCAGTCCGCATGCATGCGAGACAAGCATCGGTCAGCTTTGGCGTGATCTATCCGGGCAAGCTCTGCAACAGTTTGCCCCAGATGTGCATAAAGGATGCAATAAACAAACCCTTCGATTCGTTACCGAAAGGCTTTATAAGTCAGACAAGAGTAACTACGCTCAGAATTTCGACGCTATCAACGCGTTCAGGAGATAGGAACTGGAACGTAAGTGCGGTTGGCAAAGTCGGGAGCCACGATGATGGTGTCGGCAGGCACGTTTTCCAGGGTCACTTCGAGCACGCGCGGATCCCCGCTTGCAGGCTGAGGCGAGGAACGCGGATCCAGCCGGGTGTAGACCAGCTTGTAGCCCAGCACAGAACGCTGCAGCGGCCCCTTGGGCAAGCGCGGCACGCCCAGGAAGTTGTGCCCTCCGCAGCCGGTCATCACCGAGCGGACCGCAATGGAGGTGGGCGAAACGCGATGCGCTGTCACCTGGATGTGCAGCGGCAGTTCACCGTCATCCGGCAGGATGCGGCAATCCCGCTCCTTGTAAATATCGTTGATGCGGATTACCTTCGCCTGCGGCCCATAGAACTGCTGAATGGCCTCGTGGTTGATCTCGCCACCGGTGGCATCGTCCACGACAAACATGGGACGGCTGCCGGCATTCTGAATGGCTTGGCGATAACCCGCCACCAGCTGCCATTCCGCATGGAAGACGTCTGTCCCGTAGGTGAAGTCACTTACACGCAGAGTGAAGCCGTAGAGGAAGATTCCCGCCAGCAACGCAGCGGAGACGAATCTACCCCAGAACACCTTGCTGCGCGAGAGAAACAGCCCCAGCGTCACGAAGATCATGGGGTAAGTGGGTGCTCCATAGCGGGGATCGCCCGTGAAGCGCAGCGGAAACACCAGCGTGGCCGCAGCCAGTGCAACGGTAGCCCAAACCGTAAAGTCGATGCTGGTAAGCGCTCTCTGAATGGCTTCGATCTTCTGTCCGAAGCCGCGCGTTCCCCTCAGAACGTGCAGCAAGGCACGGCCAAGATAGAACGCAACCGTAATCCAAGCGATGATGTCGAGTACGTATCCGCAAACGCGAGCGCTCTCCAAGACCCAGGGATAATACTGTTGCGAGTGGAGCAGCACGCCGAAGGGCCACTTTTCCAGCCCTTGCAAAAGGCGCATTACAGCACTGGTCGCAATGCCGGTCGAGGGTCCACCGCCTTCATCCGATGTCAGCGCGCCCACCATGCCGAAGGCATAGGCACGCAATGCGATGATCACAGCGACGGGAAACACGAAAGCCCCAGCGGCCAACAGACGCTGCCAGCGCGGCGTCTTCAGCGCAAACAGCAGAATCGCCGCCATGGCCAGGGGGATGGGCCACGCCGGCTCCTTCGCGCCCACGGCCAAAGCAATCAGAATCCAGGACAGCACCCATTGGCGCCGCAAGAAGAACAGGATGGAGGCGACGACAAGAAATCCCGCTAAGGGATCGACGGCAAAGCTGATGAGAAAAAGCTGCTGCTGCCCGTACGCCGGCGAGATAAAGACCATGAAGGCCAGCAGGTGGCAAAGCTTGGGATTGAGCTTAAGAATTTCAGCCGCGATAAAGTAGGTGAGCGCGCAGGTCCCCGCTTGATAGAGGTAATTCGAAACCAAATAGGCAGAAAAGTGCGCACCGAAGAAGATAGAGAGTACGTAGTACTGGAAGCACTCGGTGGGACGAATAAAACTGCGATAAAGCAGGTTCCACTCCGGATAGTCCATCCGGTATAAGCTGAAAGGCTTGGTGAACCAGTTGAGGAAGTGCGGATGAAACATCCGGGCTGAGCTGGCCAGCTCTGAGAACTGCTCTTCAACGTAGATGGGGCGAATACGGATAGCCCAGAAGAGCATGAGGATGCCGAAGGAGAGGGCAAACCAGGCAAAGGTCCAGAACAGGGTCGAGCGACCCGCAGGAGCAGCCACGGGCCGGGTTCTTCCACCCGCCGATCGCACCGCGGAATCTTCCAGCAAGGTACTCTTCACGACTTACCTCTATCCACCAATCTAACTGTGTTGCGATTACTTATGGATCGTTCCCCCTGCATTGCCGGGGTCCGGCGCGCCGTCCGCGCAGTGTCATGTGGAGATAGGACAAAAGCTATTGCGACCACTAGGTCGGGCGGGGAACGTAGCTCTAACTTACCACCAAATTGCTAAGAAAGCGCAGATTCTGGCTCCTGAATTTCTGCTGCCCGGGCGCGCTCCTGGCGGGCAATCAGCCACCAGACGCAGATCCAGTTCATCAGGGCCAAGGCTCCGTCTGTCAGCAAACTCGCGGCCGCGGCACCCTTCCAGGAGTACTGCGGAATCAGGAGTGCATTGAGGCCGAGGTTCAAAAGCGCCACGCTGATCTGCTGCACCGTTCGATACCACTGCGACACGGATCCGGTGATGGTAGTGCCGGCGGCATAGTGGAAACACCGGATCAGCGGCAGCAGGCAAAGCCAACGCAAAGCTTCTATCGAGCCGTTGAAGCTCTTTCCCAAGGCCAAAGACAGCAAGGGAGCGCCGACAAACATCCCGATCGCCGCAACCACCGAGTACAGCACCGTCTTCTTCATCAGCCTGCGCGAGAAGTTGCTGGCGTGGCGAACGCTCTTGGCGCCTTCGCGGAAGAACTGCGGAAATGCGGCGGAGTAGATGCTGTCAATCGGCGTGCTGGCCACGTCGATGCTGCGATAGGCGGCAGAGTAAATGCCGGCCGCGTAGTTCTGGCCCAGGCTGACCAGGTACGTTTTATCGATATCGTTGTAAAACGAAATAGACGAGCTCGACAGCGAAAAGCTGATGCCCTCGCTGACGTCTTTGCCGGAGATCTTCGCCCACTTAGGCAGCCCCAGTGACTTAGTCACCATGGCCAACCCCAGCAGCGCAACGGCCAAAGACGAGATCCAGTAGATCTTGGTCCAGGTATAAGCAGTCGCCACGGAGTGGGTGTAAACCACCCAGGCAAACAGCATGCCCGCAACCACTGCGCGAGTGAAGTTGGTGAGCGCCATGATTTGAGCGCTGCGCTCAAAGCGGTTGAACCCCTGAAACGCCTTGCTGCACAGCATCGCGATCCGGGCGAGAAATGCATCCGAGAAGGCGATGTAGGGAATCAAGCCGCGCACGTCGGGCTTCAGCGTGAAATGCCCGATCAGCATGGCGATGCCCGTGATGGCAGCGAAGCCCAGCAGGGAAAGCTCGAGCGACAATCCCCAGGAACGCGGGAACTTGCTGCGATCCCGGCTCACATCGCGAATGATGATCAGGTCCATGCCCAGACTGCTGAACTGGGCAAGCACGCTGATCAGCGCGGCTACGCCGACGAATGCACCGTACTCCTTGCTGCCCAGCGCTCGTCCAATCAGGACGAAATAGACCGCCTGAAACCCCATGGCGAGCGTCTGTCCGGAGAGCATCCAGAACGAATCGCGCTTCAGGGTCGATTTTGCTTCAGGCTGAGCCTGGTTCGTGTCACTCGACTGGTCGGCGCGAGAACGGCGCATCAGGGGGAACTTCAAGCATCTCTCCGCAATTCGGTGTGCCCACGACCCAGCGCGTCGAGCCGCATCATGAGCACACCCTTGTTTCTAGTTTAGTTAGATGGAGAATCCGGCGGCGCTGGCGTCGGTGTAGAACATCTTCACCGTATCCAGCGAGTAGTCGTCCAGGCTCTTGCCCACCAGCTTCAGCTTGGCCAGAATGTCTGGAGTGGCGGTGATGATGTGGCAGCCCACTTCGTCCGCCTGGAAGACATTGAGCAGCTCGCGGGGGCTGGCCCACAGCAGCTCAGCCTTGGGCTGATTCTTCAGAGCCTTCAGGCAGTCCGCCATCAACGGCACAGGATCCACACCGGTATCGGCCACGCGGCCAGCAAACACCGAGATGATCGAGGGGGTCTTGGGATCGAGGCAAGCCGCGACATCTTCGACCTGCTTGACCGTCATGATGGCCGTGATGTTCAGCACCACGCCTTTGGCGGAGAGCTTCTTGAGCAGCGGTCCGGTGAACTCGCCCTTGGTGTTGGTGATGGGAATCTTGACGTTGACGTTCGATCCCCAAGTGGCGATCTTGTCGGCCTGGGCTTCCATGGTCGCCAGGTCATCAGCAAAGACCTCCAGGGAGACCGGGCGGTCGGGAACTGCGGCGAGCACCTTTCGTCCGAAGGCTTCATAGTCCGAGATGCCGGCCTTGCGCATCAGGGTGGGGTTGGTCGTGAAGCCTTTGATGTAAGGGTTTTTATACATCGAAAGGATGCTGTCAAAGTCCGCGCCATCGCAGAATAGTTTCACTTTTAATTGATCGACGCTCGGCATTCCTATCTCCTGGGGGGTTGATCTGCGTTGTTGTCAGTGCCTGGACGGCGTAACAGCCCCAGACAGTTCACGTGTATTCATTTGGTTCGGCCAGAACTCGCTCTTGCGGCGCAGATACAACTTGGGGTTCACGCCGTTGGTGATTGGCCCTGTGGCTTTAATCTCATCGGCCAGACGTTTGAAGAAGTACTTGGGCGAGATGCTGAGACAACGTAGCATCGCCATCCCCGCAGAGAAATAGCTCTTTTGCGCCAGCATCATATTCACGTTGCGCAACTGCTCTTTGGCCCGCAGCTCCCGCTCTGAAATCAAGGAAGCCAGCAGATCGCGCACGTTGGCCAGAGGCTGCGGCTGCCAACCATTCAGGCGCGACAACAAGAGGTACTGGTCATACAGACCTTCGATATGCGCCCGCAGCAGATTGTGCGTGGTGAGGCTGCTCGAGTTCTGGCGATAGCCGACCAGGGGCTCCGGGATGAACTGAATGGGATACTTCAGCGCCATCCGGCACCACAGATCGACATCTTCCACGTGCAGTGTCGGATCGTATCCACCCACATCCAGCGTTCGCTCTGCGTGCAGAACCGCCGAGGGATGGCAGAACGAGAGCAGCATGCCTGACTCGGCAATCTTGCGCAGCTCCTCCGGAGTGCCGCGCGTGCACCGAAATGTTCCCAGGCACAGCTCCTTCGGGTAGTACTCGGCAAGCGAGTAGAACATCCCCGCGTCCGGATAGCGCTTCACATAATCAAGAATCGTGGCAATGCGGTTTGGGTAAGAGACGTCGTCCGTGTCCTGCCGGACCAGCCAGGGTGTCTTGCATTCCCGCAACATCCGGTTCAGCGCATTGGCTAAGCCCGACTTGGGCTGCCTGATGATGCGCAGGCGCGGATCGCGCAGCGACTCCATATACTCGACGCTGCCGTCATTGCAGTCGTCCACGATGGCCAGGATTTCGAAATCCGGATTGGTCTGCGCAAACAGACTCTCCATAGTCTCCTGCAGATAGGGCATGGAGTTATAAACCGGAAGTCCGACTGTGAGCAGTGTTGCCATCGCTTAAGAGACCTCAAGATTCTCAATGGTTCAGGACAGCCCGTGAAAAGGGCTGCCCTGAATGCCGTGCTGTAAGACGCTACGTAAGTAGGTTGAAGGGTTCGACTCGGCGGCAGTTATCCGCGATTGCGGAGCATCACTACTGAACCATCGAAGTCGAAGCTGAAGTCCATCTCCCGCAGGCCCGCTTCGGTCATAGTATTGCGCAGGCGCTTGCGGTCCGAGGTGGAGAACAGCAGGAAGCCGCTGCCGCCAGCTCCTACCAGCTTGCCGCCAATCGCACCGCCCTTGGTCCGGCCCAACTCGTAGAGCTCGTCGATATGATTGCTGCTCATGCCAGTGGAGCGGCCGCGCTTGCGTAGCCAGTGCTCGTGCATCAGTTCGCCGAAGCGAGGAATATCGCCCCCCTCGAGCACGCTCTTGATCTCCTGGCCGAGCTGCTTGGTGAAGTGCAAGCCATCAAGCATCTTCTGATCGCGCTCTTCCGACTTCTTCTTCTGATCGCTCAGAATGCCGGACGCGCTGCGCGTGGTGCCGATGAAGAACAGCATCAGCGAATCGCGCAGTTCGTGCACGGCGGTATCGGTCATCTTCAGATACGACACATCTACCGAGTCGTCCTGGTTGTACTGCTGACAGAGCAAGCCGCCATAGGCCGCGATGTACTGGTCCTGCTTGCCGACCGGCTCCTTGAGGCGATTCATCTCGATGTCGACCGCACCCGAGGCGAGGAACTCAGCATCGACGCGGGAGCGGGTATGCGCCTGCAATGCGTGAATCAGGCCCACGGTGAAGGTTCCCGAAGAACCCAGACCGGTTCCGCCCGGTACGTCGGCAACGCTGACGATTTCAAGGGGCTCATCGACTTCGTACTTATAGAGTGTTTCCTTGATCAGGCGATGCTTGATCTCTTCGCGAGTCTGCACATGCTCTGATTCCGAATAACGCAGAAAGTAGCCAGGGAAGAAGTTGCGGTTGATGCTGATGTACACATACTTGTTGATAGCCGCCGAAATGACAAACCCGCCAAACTCGCGGTAGTAGGACGGAAGATCGGTGCCGCCTCCTCCGATTGAGATACGCAACGGGGTCTTAGTAATAATCACGCTTTATCTCCTGTGGATATCAACCGCTCAAGTTCAATGCAATTTCTTTTAGGCTCTTCCCTGTTGCAACTCAAGGAAAAGAGAGTCCGTTTCGCCAAGCCCTTCGTGCGAACCAATCTCGAAGAAACGTTCTTTCACTTCGTAGCCCGCCAACTGTCCTTTGGCGACCAGCGCCTCATAGACGAGCGCCAGATCGAAGGTGTCGTCACTCGACCAGCCTTCAAATGCCTTGGCCTTCACGATGCCCAGGCCGTAGTCGATGTAGTCCATGTCGGGCGTGGGGTTGCGCTTGTCGTAGTTCACAATGCGCCCCTCGCGGAACAAGACGTTGCTCTTGTCCCAGAGATTGCCGTTGTGAAAGACGGTCATCAAGCCCTGCAGGCCCGACCGAGCGTACGACTCGTACACCGGAGCGAACGGAGTGGGGAGATAGCTGTCTCCATACATGATGAAGAACTCTTCTCCCAGCAACGGAAGCGCCTTCTTGATGGCGCCGCCCGTGCCCTTCAGCTTCTCGCCGTCGAATGAGTACTCGACGCGGCAGCCGAAAGTCGAACCATCTCCGACGAACTCCTGCAGCTGCTCACCGAGATATCCCACGCACATCACGATCTCGGTAATTCCCTGCTTGGCGAGGAGCCTCAACTGGTGAGCCACAAAGGGCTCACCAGCGACGTTAACCATGGACTTGGGAATCTTCGTGGTGATGGGACGAAGACGCGTGGCCAAGCCACCGGCCAATAACGCGAGTTTCGGAAACTGCTTAGAGTTTGCTTGTGCGTTCATCTTGATAGAGGGCAAGGATCGAAGCCTTCAATGCTTCGCGGCTAGTGCGCTGGCAGCGCCAGCCCAGGCTCTTGATGCGGTCGGTGTTGAGACGGACCACAGGAACGTCGCCCTTCCAACCACGGTTGCCGCCCGTATGCTCGTAAGCCGGCTTCTCTTTCAGGCCTACGATCTCTACAGCCAGATCGGCAATCTCGTTCACCGTGATGTAGTCACCGGTGGCCACGTTGAAGACCTGGAAGTCTTCCTTGGCATGATCGTTGGCGTGGAGCACCGCTGCCACGACGTCGGTCACGTGGATGTACGACTTGCTCTGGTTGCCATCGCCCAGAATGCGCAGGCGCGTCGGATCGGCAGTCAAGCGGCGCACGAAATCAAAGCCCACGCCGTGCGTCTGTCGCGGTCCAACCACATTGCCAAAACGGAAGGCACGTGCGGTAAGGCCGAACATGAAGCAGTAGCTGGCAATCAGCACTTCGCCAGAAAGCTTGCTGGCGCCGTAAGTCGACACCGGGATCAGCGGACCTTGATCTTCTTTCGCTTCGATCTCGCCCAGATCGCCGTAGACGCCGCTTCCCGAGGCGTAGAGCAGGCGGGGAACGCCCGCACGACGCATGGCTTCCACCACGTTATTGGTGAGCACGGTGCCCTGATAGAAATCTACCTCGGGCTCGGTAGCAGCACGGGCGATGTCAGGATTCGATGCAAGGTGAATCACCACATCGTGACCTGCAATGGCCGTGGTGAGCGCATTCAGATCGCCCACTTCACCTTTGACAACCTTCAGACGTGAATCCTTCAGGTGGTGCTCATAATGCCATTCCCGCCCGGAGGAGAAGTTGTCATACAGTGTGACTCCACCGGTCTCGGGATCCGAGAGCAGACGATCGGTAAAATGACTGCCGATGAAACCGGCTCCACCCACAATGAAGAATTTTCTCGCTTGACCAGATGGCATAGTTTGAATGTGCACGCCTTTCGTTTCAGTTTGAAAAATACTCGATGAGCAATCTAATTTTGTGAGGGCAAAGCTCCCACGCGAGGCATGCACCTCAGATAGTAGCTTTGCCTTGCAAATCGTTACGATTCAATCCGGCGCAGCTTCCAGAGATCCTTGCCGCTCAGCTGGGAATCGTTATTGAGGTATTGCGGCCACACGTCGCGCACGTGCACAAAGCACCCAGAGAACGCGCAGCTGGCGGAAGTGACAAAGGCCTTCGCAAACCCCGTGGGCTCTTCGATACCCACCGTGGTCCGCACATAGCCACCGCTTGCGCGAACGCTGGCGAGGGTATCGGTCTCTACCGCGCCGGGCGCAAGGATTGCCACCGCGAAGTCACCCTTATCCTTCAGGTCTTCGTGCAGGTTCTCAACCGCGCGAACCAGTGCGGTCTTGGTTGCCGCATAGGCAGGAAACATGGGATACGCATACGCCGCACCGCCGCCCGCAAAGAACAACGTACGGCCGAACTTATTCTCCAACTGCCGAGGAAGAGCCGCGCGGGCAATCGCAAGATTTCCCAAGACGTTCGTCTTGAAGGCCTTCTCCCATTCGGTCAGCGGAGTCTCGAACAGCGGACCCGTAGGGCCGAGCACCGCGGCCGCCAGCACGACGCCGATGCGCTTGAAGGACGATGCAGCGATCCACTCTGAAACCTGGCGCTCTGCGGTTACAAAGTCGGCCAGGTCGATGACCAGCCCATCGGCTTTGCCCCCGCGCTCGCGGATGGTGGATGCTGTTTGAACTGCTTTATCGCTCTGAGACACGCACAGTACGTGCGCCCCGGTCTCAGCTACAGATTGAGCGATAGATTGCCCGATGCCTCGTCCAGCCCCAGTGACGATCACTAGATCGGGGGACGGGACAGATGCCGCTTCACTCACGGAGATCCCTTTCGTTTTTCGGTTATTGGGAAGTGTAGGACAGCAGCTACAAACTTATGAACAATGAATGCGCAACAATGTCTATACAACAAGAATACTAAAGATACCCCAATTACGAATAGATTACCGGAGCATCATTTTATGAATTACTTGCAATCAAATGAGCGCGATAAAAGGCTTCAATGTCCGATCGCTCGGTGATAGGCACGCTCCAGTTGATCGTTCAGCTTCTGCGCATCAAAACGTTCCCATACCCACGTGCGGCCGCGCTGGCTGAAGCGCTCCCACATCTCATCGTCGCGCAGCAGTCGCAGCATGCATTCCGCTAATGCATCTACATCCTTCTCAGGAGCCAACAATCCGGTCTCGCCGTCCAGTACTGCTTCACCGATACCTGCAGACTGAAAGCTCACGGCCGGTGTGCCCAAGGCATGCGCCTCAACAAACACTGCAGGCTGCCCTTCCGTATCGCCGTTGCTGGCGGTAACGCTGGGCATGCAGAAGATGCGAGCGCGGCTGATCCAGTCGAAAACGGTATTGCCGGGCTCGTTATCAAGCAGTCGTCCCAGGAAACGGACGTTGACCTTGAGTTCCGCGGCGAGCGCTTCCATCTCCTGCCGCAAGGGGCCATCGCCGATGATCGCCACTTCAAGCTGCGGATGCCGTTTGGCCGCCAGCGCCGCCGCGCGCAACAGATAGGGGCCACCCTTCTTCTCGACGAGGCGCCCGATATACAGAATCAGGTTGGGATTGCGCGGCTGAGGTGCGATCTGAAACTTGGCACGATCGTGCCCTGAGTAC
>CBJOJD010000017.1:0-32034 GCA_966443485.1 uncultured bacterium | reverse complement strand
CCGCCTCATTTCTGAGGTTATTCGCTGCCCACTGGTTCTCTTGCAGAAGCCAAAGTACGCTTCCCTCGACTCGGCTGAGGATCTTCATCCACACGTCGAAAACGGCTGGGGTGATCTTGTAATTACTGTTGAAGCAGCAAAAGACAAATCCGATCTCGGGCAATCCTTCCTCGGCGCGGGTGTACATGACGGGAGAGATGGCGCGAGCGGTGTCATTGACCTGGTAACTGTCAGGCAGGTAGATGATCTTCTCCGAGTAGTGCGGGCGGCTTCGCTCCGGGACGAGGGTTTCATCTGCGATCAGATAATCCATACATGGGGCTCCCGTCGTTCCGGGAAACCCGAGATAGGAGACCTGTAGCGGCGCAGCTCGTTCGGTGAAGATCTCAAAGCGATTGTCGGCGGTAAAACCTTTCAAATCGATGGCAATGTCGACGCCCATTTTGCGGCTTAACGCCGCAGCGTCTCGGTTTGATACGGACCGCACATCAACAAACTTGTCCATAGCGGCAGTAGTACGTCTCCGCATTTCGTCGTCGCTCTCCGAGCCGAAAGAAAAGCCTATAATCTCGAATCGGGTCTTGTCATGTCGCTCGAACAACTGGGCCATTAGGTAGGTGGTCGCATGATTGTGAAAATCAGCGGAGAAGTAGCCTACGACGATCTTGTCTCGTCTTGGTTGGTTGACTTGGACAACTGCGGCTATGCTCGAACCCGGTCCGTACTTATCTTGTACAGAGAGCTCTGTGGCCTTTCGCACGTGGACCGGAGATTCACAGAAGACCGCACAGTCGAAGGGGGCAATGACCCGCTTCCCGGCGTCAATATCCGACTCGATCCTCGGCAAATCGTACTCAGTGTTACTCCAGTCACACATCAGCCGTTTCAGATATAGTGCGGTCCCTGCTTGATCCTTCACGTTCTCGTCCAGCCGCAAGGCTTGCTGGACACTCTCCAGCGCCTTGGGGTATTCCCGAACGCGAAAGAGGAGGGAAGCTCGAGTGACATGCGCTTGCACCGAACTTGGGTTCAGCAGTATTGCGCGGTCACAGCTTTCCACGGCCGCACGGTTGTGATTCAGGGAATGAAGGGTAACTGCTCGATTGGCATACGCGTCGGCGCAATCAGGCGCAAGCGCAATCGCTCGATTGAAGCTTTCAAGAGCCTCACCATATCGATGCATGCCCGCCAATGCTGCTCCACGATTCGAGTAGGCTAGAGGGGCGACCGGATCCACACGGAGTGCGGCGTCACAGTCCTCCAGCGCGGCCTCATAGCGGCGCAACACGAGATGTGCGGCCGCTCGATTGAAGTAAAATTCGGCAAAATTTGGATCGATTGAGATAGCTCTGTCGTAGCTGGCGAGTGCTTCATCATCGCGCCCGAGCTCGTGTAATGCGGTTCCGCGATTGCCATGAGCTTCAGCAAAAGTGGGCTGCAGTGCAACAGCAATGTCGAAGCTTTGTAAAGCGTCAGCTGGTCTGTTTAGATCCTGGAGCGTAATTCCGCGATTGCTAAACGCGGCAGGATTTTTAGAATTGATCGCGATAGATTGGTCGTACAGCTGAAGAGCCGCGTCATACTTCTTCACGCTATGCGCGATGAGTCCCAATAGATGCAGGGCATCAGCCTGATTCGGCCAAATCCGGAGAATTTCGCGATATACGACTTCGGCCTCGGCAAGCCGACCGGCGCGATGAAGAGCGACTGCTCGATCAAGGAACTCCACAACAGTCGGCCGATCAGCGTTAACGATTCCGCCGGTGACCGTCGTGTTGGCTTTGAGTTAGATCGTTTGCTGGTTCGTGTCATAGGTAAAGTGATCAGTTGGATTCGGTGATACGACCCGAGTCGCATTGAAGCTGCCGCAGGACAACAGTGCAATTTCTCCACCAAGTCTAGTGAGATCTCTGTGAATGTTCCAATGGGGCAGTTATCGCAGGCCGACGACTGTGCGTTCGCTTCACCGGAGGTGGTCTTACTGCCTGGAATGCCCCTCAGTTCCGCGCCAGCGTACACATGGCATTGCAACCGGCATACCTTTGCAAGTAGACTGGTTATGGCCGGGTGGGTTTGCGCGCTGCCGCAGAGCTGCTCGGACACAGGACGCTTCAGATAGTCTCGCAATGTTCCCATATCTGTCTCCATGCTCGGCGGTAGAGCGGCTGGTGCACGGGAAAAGAGAAGAACGTAAAAGCGGACACTGCTCTTATCCGGGCGAGAAGAGCAGAATCGAAGCCGACTGCAAGCCATAGAAATAAAGTGGCTTAATAGCGGAGAGGTGGCAGAGCCCGGTTGAATGCACCTGACTCGAAATCAGGCATAGTCGTAAGGCTATCGGGAGTTCGAATCTCCCCCTCTCCGCCAAGTTCCTTCTGTTCAAACACCCTGCCGTCTGAATTCCTAAAGCAAACTAGTCCTGGCTGGAGTGAGCGGGTGTCTCGGCACGCATGCGGTCGGAGCGTTCGCGGACACCTTCACCGTCTTCCAGGTCAAATGCGGCGTTGACCAGGGCGATGTGCGAGAAGGCCTGGGGGAAGTTCCCAAGCAGCCGTTTGGCATCGGGATCGTACTCCTCCGAGAGCAGGCCCAGGTCGTTCCGGAGCGACAGAAGGTGCTCGAAGAGCTTCTCCGCCTCGTCGCGGCGGCCGCTTGCCTTGAGGCTGCTGACCATCCAGAAGCTGCATGCCAGAAAGACGCCTTCGCCCGGAGCTAAGCCGTCGTTCACCTTGGAGGTGTCGTAGCGCAGAACGAGCCCGTGGGGCATCAGCTCGCGTTCGATGGCCTCTACGGTCGCCTTGACCCGGGGGTCGTCGGCTGGCAGGAAACCGACGAGGGGCATCAGCAAGAGGGAAGCATCGAGCTGGTCTGATCCATAGGACTGCACGAAGCACTTCTTCTTGGCGTTGTAGGCGTTTTGCAGGATCTCGTTGTGGATGGTGTCACGAATCTCTGACCATCTGTCCACAGGCGCACGGTAATTCAGAGCCTGCGCGAGTTTCACTGCCCGGTCGAAGGCAACCCAGGCCATCATCTTGGAGTAGGTGAACTGCTGCGGTCCGCCGCGGGTCTCCCAGATTCCTTCATCGGGTTCGCGCCAGATTTTCTCAAGATGTTCGAGTAACAAGGCCAAGACGCGAAATTCATCCTCGCCGTGGGCGGCCAGGGTCTGTTGGGCATGGAAGAAGCAGTCCAGCATCTCCCCGTAGATATCGAGCTGGACCTGCCCGGAGGCGGCGTTTCCAATGCGCACCGGCTTGGAATTCTCATAGCCCGGAAGCCAATCCACCTCCCACTCAATCAGTTGCCGTTCTCCTTTGAGACCGTACATGATCTGCACCTGGTCCGGGCTTCCGGCAAGGGCGCGCAAGAGCCAGTCCTGCCAGGCAGCCGCTTCCTCGTAGTAGCCGGCATTGGAGAGGGCAAGCAGGGTGAAGGTGGTGTCGCGGAGCCAGCAGTATCGGTAATCCCAGTTGCGCACACTGCCGATCCACTCCGGCAGCGAGGTCGTCATGGCTGCCACGACGCCGCCGGTGGGCCGGAAGGTCATGGCTTTGAGCGTGATGAGGGACCGCTCCACGGCTTCGCGGTATTTGCCTTTGTAGGTGAGCTGCTTCGCCCAGGGAACCCAGAAGTTCTCAGTATCCTTTTCGGCTTGCTCCGGATCGATGGGGGCTGGATCTGGATCGTAAGAGGTCCCGTAAGTAAGGGTGAACCAGACGCGCTCGCCAGGGCGTACCGTGAAATCGGCAACGGTCTTGAGAGCTTCGCCATGGACGGGGGCCGAGCCATGCAGGATCACGAGGTTGGGTCCGGCAATGGCGCGTACGCCGTCGTTGATCTTCGTCACCCAGGGCACCGTTCTGCCGTAGTCGAAACGCAGGGCCAACTCCATGCGCATGGAGACCGCTCCGCGCACCCCTTCGACGATGCGGACTACATCGGAGTTGTGTTCGCGGATCGGCATGAAGTCGATCAGCTTGACCGCGCCCTCTTCGTTCTCAAAGGTGGTCTCCAGGATTAAGGAATGGTCGCGGTAGCTGCGGGTAGAGGAGGAGTTCTGAGCAGCCGGAGCGATGCGCCAGTAGCCGTTCTCTTCAGTTCCGAGCAAGGCGCAAAAGCAGGCCTCGGAGGCGAAGGTTGGCCAGCAGAGCCAGTCGATAGAGCCATTGCGGTCGACCAAGGCAGCGGTTTCACAGTCACCCAACAGAGCGTAGTCTTCAATCTTTGCTGGCATGGTCTATTGCTCGCGGTAGTTACGCATCAGTCCGCCATCTACAACGAAGGTCGAACCGGTGATATAGGAGGCATCGTTGGAGCAGAGGAAGGCTACCAGCCCGGCAACATCGTCGGGCGTGCCCATCCGTCCCAGAGGGATGTTGGCGAGCAAGGCGCTGAGCTTTGGCTTGTCCTGGAGGAGGGTTTTGTTGATGGGGGTGGAGATGGCACCGGGGGCTACGTTGTTGACCGTGATGCCGAGGGGTCCTAACTCGACGGAAAGGTCGCGCATGAGCATCCGCAATCCGCCCTTGCTGCAGCAGTAGCTGGCGAAGCCGGGGAAGACCATGTCTTCGTGAACGGAGCTGATGTTGACGATGCGTCCGGGCTTCTTGCTGTCACGCAGTCGGCGCACGAATGCCTGGGTAAGGAAGAAGGGTCCGCGCAGGTTGACCGCCATGATTTCGTCGTAGTCTTTTTCCGGAGTGTCCCAGAAGGCCGACTTCCGTTCCATGCCCGCGTTGTTCACCAGGATGTCGGCACTGCCGAAGCGTTCCCAGGCGGTGTCGACCAGCCGCCGCACATCGTCCATTTTGGTGACATCGGCCTGGACAATCTCGCCGTCGCCCCCGGTGGCCTTAATGGCACGTTCGGTATCTTCCGCACCCTCGGGCGCGCCGACGTAGTCAACAATGACCTTGGCGCCTTCACAGCCAAGACGTTTTGCGATCCCCTGACCGATACCGGAACTTGCGCCGGTGACGATCGCGACCTTACCTTTCAGCCCTTGCATAGCATCTCCTGATCGATCTGTGTTCCTTTTGCTTGGAAGGTGAACTGGGCAGATTCGTTGTCAGCCAATGTCTCAAGCGGCTTCCCGACGGAGAGCGAGCGCTTCCACACGCTCTCGCAAGGACTTTGCATCATAGGGCGCACGCACCTTGGCGTCGTTATCGAAATAGACGTATACGTCCCGGGTCTTGCGGGGTGGAGCGTTCTTTGGACTGGCCTTTTGGCCGTCCGTTACCTCCATGCCGCGCGACCAGCGGTCGACCCGGTGGGCCCACTGCTCGATGGCATCGGTATCGTAGCCGCTGGCGTAGAGCTGTTCGCTACCGTGTAGTCGGCAGTAGATGAAATCGGCGGTAACGTCCATCAGCAGGGGCCACTCTACCGTATCCGCGACCACAAGGCCGACCTTATGCTTGCGCAGAAGGTCAATGAATTCGGGACACTCGAAGCTCTTATGCCGGATCTCCAGAGCGTGACGGATGGGCAGGTCATGAGCTACTTCGAGCCAGGTACGGCCTTTCATCCTTTCATCGTGCGATTTGGCCATCGCCGAAGCTTCGTTTTGGGTGCGCGGCAAGAGGCGAAAGAAAGCCTCAAGGCGCTCAGGCTTGAAGGTGAACCAGGGGGGAAGCTGCCACAGGATGGGGCCCAGCTTTTCTCCAAGGCGCAGTAGACCTTGAGCAAAGAAGTTGGCGAGCGGGGCTTCAATGTCGCTCAGCTTGCGCATGTGAGTGAGGTAGCGGGATCCCTTTACGGCGAAGACGAAGTCTGGAGGGGTTTCCTCATACCAGCTGGCGAAGCTTTTGGGGGTCTGCAGGGAGTAGAAGGAGCCATTGAGCTCGATCGTGCTAAAGTGCGATGCCGCGTAGCTGAGCTCTGCTCGTTGAGGAAGCTTTTGAGGATAGAAGGTGCCTCTCCAGCCCTTATAGCGCCATCCTGAGATGCCGATGCGAATTTGGCCTCGCGTCCTCATCTGAATCCTTGGATGCCCTACGGCGGGGATTGTAGCACCGCCTTCATTAAGGATTCACCTTATCGCCAGCACAAGCCGCCCTTTCCTGCCAGGCCGCATCACAGCCGAAGTACACGGGCAGGGGCCTATTTGCGCTCTAGGAGATTTGCACATGCTAGCAGTGGTCACAGGCGCTTCCAGCGGCATCGGATATGAACTCGCCGCCGAATTGGCAAAGCGGAAATACGATCTGGTTATTGCGTCCTCGGGAG
The DNA here is from genome assembly GCA_966443485.1 of uncultured bacterium. Lineage (GTDB taxonomy): Bacteria > Acidobacteriota > Terriglobia > Terriglobales > Acidobacteriaceae > Telmatobacter. Next base: position 25,800 of record CBJOJD010000017.1, on the reverse strand, counting down.
AACGGCTGAGCAGGGCGGCCGACGACCTGCGCGCATTCGGCGTGAAGGTGGTGGAGGCCACTGTCGATCTCGCCACCCCGGATGGAGTGGAAGAACTTTGGGATGTCATCGAGACTCTGGGGATACCGGTGGATGTGGCCTGCATCAATGCGGGCGTCGGCCTGGGCGGGCTCTTCAAAGATACGAATCTGCGAGAAGAATTGAACATGATCCATCTGAATTGCGAGAGCACGGTCCACTTCTCGAAATATGTGGTGCGCCACATGGTGCAGCGCGGGAGCGGCCGGATTCTATTCACTTCTTCGATCGCCGGGGAGATGGTGGCGCCCCGCGAGGCGGTCTACGCCGCCAGCAAAGCCTTTGTGCTGTCGTTTGGGCATAGTTTGCGCTACGAGCTGAGAGATACGGGCGTGAGCGTTACGGTTCTACAGCCCGGGCCAACCGACACCGACTTCTTCCACCGTGCCGGCATGGATAACACCCAGGTAGGTCAGGACGGAAAGAAGGAGAGCGAGCCTGAGGACGTGGCGCGGCAGGGCTTGGACGCTCTGTTTGACGGCAAAGAGCATGTCTACGCCGCGTCGTTGAAGACAAAGATCGAAGGGAAGCTGGCGAATGCCATTCCCGGAGACGTAAAAGCTGCCATGCACGAGAAGATGGCGCGGCCGGTCGGCGAGAAGTAGAGACCGCTTAGGATCGCGCAGCTCTAAGGAGATTTATGTCGAACGCACTGAACGACAGACCAAATGCAGAAAAGACGCGGCGCATTCTGGGCGCCAATGTAGCCGAAGACGGGCGCTACATGCCGCCTCCCACCGACTCGGATGGGAAGACGTGGGTCAGGACCAGCACGTTGATTCAAGGAAGCCCTGAGGATCTCTACCGGTTGTGGCGCAACCTGGAGGGCGCACCTCTTTGGCAAGAGGAGGTGGTGCAGGTGCGGAACACCGGAGCGAAGACCTCTCATTGGGTCGTGCAAGCCGGGTTGAAGAAGGTGGAGTGGGACGCTGAGATCCTAGCTGACGAACCAGGCAAGCGAATTGCCTGGCGCACCACTTCGGGCGACCTCCAAAACGCGGGTGAAGTCATCTTCGAAGAGGCGACGGGAGGGCGGGGCACGATCGTATCCGTGCTGCAGGAGTTTGGTCACGGCAGGATCGTTTCGGCGATTCAGACTCTGTTCAATCGCAGTCCGAAACAACTGGTCATTGAGAATCTGCGCCACTTCAAAGCTCTGGCGGAGACCGGCGAAATCCCCCGCATTCAGGGGCAGCCGCACGGACCACGGGGCGTGACGGGAACGGTGAAGGCCTCAGCCTATGGGGAACACATTCCTGTTCCGCCAGGTCTAGAGCGCAAGGCCAGCTGACAACGCAGATCGCAATCCGCCTCGAGAAGGAGCTACTAAATGAAAGCAGTTTGTTGGATGGGCAAGGGGCACGTGGAGACGTTGGACGTGCCCGATCCCGGCATTCTCAATCCGCACGACGCGATTATTCGAGTCACCCGTACAGCTATCTGCGGGTCTGACCTGCACCTGTTCGACGGCTTCATTCCGACCATGGAGCAGGGAGACATTCTTGGCCATGAGTTCATGGGCATCGTGGAGGAGACGGGGCGCGAGGTTACAAATCTGAAACGCGGTGATCGGGTCGTTGTGCCGTTCACCATTGCCTGCGGCAAGTGCCTCTTCTGCAAGAAGCAGCTGTGGTCTGCCTGCGACAACACCAATCCCAATGCGCATTTGATGGAAGCCATGTATGGGTACTCGGGATCGGGGCTGTTCGGGTACTCCCATGCCATGGGCGGCTATGCGGGCGGGCAGGCGCAGTATGTGCGCATTCCGTTTGCGAACGTCGGTCCGCTGAAGCTGGAGACGGACCTGTCAGATGAGAAGGTCCTCTTTCTGAGCGATATCTACCCCACCGGGTATATGGCCGCGGAGAACGCCAACATCCAAGAGGGGGATACGGTCGCAGTGTGGGGGTGCGGGCCTGTGGGGCAGTTCGCGATTGCCAGCGCATTCATGCTGGGCGCAGGCCGTGTGATCGCCATTGATCGCCTGCCGGAACGCCTGGAGAAGGCACGTATGCTCGGTGCCATTACCGTTGATTACAGCGAAGAGGATGTAAGTGTGCTCACCGCGTTGAAAGATCTGACTGGCGGTATCGGGCCGGATGCTGCGATCGATGCGGTTGGCCTGGAGTCACACTTCAACGATCTGCAAGGTGCGTACGACAAGGTGAAGACTGCCTTCATGATGGAGACGGACCGTCCCGGGGTTCTGCGGCAGTCCATCATGGCTGTGCGGAAAGGCGGCACTCTCTCCATCCCCGGCGTGTATGGCGGATTGCTGGATAAGGTGCCGTTCGGCGCGGCGTTCGGAAAGGGCATTCAGATGCGCATGGGGCAAACTCACATGCACAAGTACATGAAGCCGCTACTGGATCGCGTAGAGAAAGGGCAGATCGATCCTAGCTTCATCATCTCCCACCGCATCACACTGGACCAGGCGCCGGAGATGTACAAGATATGGCGCGACAAACAAGAGAACGTTACGAAGATCGTGATTGATCCATGGGCCGCCAAGGCTGCTTGAGTACAAGGCCGCTTAAGTACAGGGTGGGCTGACCACCGAGTCAGCCCGCTCTACTTGCCGTTGGGATTTATCGGGTGGCGCGACCAAGCGCCTGCAGCATGGTGGTCAGGAAAGACAGACCACGCCGCGTATCTTCGTGAGTCATGCGCCGGAAGAGCTGCCACAAAGTGGGCGGCTTCTCCGGGCGCTTTCGATCTTCCATCGCCCGATAAGCCTCTCGGGCCATGTTGGAGATCGGTTCCGGGTTGAAGCTGCCCACCATCTTGCCCACCGCAATCACGTGACGCAAAGCATTCAGTGCGGCTGGATCGGCTGCGTACCTGGCTACTTCACCGATGATGGTGTCTTTCGCGCGCAGGGCTCCGTGCACGGCATCAAGGATCCCTTGGTCGTGGGCTTCCTGGAGCACGTCATAGGCAACTAACAAGGCTTCCGCGTGCTCGTCTGGGGCGGCTTCCAGTCGCCGGCGCAGTTCTATGCGGGGGTCGGTTTTGCGCGGCTCAAACGCCAGCTGATTCGCCATGTTCTGTCTCCGTTCTCGATTGCCTATACCTTGGTTGTTTCGATCTGAACCAGCCGGTCGCCGCGATCTGTGCCTGGTTCTCGGTAGTCAGCCCGCTGCCACTTGCGCTCTACTTCAACGCCGCTTTGTGGAGTGCGTTTGCCGTGCCGGAAATTGATCTTGGGGAGGGGACTGGGCCGAGTCTCCGGGAGGACCGTCATGCTGACGGCAATCTCCTTGTAAGCGGGGGTGTGGGTCGCGCGATCCACACTGGCTCCAGTTAGCCGGTTGACCGGCTGCTTGGTCGAGTTCATCGGCATATAGAGCTGATCCCCATGTACGCGGTCGGTGATGACCACGGGGACCTTAGCCTCACCGAAGGGACTCTGGAGATGCACCAGCGTTCCTTCGGTTAAGCCCTGCTTGGCCGCAAATTCTGGAGACACTTCTACGAAATTTGTCGGTGTCATCTCTTTGATACCGGCGGTGTGGTACGTCATTGCACCCTGTTCGAAGTGTTCCAGCAATCGTCCGTTGTTGAGGTGGTGCGGGAACTGATCGTTCTGCTGTTCGCAGGGCTCATTCCATTCGGTGGGATGGAACTTGGCCTTACCGTCGGGGAAGGGAAAGCCGTCCATGAACAAAACGGGGGAGTCTTTGCCGTCTTTGCTCACCGGCCATTGAAGGCTGTTGTACCCCTCCAGCCGTTCGTAGCTCACTCCAGCGAAGATGGGTGTGACTGCGGCTGCTTCCTCCATCACTTGGGAAGGATGTGCGTAGGTCCATCCTGCGCCCAGGCGGTTAGCGATCTCTTGAATGATCTCCCAGTCAGGTTTGGAGTGCCCCAACGGCTCAAACACCTTGTAGAGACGCTGAATGCGGCGTTCCGTGTTAGTGAACGTGCCGTCCTTTTCGAGCGAAGGCGAGGCTGGGAGCACGACGTCAGCATAGCGCGCAGTCTCAGAAAGGTTGACGTCTTGCACGACGAAGAAATCGAGCATTGATAGGGCCTTGCTCACGTCGTTGGCATTCGCGTCTGAGGTGATGGTGTCTTCACCCTTGATGTACATGCACTTCAGCTTGCCATCGTGGATGGCCCGAATCATTTCGTGATTGTCCCAGCCGTTCTTGGGCGGTAGTTTCACGCCCCATGCCTGCTCGAACTTCTTCCGCACTTCTTCCTGCTCCACCTTCTGATAGCCAGGGAAGGTATTCGGCATGGAGCCAAAGTCGCTGCAGCCTTGTACATTGTTGTGGCCACGTAGCGGATAAGCGCCCGCTCCAGGCTTCATGTAGTTGCCGGTCAGCAGAAGAAGATTGGAAATAGCTGTGGATGTGTCGGAGCCGCCGCAATGCTGCGTGACGCCCATGGCCCACAGAATGCATACACTCTCCGCCTGCCTGATCTCCTCGGCGATCTGCTTCAGCGTGGAAGATGATATGCCGGTGCGTCGCTCTGCGAACTCGAGAGTGAAGGGAAGTAGCGACTGCTGGAAGGCGTCGAAGTTGTTGACCCACTTCTGGATGAATTCGGGTTTGTGCCATCCCTGATCGAGGATGTACTTGGCCACGGCATTGATCCAAATGGGATCGGTCGAAGGCTGGGGCCGAATGAATAGGTCGGCTCTTTCGGCCATCTCGTGCTTGCGCAGGTCGGCGACGATGAGGCGCTGTCCGCGATGCTTGTGGGAGCGCTTGATTCGAGTGGCCAGCACGGGATGGCTTTCGGCAGTGTTGGAGCCCACGATCAGCACGAGACTGGCTTTTTCAATGTCAGCAATGGAGCCGCTGTCTCCGCCATATCCGACGGTGCGGCTCAGTCCCATGGTGGCCGGGGTCTGGCAATAGCGCGAGCAGTTGTCGATGTTGTTGGTGCCGATCACCGCGCGCGCCAGCTTCTGCATCAGATAGCTTTCTTCGTTGGTGCATTTGGATGAGGCGATGAAGGCCAGCGCATCCGGTCCGTGCCGCTTCTTGATCTTGGTGAAGTTCTCGGCGATGAGGGTGAGAGCTTCGTCCCAAGTGGCTTCGCGGAAGGTCTCCCCGCCGTGCGGAGTCGGAGTGCGAATCAGTGGCGTGGTGAGCCGGTCTTCGGCGTTGACATAATCCCAGGCAAATTTGCCTTTGATGCAAGTCGAGATGCCATTGGCGGGCCCGGCGCCGGGCTCGATCTTGAGGATGTGGCGATCGCGGGTCCACACATCAAAGCTGCAGCCTACACCGCAGTATGTGCACACCGTTTTGGTGCGGCGTACCCGCGCTTCGCGCATCTTGGATTCAGAGTTAGAGATGGCGAGGATGGGTCCGAAGCCCGTTTCCGGCTCAAGAGCCTTCACGGATTCGATCATCCGGTTGAGAGTTTCGGCGGGCAATCCGGTGAAGTAGCCGGCATGCCCGAGCATGCTCTTCTCCATGAGGGCATTGCAGGGGCACACTGTCACGCAGTGTCCGCAAGAGACGCAGGAGGAGCCGGCGATCTGTTCTCCGCCATCCCACAGAACCCGCGGGTGTGGCGACTCCCAATTGATGGTCAAAGTCTCATTGACTTGTACGTTCTGACAGGCCTCGACACAACGGCCGCAGAGAATGCACTGGTCTGGATCGTACCGATAAAAGGGATTGGAGTGGTCCTGCTCGTACGGCTTTTGGCGGAACGGCCGCTGCTGATGCTTCACATTCAAGTGCTCAGTGGTGTTGTGCACCGTGCAATTGCCGTTGTTGTTGTCGCAAACCGTGCAATACAGGTCGTGGTTCTCCAGGATCCGGTCGAAGGTTTCGCGTTGTGCTGCATCGACGCGTGCTCCTTCCGTCACCACGGACATCTGTGCGGCCGCCTCGGTTGCGCAAGCGCGCACGAGCTTTCCATTGACTTCGACCATGCAGGTGTCGCAGGTCTGGATGGGCCCCATTTGGGGGTGGTAGCAGACCTGGGCAAGATGACGCTCGGGACGAGCACGATTGATGATATCTACGAGCAGTTCGCCTGCCGCGGCGGGTGTTTGAACTCCATCGATAGAGATTTGGATGTCGGGGCGGGAATCGAGAGGGGTATTCAACAGCCGCTTTTGCATTGGCATGCGTCCTTAGATGAAGGAATCCTGCTGCTGGTTTACGTGGATGGGGAGATTTGGCTTGGCGAACAGTCTGAGGAATAGGCTGAAGCGGACGAGTGGACGCTGTAGCCACCGGAAAGATCGCCGGCTGCTCTCAATAACCGGGTTCTGGATACAATGCAAAGAAGGAGTTCGATCCTCCCTATGAAGCCCCTGGTTAGCCCCGTCACAGATCACCCTCCTGGCAGTAAAGTACTCACCACCAACAAGCATCTTATCCGCTGGGTCGAGAAGATGGCGGAGCTTTGCCGTCCAGATTCAATTCACTGGGTGGACGGTTCACAGGCTGAATACGACTTCCTTTGTGAACGGCTGGTAGCCGCAGGTACGTTTACACGGCTGAATCAGGATCTATGGCCGGGATGCTATCTGGCACGATCGTCGCCGAGCGATGTAGCGCGGGTCGAAGACCGGACGTTCATCTGCTCGTTGTCGAAGGATGCGGCGGGCCCTACCAATAATTGGGAGGATCCGTTTGTCATGCGGCGCCGTCTCAAGCAGCTCTTCAAGGGCTGCATGCGCGGGCGCACCATGTATGTTCTGCCCTTCAGCATGGGGCCGGTGGGGTCGTCGATGTCGGGCATCGGCGTGCAGCTTACAGACTCGCCCTATGCTGTGGTGAACATGCGCATTATGGCCCGAATCGGGGCTCCGGTGTTTGCCGAAATCGATAAGGATGAAAAGCGCGTTGTGCCCTGCATGCACACGGTCGGCGCCCCGCTGAAGCCTGGACAGCAGGACGTGCCATGGCCGTGTAACGACACCAAGTACATCGTGCATTTCCCTGAGACGCGCGAGATCTGGTCCTACGGTTCGGGCTATGGCGGTAATGCGCTGCTGAGCAAAAAGTGCTTTGCGCTCCGCATCGCGTCCAATATCGCGCGAGACGAAGGCTGGATGGCCGAACACATGCTCATTTTGGGCGTGGAAGATCCGCAGGGCGAGAAGACCTATGTGGCTGCGGCATTCCCTTCGGCGTGCGGCAAGACCAACTTTGCCATGATGCTGCCTCCAGAGGGCATGGAGGGATGGAAGGTATCGACGGTTGGTGACGACATTGCATGGATCCGGCCCGATAAGAACGGAATGCTGCGCGGTATCAATCCCGAAGCCGGGTTCTTCGGTGTCGCTCCTGGAACCAGCGCCAAGACCAATCCGGCGGCCATGGCGACGCTATCGCGCAACGTCATCTTTACTAACGTTGCCCTTACTCCAGAGGGTGGCGTCTGGTGGGAAGGCATGACGGAAGAGCCGCCTGCCGAGTGCCAAGACTGGCAGGGACAGCCGTGGACCCCGGAAATCGGCAAGCAGACGGGCAGGACCGCTGCCCATCCCAACGGAAGGTTCACGGCTCCGGCAGCGCAGTGTCCCACCATTGACCCCGCATGGGAGTCGCCCGACGGAGTGCCCATCAGCGCGATCATCTTCGGTGGCCGCCGGAGCACGACCTTACCGTTGGTCTATCAGGCGTTCAACTGGAGCAGCGGAGTATATGTTGGAGCCACCATGGGCTCGGAGACGACCGCGGCGGCCAATGGCGCGGTGGGCAAGGTGCGGCGCGATCCCATGGCCATGCTGCCCTTCTGCGGCTACCACATGGGCGACTACTTCCGGCACTGGATCAAGATGCAGCGCGGGCTGGATACCACGCCTCGCATCTTCCACGTAAATTGGTTCCGCAAAGACGAGAACGGCAAATTCCAATGGCCGGGGTTCAACCAGAACTTACGTATCCTTCGGTGGATCGTGGAGCGGGTGCAAGGCCGGACGCATGGCCGCGAAACTCCGATCGGCTGGGTTCCTCGCTACGACGATATCGATTGGACCGGCCTGGACTTCCCCCGGGAGACGTTCGAGAAGCTTATGGAGATCGACCGCGCCGCGTGGCGGCAGGAGGTGATCGGGCATGAAGGCCTCTTTATCGACCTGCACGATCATCTTCCCTCCGAGATGGTCTATGAGCGAGAACTGCTGATTTGCAGGCTTTAGACAGTCGATGACAGAAGAGGGATAACTGCCGCGGTTTTCGGAACTTCGCCGTCCCGCGGAGCGCGCTGGATCCGGTTACCGGTGGGGCGGCATCGGGAATTATTCTTCCCGTTGAGTGCCCAACCGGCGGATACTAGCGTCTAACGATTGGAGCTTTGCGGCCGTTCCGCAGGCGGGCCCACCCGGAGGTAAACACCATGAGAATTGCTGCAAAAGAACCCAAGCTGACGGCTTTCGCCGGGATTGCGGCTGGTATGGTACTTACCTTGGCGACGGTCGGCTGGGCGCAGTCTGCTCCGCAAGCCACGCCTCCGGACGGGAATTCGACGCAGCCGGCTGCCACGAGCAGCGGCAACGGCTCCGCGCAGACTACCCCGGCTCCTGGGACCACCCCAGTGGACGGAGATAAGCCGGCTCAGCCGGAGCAAAAAGACAAGGACAAAAAGAAGACTCAGCAGAAGGATCCGGCTCCCGGAACAATTCCCGTGACCGGGGATGTGGCGCCGAACGCCAAAGTGGATCCGGAGAAGGTCGTCGAGGTCGGCAGTGAGCCGGTCAAGGTTAAGCAAGGCAGCATTGAGGACGTGAATGCCGTGGGCAACCGGGATATCGGGGGCCGCGGTCTGGGGAACTGGTACTCGACCGAGTCGGAGATCAAGATGGGTAAGACCTATGCCGACGAGATCGAGAAGAGCACCAAATTCATCACGGACCCGGTGATCGCCGAGTACGTGAATCGCGTCGGGCAGAATATCGTGAAGAACTCAGATTGCAAGGTGCCATTCACGATCAAGGTGATCGACTCCGATGAGATCAACGCGATGGCTCTGCCGGGCGGTTTTTTCTACGTGAACTCCGGGCTCATTTTGAACGCCGATGAAGAAGCGGAGATGGCGGGCGTAATGGCTCACGAGGTGGCGCACGTCTGCGCCCATCACGCCGCCCGCGAGATGACCCGGGCGAACTACACCCAACTCGGCATGATCCCGCTGATCATGATGACGGGCTATAGCTGGACGGGTTACGGCATCTACGAAGCGGCCCAGTTTGCGGTGCCGATCACCTTCTTGAAGTTCTCCCGTGACTTCGAAGCGCAGGCGGATTATCTGGGCGTGCAGTACATGTACCGGGCAGGCTACGATCCCCAGGCGTTCATCAGCTTCTTTGAGAAGATCCAGGCTTTGGAGAAGCGCAAGCCGGGCATGGTAGCGAAGGCGTTCTCGGATCATCCCCAGACGCCGGATCGCATACTCCACTCCCAGGAGGAGATCTCTCATATCCTGCCGGCCAAGAACGACTACCTGGTAACGACGTCGGAGTTCGACGACGTGAAAGCGAGGTTGGCCCGAATCGAGAACAAGCGGCGTCTGATCGATTCGAAGGACAAACAGAAGCCGTCGCTGCGGCGCGCCAGCACCAGCGATCCGAACGCGCAGGGCGGGGATAGCTCGGATGATCGGCCCACCCTGCATCGTCGCGAGGATCAGAACCAGAACTAGAACCAGGGGTTGGGTCTTGTACTACCGACGGGCGGACCATTACGGTCCGCCCGCGCTGTTTGTGAGGGCAGATTGGCTTGTGCGCCGGCCGACCTGGCTTTAACCTGAATCTTCACCCTGAGAACGACTGTTTCTGCCCGAGCGCGGGGATCCAGACTCCTCGCCTCTAGAGAGTTGAGCGTTTATTATGAAGAAGATAGCCATTTTTGCGGCGGTTTTCGTCTTCATTCTGCTGATCACGAAGATCGCTAACCAAGTCCCCCCGGCGCCACCCCCGGGCACCACGTTTGCGCTGAAGGCGCAGCGCGTCATCCAGTGCACTCCGGGAGAAATCACCCTGGTGGACAACCATGAGACCTCGACGCATCTAGAGAAGGACACAAGTTGGCCGGATTGCGCCCTATTCCAAAAAGATCAGGTTCTGGACTTCTATCTGTCCCGAGGGGAAAAGACCCGCTACTTGGGGAGCGAGCAGACCTCCTGGTGGCGCAAAGAGCTCTAACCGAGTTCACGCGATCACGTTGGCACCATTGGGCATAACACCCCCATCGATTGGGGTGGGCCGCGGTTCCAACCCCACAGATCTGCAGCAGCACCATTCCTCGACCGGACCGGGTCCAGAGAACCGGCCGAGCAGCAGGATAAATTTCCAACAATCCCGCAAAAGTCCTTGTAGTTCCGGGTAAAACCGCGATATATACAGAAACACCGGCAAATCGCCGGCAATTCGGGGCGCAGGCCCTCGGAGGCAATGTATGCGCAGTGCAAGTCGTTCTAATCTTCTGGTTCCAGAGGTGCGCGAAGTGATGGACATTCGTCAGGCCTCCGACTACCTGGGTATCTCGCCCGACACCTTGTACAAGTACGCCTCCGAGGGCTTTGTACCCGCCTTCAAGCTGGGCAATCGCTGGCGCTTCAAGCGTTCGCGGTTGGACGAGTGGATGGACCGGCAATCGGACATGAATGCCACTTCCGCTCCGGAGGTTGACCCCGAGCAAAAGAAGCCGGTGAAATCCGTCGGCTGAGGCTGAGAGGTCAGCGGCGACTCGGTTCTAAGAACAGATACCTCGTATAAGAATCCCCCGCCGGGCTGCAGCCTGCGGGGATTTCCTTTTAGCACACATTCGGACGAGGACGCGCGACGCGCCGTTGCGTCGTGAGATCGCGCGAGAGATTCCCCTCGCAATTCCACTGGCACAACGAAGCGGTTTCGAGCTGCCGTGCTCCGGGGCTGAAGCGTGTTCGCGACTGCTGCGCCGCCCGGGCTCTTGAAGGTACGTGTCGAACAGGACAAGGTCCGTGCTTCGGCGCGAATGCCGCATTGTTGGGCTGGACCAGCTGATCACGGTCGAGAAGGGGTTCCATCGCGCGGGGAGCAATGCGGAGCTCGGCTTGGGCATGATAAAACTGACCGAGTGGATCACCTTCGCCGCATGGGCGCTCTGCGCCGCAAATTGACCCGCACGGGGCTCACCGGGCTCCTGGTGACCCATCTTCCCGACCTTCATTATCTTTGCGGATTCACCGGTTCCAGCGCGGCTCTGGCCGTCACGAGCCGGTCGGCTCGTCTGTTCACCGACGGACGCTATAAAGCACAGGCGACCGAAGAGGTGCGGGGTGCCGCAATCGAGATCGTAGGTGGCTCAGCCTCGATTGCCGCCGTGCAGTGGATGGCCGCTCAGCCCGGATCGCAACGAGCAGGGTTTGATCCAGCCAGAGTCACTGTGGCTGAACTGACCCGCTGGAAGGAAGCCCTGCCCTCTGGGATGAAGCGCGGCTTTCTGACGGCGCTTCCTGCGCCATTGGTCGAGAGCCTTCGCCTGGTCAAAGATGAGGATGAGCTGGCATTGATGGCAGAGGCTGCACTGACCGGATGCAAGCTCTTCGATCACATCCTGAGCATCCTCAAGCCGGGGATTCCAGAGGTGGAAGTGGCTGCGGAGCTTGAGCACCGCGCGCGACTTTGGGGCGCTGAGGGGATGTCCTTCGATACCATCGTAGCGTCGGGTGCTCGTTCGGCATTGCCTCACGGCCGGGCGACCATGGCCAAGCTGCCGCGGCGTGGATTTGTGACGCTGGACTTCGGTGTTATTCTCAAAGGTTATTGCTCGGATATGACACGTACTGTGTATCTTGGCAATCCCCGGCCGAACGAACGCAATGCCTATTTGGCGGTGTTGGAAGCCCAGGAGGCGGCGATTGCGGCAGTGGCAGCAGGTGTAGCCTGTGGCGACGTGGACGAGGCAGCCCGAAGTGTATTGCGCAAGGCGGGAATGGCTGAGGCGTTTTCACACTCCACCGGACATGGCGTCGGCTTAGAGATTCACGAGCCGCCGCGCCTCGGGTCTGAACAGACCAGCCGGCTGCAAGCAGGAATGGTGGTGACCATCGAGCCGGGAGTGTATTTCCCCGGTGAATTCGGTATCCGTATCGAAGACATGGTGGCCGTTACCGGCAACGGAGGACAGATTCTGACGCCGTCGCCCAAAGCTCTGATCGAGCTTTAACTTTTGAACTCATCTCACCGTGTGGTGAAAGCTAAGGAACGAATGAAGACACAAGATATCGACGATCTGAAGCAGCTGATCGAGTTCCTGAAGAACCAACAGGTAGCTGAATTTGATCTTGATCGTGGCGACCTGAAGATTCGCCTCAAATTTAGCCAGCCGCAGTCCCCAGCGGCTTCCATCGCAGAGATCGCGCAGGCCCTGGCCAGTGTTCCCCAGCCGGTGGCTCACGCAGCCCTTCCCATGGCACCGATCGCCCAGTCGACCCCTTCGGCTGCGCAAGAGACGGATGCCACGGCTGGATTGCACGTGCTGAAGTCGCCCATCGTCGGGACATTCTACGGTTCTCCGTCTCCTGGAGCTTCTTCCTTTGTCTCTCCGGGCGACCACGTAGAAAAGGGCCAAGTGGTTTGCATCGTAGAAGCGATGAAGCTGATGAACGAGATTGAGTCGGATGTGTCTGGCGAGATCGTGAAGTGCCTGGTGACCAACGGCCAGCCCATCGAGTACGGCCAGCCTCTGTTCGCCATTCGCACAGCATAGTGAAGGCGCGGTTCCGGCCAGGGACTCAGGAAGGTTCATGCCGGCCGCGGCCCACTCATTTGGTGTAGTTGCCCCGCTAACCGCTCTCTCAAGGTACTTAAATGTTTCGCAAGGTACTCATTGCCAATCGCGGCGAGATCGCGCTGCGCGTATTGAACGCATGCAAAGAACTGGGCGTTCGCACAGTTGCCGTCTACAGCGAAGCTGATCGCAATTCGCTCCACGTACGTTTCGCAGACGAGGCCATTTGCATTGGTCCCCCTCGCCCTTCGGACAGCTATCTTAATGTGCCGGCGGTGATCTCCGCCGCGGAGATTGCCGATGTGGATGCCATCCATCCCGGATATGGACTGTTGAGCGAAAACGCAAACTTCGCTGAGGTCTGCAGAGCGTCCAACATCAAGTTCATCGGGCCTCCGCCTGAAGTCACGCGACTGATGGGAGAAAAAGAGAAGGCCCGACAGGCCATGAAAAAGGCCAAAGTGCCGATTCTGCCTGGCTCCGACGGTGTATTGGATAGTGCTGAGGATGCTGTAGCCTGGGCCAAGAAGGTCGGCTTTCCCGTCATTCTCAAGGCAAAGGCGGGTGGCGGCGGTCGCGGCATGCGCATTGTTCGCACCGCAGAGGAGTTGTCGAACCTGTATCACGCGGCCTCGACGGAAGCTGCCAATGCGTTCGGGAACGGTGAACTGTACATGGAGAAGTTCATCGAGCGTCCGCGGCACATCGAGTTCCAAGTGCTGGCCGATGAGCATGGAAACGTGGCTACGCTGTTTGAGCGCGAGTGCTCTATTCAGCGCCGCCATCAGAAGCTCATCGAAGAGGCTCCATCACTGCAGGTGCCGCCGAAGATGCGGGATGAAATCGACCGCACCCTGCGCCGGTGCTTGACCGAGATCGGATACCAGAATGCCGGGACGGTCGAGTTCCTGATGGATGAAGATGGCCAACTCTACTTCATCGAGATGAATACCCGCATTCAGGTCGAGCACCCGGTGACCGAGTTCATCACCGGTGTCGATCTGGTGAAGGCGCAGCTTCTCATCGCCAGCGGAGAGAAGCTATCCAACATCCTTCCCGCCAAACTGGAGATGCGCGGTCACGCGATCGAGTGTCGCATCAATGCCGAGCATCCGCAGAAGTTCACTCCGTCGCCAGGCAAGATCACGGCCTTCAACGTGCCGGGCGGAAACGGAGTCCGGGTTGATACCAATCAATACGCAGAAGGCGTGGTACCGCCTTACTACGACTCGCTGATCGCCAAGCTGATCGTACATGGAGCCACGCGAGCCGAGGCCATCGCCAAGATGGAACGCGCTTTGAGCCAGTTCATCGTGCAAGGGATCGACACTTCGATTCCTCTGCACCAGGCAATCTTTGCTGACGAGCGCTTCCGTGTCGGTGACTTCGATACGAAGTTCATGGAACGTTTCCTGGCCGATCGAGGCTAATCGACGGAGAGGAAGAGTATGCTCGCCAAGCAGGGGAAGGCGGCAGCTCACGACGCCGAGAGCCTGCTTCGTTCTCTGCAACTGACCTTGAAGCCATTGGCTGATCCTGAGAGGGCTCAGCCAATGCGCGATTACATGCGAGGTCAGTTCGATTTCCTGGGAATTCCAGCCCCCGCCCTACGCGCCGCAATTCGGCCGGTTTTACGTGCCTTCCTTCCAAACAATTCTGCAGAGCTTATGGAAGCTGCCGAAACACTATGGCGGCTTCCAGAGCGGGAATATCAATACTGCGCCGTTGAGTTGATGCGCACTCATGGTGATTTGCTTACATCGAGAGATGTGCGGCAGATTCTCGCGTTCGTGCAGAAGAAATCCTGGTGGGATACGGTCGACGCTTTGGCCAAAGTGATCGGCACGTTGGTGCGCAAAGATCCTGAGCAGGGCCCGCCGCAGATGGACCGCGCTCTTCAGTCCAGGAACCTCTGGGTGCGACGCGTCGCAATGATCCATCAACTCGGATGGCGAAGCGACACGGATGTGGCGCGACTGCTCAGATACTCCGAGCACCTGGCCCCCGAGACGGACTTTTTCATTCGCAAGGCAATTGGCTGGGCGCTGCGGGACTACTCCAAATGCGATCCGCAGACCGTTCGCAAATTCCTGGCGCAGAGGGGAAGCCTGCTGTCGCCGCTCACCGCGCGGGAGGCCGGCAGATTACTAAATCTCTGACGTTTGGCGGGATCCTGTCACGGGCTCCTCGTCCAATCGAAAAGTTTCAAAACTTCTCTTGACATCCGATTTTTGGTCTGACTATACTCCGGCCCGTTAGTAAAGCGAATTACTAGAGCGTTCCCAAAGTCTGTGGGGCTTGCGCTGTCGCGGATTCGCGTCTGTCTTTCCCGGCTCGATCAAGGAGATCAAAATGCTTGTCCACGCAAGACCCACTCGCGGTAGTGCGAGCGTGCGCCTATGGTTCCCAATGGTCGTTCTTCTGCTGGCCGCCGTGCCGCAGTTGATCGCGCAGACTGTGGCTACCTACAGCTTCGAGGACGGTACGGCGGACGGCTGGACGTCTTTTTATTACGCCAGCACGCCCAGTGCCACCAATGCGGCCGCATACTCAGGCTCCTATAGCCTGCTGACCTCTACGGGAGCAGGAGGCACGGGCGGTCCAGCCATATCGCTGAGCAAGATTTTGCAGCCAGGCGCAAAGTACACCATCACCGGCTATGTGCGGCTGGCGAGTGGGCAGGCCGCTTCGAATGCGAACTTCACGATCCAGCGCTCCGATCCG
The DNA here is from genome assembly GCA_966443485.1 of uncultured bacterium. Taxonomy (GTDB): domain Bacteria; phylum Acidobacteriota; class Terriglobia; order Terriglobales; family Acidobacteriaceae; genus Telmatobacter. The sequence continues at coordinate 10,303 of CBJOJD010000017.1, read as the reverse complement.
TCCTGCTCCGGAGGCACATGCTACGACACCGTGGGCAGCTATAAGGTTGCAGTGGACGACTCAGGCTGGGTGCAGATTGGCGGGGCTTACACCGCGAGCCCTACGGAGAATGGGCTGCTGCTGTATGCCCAGTTGGTCGGCGCAACTTCAGCGGTGCCGTTCTATCTGGACGAGGTGGTGATCACGCAGACCGCACCGCCGCCGGGCGGAACACCCGTGGCGTCGTATACGTTCCAGGGTGGGAGCCTTGACGGATGGTCTCCGTTTGGACCGGTTACGCTGCAGAGCACGACCTCTCCGATGGCAGATCCCAGCGGTAACACCAGCAGCCTGCTGACGACAAACCGGACCGGCGGCTGGATGGGCCCGAGCTTGAACCTGCTCGGCGTGAACAACGTTGTGGCTGGCGCAACCTATCAGGTCAGCGCTTACATCATGCTTGCCAACGCGGATGCTGCGAACCCTACTGCCACGCTTTCGCTGAAGACCGCAGACTGTGCGTCGACTGGTATTTACAGCAATATCGCGACCTCCGGTCCGTTGTCGAATAGCGGGTGGACGAAGGTGCAGGGCACATTCAGCTTCAGCGATCAGCCCGGGCCACCGACAAGTTTGGTGCTGTATGTGCAATCCAGCAGCGCAACCGACGCGTTTTATCTCAGCGATGTGGTGATCGGCGAGCTCTCGCCACCGCCGTTGCCGCAAAACGATCAGGACAACTCCGGAATCAGCAGTACCTTCGAAGATGGTGCGCTGGATGGTTGGGGATCCCGATCCGGTTCATCGACTGTAGCCAATTCGACGGACGGAGCGCACAGCGGAACTCACAGCCTGCTCACGTCGAATCGCATCGCGAATTGGGACGGCCCGGTCATTAACGTGAGCAACAAAATGTACAACGGCTCGGTGTACAACGTCAGTGGCTGGGTCAAGCTGGTACCGACGGATGGCTCGACTCACACGATCAATATCAGCCTGCAGACCACACTGGACGGCAATACGAGTTACCCCACGGTGACGGCTTACCCGGGCATCGCGGTGCCCGCCGATGGGCAGTGGCACCAGGTTAGTGTGAATGGGTTCAACATGGCGAGCGCGTACGACCCTGGTACCGCGTCTCTGTACTTCCAGACGGTCTCTTCGGGGAGCGATCTTGTGTCGTTCTATCTTGATGACTTCCAGCTGACTTACGTAGCACCACCAACCATCCAGACGGAAATTCCATCGATCTACAAGAAGCTCTCCCCATTCTTCCCGGTGGGTGCCGCAGTGGATCCGTCTGATTTGTCCGGTCCGCACGCGCAGTTATTGGCCAAGCATTTCGATAGCATTACGCCGGGCAACGAGATGAAGTGGAGCTCGGTGGAATCCACCAAAGGCAACTTCACGTATGGCAATGCGGACAGCGAAGTGGACCTGGCTGTCTGCAATCAGATGCGCGTTCGCGGGCACAACCTGGTCTGGGCTACTGGCGCACAAACGCCTTCCTATGCAGCAGGAGACGGCACCAATTCGAGCGCGAATCAGGCAACCGTGATCTCCAATATCCAAGAGCATATTCAGAACGAGGTGCAACACTTCGGCAATAAGGTGTACCTGTGGGATGTGATCAACGAGCCGCTTGATCCCAGCCAGCCGGACTGTCTCTATCATGGCCCGTTCTACCAGGTGCTGGGAAAGAGCTACATCGACGTCGCATTGAAGGCGGCGCGCCAGTATGCTCCGGCGGGCACGAAGCTGTACATCAACGACTACAGCACCTACGATCCCAACCGTTTTGCCTGTCTGGTGAGGCTGGTGAGCGACCTGCGCTCCCGTGGAATTCCGCTGGATGGAATCGGTCACGAGAGCCACAACGCGATCAATTACCCGAGTGTGAAGGCCATGGCAGCGGCCATCAACACGCTTCACGCCAAGTTCCCCGATCTTGAACAACAGATCACGGAATATGACGAGAGCGTCTACAACGCGGGTGACATCAAGTCGGACTACGGTGATGCCATTCCGCCCGCAGTGCTAGCCGAACAGGGGTGGCTCTACAACCAGACCTTCGACGTGTTCCGCAAGCTGAAGGGAAAAATCAGCGCGGTAACGATCTGGGGTATGGCTGACGATGACACCTGGCTCGATGGCTTCCCGGTAGCGCGTACCGATTATCCGTTGCCGTTCGATCATCAGCTTCAAGCCAAGCCTGCCTATTGGGCCCTGGTCGATGATACGAAGCTTCCAGGGTACGGTCTGAAGCTCACCGCAGTCACACAGGTCACGGGGACGAACACCCGGCAAGTTGTCTTCACCGCCAAAAATGGGGATGCGGGCCCTGCCTACAACACGCAGATTACCGGGTTTGGCCTGCGGCAGATTTGGGGACCGCCCTGCAAACCGAAGGTGTCGGCAAGCTATCCGATTCCGATCGGGGATATTCCCACGAGCGGAAGCGGGACAGCGTCCATCAACATTGCATTTCCAGGATGCGCAGTGCATACCGGATTTGCAATCGAGGCCACCTGGTCGTCGGCGACCTACGAAACGGGACAGATGAGCAGCTTCATCAATCTCGATCCGGCAGAGTAGTTGAACCAAACGCAACATGGCCGCAGCCCGCTTTGAGGCGAGTTGCGGCCACGTTGTTTCTAGCGACGACGACTGATCAGGCGAATCGAGGAGAGCGTTCCAGGGGAGCCGCTGACCTATGCCGAGGCTCTGATTGAAGCTGGCCGTATGTCTCGCGTTCCCGAATTTTGAACTGGCCGAGTATCCCTTCCAGGTCACTGGCCAGCTCGGATAGATTCTTGCAGGCCATGGCCGTCTCTTCTGCCGCCTGCAAATTCTCTGAGGAGAGCTGTGAGATGTGGGTGGCGGACTCGCTGATCTCGGCCGAGGCCGCGGTCTGCTCAGTGGCTGCCGTGGCGATCAACTGAATCATCGCGTCAACTTGCCTTGTGGACTCAACGATGGTCGAAAGAGTCTCTTGCGCACGGGCTGTCTCGTTGATGCCGGCCTGCACCTCGTTACGGCTGCTATCCATTACGGAACGGGTTTGGATCGTTTCGTCCTGGATGTTGCGGATCGTGGCTGCAATCTCCTCTGTGGCGGTCTTGGTACGTTCGGCCAGTCGACGCACTTCACCGGCCACCACGGCGAAGCCACGGCCGTGTTCACCTGCGCGGGCGGCTTCGATTGCTGCATTCAAAGCCAGCAGATTTGTTTGCTCGCTGATCTCCTGAATTACGTTCACGACCTTGCCGATCTCATCGGAACGTTGAGCGAGCGAGGACATCTTCTCCGCAGTCTGCAAGGTGGAGTCGGCGATCCGCTTCATGGTGTTGGCGGCATCCTGCATGACATCTCCACCCGCAGCTGCGCCGGAGGCCGCTTGCTGGCTGGCATTCGCCGCCGATGCTGCGTTGCTGCTGATTTCGCCGATGCTCGCTGACATCTCCTGTGCCGCTGCGGCGATCTGGTTTGTCTTTTGCGTTTGCGATTGGGCATTGCCGCCGCTCTGCGTGGCTCTCACGCTCAACTGAGTAGCGGCTGACGACAGTGTCTCAGCGCCTGTGGCGATTGACCCCATGACGGCGCGCATGGCTTCGGCTGTAGAGTTCAGATCGCGACCAAGCTCTCCGATCTCATCGGTGCTCTTCACATCGACCGCTACGGTCAGGTCTTTGCTGGCGAGACGACGCAGGGCATTCTGCACATTTTGAATGGCGGGCACGGTCATCTTAGCCAGCATCCATCCGAACAGAACGGAGAGAATTGGGACGAGAAACGAGAGTGTCAGTCCCAGTGCTTTCAAGCTTGATCCCAGGCTTCTGACCGCGTGGCCGTCGTCGGCTAGCCCATCGGAGTTCAATTGGAGAGATTTGCCGGCTGCCTCGAAGGCCTGATCGTACATGGCAATGGTTGCGGGGTCCATGCCGATGGAACGGGCTTCGTCCCGCTTGCCGTCGGTGGCCAGCTTCTGGATTTCGTCGCTGCGCAGCAGATAAGACGAGTACGCGGCCGTGAACTTGTCGTAGAGGTCGCGTTCTCCGGGGTAGCTGATCAGCGGCTGATATTTCGCCAGATCCGCATGATATTGCTCAAGGGCTGACGTCCGAATGGCAATGAAGCGTGTTCGTCGATTTTGATCATCGAGCAGCATGGCGTTCATGTCCATGCGCCGGATCTGCATCATCTGCGTACGGATGTCGGAGAGTACATTGACCGACGGAACCGCATGTTCGAGAACGTCGGTGGTTTTTGCGTCGATTCGGTAGAGTCCGATGAGAGACGTAATGCCTTGCACCAGGCACAACAGGGTTACAGCGCCGAACCCCAGACCCAGTTTCCACTTCAAGGGCAGATTGCGAATAGCTGACATGACGGATACCTCCATTTTTCAGGAACAGTGTCAGATCAGGAGGGTGCGTTGCACAGCAGAAAGGGGAAGAACGCCAGTGGCTTTCTGTGAGAAGCTCTGTCCTTGAACGTAGAACGCACTCTGAACTTCATAGGTGTCATCGGAGGTTTCAGGCTGCTCTTGATAGCTTAGTTCGATCCTTCCTCGTATCATTCCCGAATTGACGCCGAGTAAATCTGAAGGTGCTGTAACTTCTTTGTATCTGCCGGGGGAAGCTTGGGATCGTCCGATCTGTTTCTCGCTGCGTGAGACGATGTACCGCTCACGTTGGAGTGAGATTCAGATTGACCCAGAGCTTTTCGGTTCTGACCTCGATATGGAACAATCGGTGCGGACCAAAACCGCTCTCAGGAGACCGCTGCGACAGTGCCGCTCACGGTTACGACCCGTCCACTCGTTCTCATGCTGGCTACGGCTCTCATCAGCAGCGTCAACTCCTTCTCCCAGAGCGTCGATTGGCCGACCTATAACGGCGGTCCGGATGGGGACCATTATTCGTCTCTGAAGCAGATTGACCGCAAGAACGTGCAACGCCTTCGTCAGGCGTGGCAGTTTGATACCGGCGAGAAGGGGAGTATCCAGACCAATCCCCTGGTGGTGGGCCGGACACTCTTCGCCTACACCCCAACGCAGAAGGTGGTTGCTCTGGATGCGGCGACCGGAAAGGTGGCGTGGAAGTTTGACTCGGGTATCAACGGAACTCAGCCTGCCCGCGGGTTGTCTTGGTGGAGTGACGGCAAGGAGAATCGGCTATTCGCGGGAGTGATGAACTACCTCTATTGCCTCGATCCCGCCACCGGCCGGCCTATCAAATCATTCGGTGAAGATGGACGTATCGATCTGCGCAAAGGCCTCCGCGAGCCTTACGAGGACCAGTCGATCGCTCTCACCTCGCCGGGCATGATCTACAAGGATCTCATCATTCTGGGTGGCCGTAACCCAGAGACACATCCGGCACCTCCCGGAGATATCCGAGCCTTCGACGTGCACACGGGAAAGCTTCGCTGGGTGTTCCACACCATACCGCGGCCCGGTGAACCTGGCTACGAAACCTGGCCGAAGGATGCGTGGAAGAGCGCGGGCGCTGCAAACAACTGGCCAGGCATGGCGCTCGATGCTGAGCGTGGAATTGTGTACGTGCCCACCGGCTCTGCGGTGATGGATTTCTACGGAGGCGACCGGCTCGGGAATGATCTCTACGCAGACTGTCTGCTTGCGCTCGATGCTGCCACAGGCAAATTGCTGTGGTATTTCCAGGGAGTGCATCACGACATTTGGGATCGCGATTTTCCCTCACCGCCTGCGCTCTTCACGATGAAGCGGGATGGCAAGACCGTCGAGGCTTTGGCGCAGACGAGTAAGCAGGGGTATCTGTATCTATTCGACCGGATTACTGGTAAGCCGCTGTTTCCGATCACTGAGCGTGCTTACCCGGCGAGTGAGGTGCCGGGAGAAAAAGCCGCACCCACTCAACCGCTGCCTGACTGGCCAAAGCCCTTCGCGCCTCAACGATTGACCGAGGACATGCTTACCACGCGCACGCCGGCTATGCATGACTGGGCAGTGAAGACGTATCACGACCTGCGAAGTAATGGGCAGTTTATTCCGTTCGCCGTTGACAAGCAGACCGTCGTATTCCCGGGGTTCGACGGAGGTGCAGAGTGGGGAGGACCCGCGCTCGATCCCACCACCGACATTCTCTATGTGAATGCGAACGAGATGGCTTGGTTGGGAGGGCTCACTCCAGTTCACGGTGGCGGTTCTCCAGGCGAGAGTGCATATCGACAACAGTGCGCGGTCTGTCATGGAATGACGCGCGCCGGTTCTCCGCCTGCATTTCCCTCGCTGGTGGATATCACTAAGCGCATGCCGGAGGCAAAGATTGCGCAAACCATTCGACAGGGAACGGGGCGCATGCCGTCGTTTCCCAACCTCGATGCTCAGCGCATTAGTGAATTGATTGGGTATCTACGGACCCCGGTGGACGAAGCCTCGCAAGGTGCCAAGAAGGAGATGGCCTCCGACGCTGCGCAGCCCGCTCCCAAAGCGCACGAAGAGGACGCGGCGGGCAGGGCTGTCTATTCTGCCCGATGTGCAATCTGCCATGGAGACAATCGCGAAGGGATTCCGCCGTCCTTTCCAATGCTCATCGGATTATCGAGCCGGATGACTGCCGCACAAACCGCGGACCTGATCCACACGGGCAAGGGAAGGATGCCGCCCATGCCGAGTTTGCAGGGAGGGGAACTTGAGTCACTACTGCGCTACCTGGGGGGGGATGCGAAGGATGCTAAGCAAGATGAGTCGCCGGATTATGCGTTTACGGGATATCGCAAATTCCTCGATCCCGAAGGGTACCCGGCATTCAATCCGCCGTGGGGAACCCTGAGTGCCATCGATCTGAAGACGGGCAATTACCTGTGGCAGATTCCGCTTGGCGAATACCCGGAGTTGATCCAAAAAGGGATGAGGAACACCGGCTCTGAAAACTACGGTGGTCCCATCGTGACCGCTGGCGGAGTGCTGTTCATCGGCGCGACGGTTTACGATCACCGCCTTCGCGCTTTCGATGCTCAAACCGGAAAGTTGTTGTGGCAGACAGACCTGCCGTTTTCCGGAGTAGCTACGCCTGCCACTTACATGGTCGACGGTAAGCAGTATGTGGTGATTGCCACCAGCAACGCCCGCACTCCGAATGCTCCCCAGGGGGGTGCTTACGTGGCGTTTTCGCTGCCCTCGAAGTAGTTGGTCACATTTCTCCGTATTTTATCGCTTTTTGTTCGCCTCCGTCGCATCCGATCGTCTATGCTGATGCTCGCAACAGAGGAGGTTGCACGATGGATATTCAAGCCTTGTTAATTGCAGAGTATGATCGCGAGACCGAGAGCACACGGAAGCTACTTAACGCCATCCCGGAGAATGCGGATTTCTCGTGGAAACCGAACGAGAAGTCCATGGCACTGGGCCAGCTGGCGAGCCACGTGTCCGACACCAATGGGGACTGGGCTTTATTGACGCTGACCAAGGATCGTCTGGATTGGGAACCTAGTATGAAGCCGGAGATTCCTGCGACAAAGGCAGCATTACTGGAACGCTTCGAACGGCAGGTGGCTGAGGTAAAGCCCAAGCTCGCTGGCATGAGCGCCGAGAAGTGGGATTCCAATTGGAAACTCGCCGCGGGCGATCAGGTGTGGGTCGACGACTCCAAATACAACGTGTGGCGGACCTGGGTGCTCAACCACCTAATACACCATCGCGCGCAGCTGGGTGTCTTCTTGCGCCTCAGCGGCGCCAAAATTCCAGGAATGTACGGACCCTCAGCGGATGAGATGTAGTTCTTGCTTCAAGTGCGAACGGGGCCGCAATGCTGACCGGCGGCGGTCCTGTGCGTCTCGAGGCTGTGGGCCCATGGAGTCAAGTGGCCCACGCTGCAGTACGGTGCTCGCTAGCAGCGATTAACGTAAGGGTATGTCGTTTTCGTTTCCACGTATTTATCCGATTCTGGACTCCTCGTATATTCCCCGGAGTGGTGGCCGGGAATCATTGCGCCGACTGGCCGGTGATTTAGCGGATGCAGGCGTAACTCTGCTCGAGTACCGAAATAAGAGCGGCAGCGATGCGGAGCTTCTTGAGGAGGCTCGGATCCTGCGGGAAGCGTTGCCTGTCGGCCAGGTCAAGCTGATTCTGGACGATCGCGTCGAGCTCGTTGAGCAAGCGGGCTTCGATGGCGTGCATGTGGATGCCGGTGACATGCCGGTGGCTGAAGCGCGGCGCCTGTTGGGTCCTGAGCGCATCATTGGGACCTTCGCAGGGAGTGATGTCCTGATTCCCGGAATTCTGCAGGAGCCGGCCGACTATTTCGCTGTGGGTCCTGTGTACGCCACGAAAACGAAGCAAACGGACAGGGCAGCAATCGGCCCCGAGGGTGTCCGTCGGCTTCGCGCCCAGGCCGGTCCGGGAGTGGTGTTTACGGCTGCCGCTGGAATCACCCTGGATACAGCGCCCCTGGTCCTGGAAGCTGGAGCGAATACGGTGGCTGTGGCAGCGGCGCTGTTCGATCGCGAAGATCCGGCGTCTGAGTTTCGACGCTGGCTGCAGTTGTTGGGATAGAGGGCGAATCTGGGCGGGCGTCGATTCCTCGGGGGTAGCTGGAGAGTTCGCTAGAGACAATCGCGCGATTTTCGCGTACAACTTTTGCAAGTGACGACCCAAAACCTCAGTCCCCGCTCTGTCGCCGCCTCCTCCGATTCCTCCTCGCAGCTCGTGCAGAGCCTCGGGCTGTTCAGCTCCACCGCGCTTGTGATTGGCTCAATGATCGGATCCGGCATCTTCCTCGTGGATGCGGATATCGCGCGCATCACCAACTCGCCGGCGCTCTACCTGGGTGCCTGGTTGCTCACCGCGGTGCTGACGATCATTGCCGCACTGAGCTACGGTGAGCTGGCCGCCATGATGCCCAAGGCGGGGGGACAGTATGTGTACCTGCGCGAAGGCCTGGGGCCGGTGTGGGGCTTTCTCTATGGCTGGACTCTGTTCCTCGTGATCCAGACGGGAACGATTGCAGCGGTCTGCGTCGCCTTTGGCAAGTTTCTGGGCGTGTTCTTTCCCTCCATCTCGACCACGCATTGGCTGTGGCATATCGCGCACGTACCGCCGATCTCAATCGGCCCCATGGTGCTGGGCAACATGGAGATTGGGGTGAACACGGCCAATCTCATCGGCCTGATCATCGTCTTTCTCCTGGCTTTCGTGAATGTCTTCGGCGTCAGGTTGGGAGCCCTGATTCAAAACGTGTTTACGTCGGCGAAGGCTCTGTCCCTCGCGGCGTTGATTCTGCTGACGTTCACCGTGGGATGGAATGCGACCGCATGGCAAGCCAACTTCGGACCGCACTGGAGCAACTTCTGGCGCAATGCGGGCTGGAGCGTACTGCACCCGGTTCAGGTCGGAGTGGGTGGACCGGTGGTCATGGTCAACCTGTTGATGGTGCTGGGTGTCGTCCAGGTCGGTTCGCTGTTCTCAGCGGACGCCTGGAACAACATCACCTTTACGGCCGGCGAGGTGAAGAACCCGCGCCGTAACATTCCTTTGTCGTTGATTCTGGGAACCGGTTTCGTGCTCATCGTGTATTTCCTGGCATCGCTGGCCTACTTGCTGGTCTTGCCGATGCACGGAGATCCGCACGGGGCCACAGCGCTTGCGCGGGGAATCCAGAACGCGACGGAAGATCGCGTGGGGACTGCGGCGCTCGAACAGATCTTCCACTCTGGTGGCGCGCAGCTGATGGCGCTGGCAATTCTGATTTCCACATTCGGATGTGCAAACGGTCTCACATTGGCGGGAGCCCGCGTTTACTACGCCATGAGCCAGGACGGACTGTTTTTCAAGTCCGTCGGCAAGCTGCATCCCAAGTACCGCACCCCGGTGGCCGGACTGGTCATCCAGGCTTTATGGACGGCTCTGCTCTGTCTCTCCGGAACCTATAGCCAGCTGCTCGACTACATCATCTTCGCCGTGCTGTTGTTCTACATCCTGACGATCGCGGCGTTGTTTGTTCTACGCGTGAAGCGTCCGGAAGCGGACCGGCCCTATCGCGCGCTGGGCTATCCGGTTCTTCCAGCGCTCTACATTGTCTTGGCGAGCGGCGTCTGCATGGTGTTGCTGCGCTATAAACCGCAGTACACGTGGCCGGGGCTGATTTTGGTGCTGCTGGGATTACCTGTCTACTATCTGACACCGTCGCTGGTGAGAAAGCGGGCTCGGCTGGGTGACTCCTAGGTGCGCCTGATACATGATCGGCCTCCGCCCAGCGTTGCGGCGGAAGAGCTCGGAACCCGCCGCAGTGCGCCCGATCCGGATAAGCGGGAAAGCGACATAAAGTTGGCATAAGTGCCTGAA
>CBJOJD010000016.1:0-32834 GCA_966443485.1 uncultured bacterium | reverse complement strand
CGGTGTCATCCCCCTAAATACAACCCCATCTCACAGCGTGACTATTACAAGATCGTCGGCATCTTCGCGAATTCCACTTACACCGAGTACCCCGTCGTTTCCAAGGCCGCCGCGGCAGCATACGAAAAGAAGAACCGCGAGGTTGCGACGCTCGATGCCGATCTGCGGGACTACACCAGAGATGTAAGCAAGCAGCTGTCGATTGCACTCTCAGCTGAGACCGCAGATTACCTTACCGCCTCATGGAGCGTTCTGGGCAAGCCCAAAAAGACGGTAGAGGAGGTATCGGCAGCGAAGCGGCTCGACCCCGAAGTACTGCAGCGCTGGGTAGACTATCTGCCGAAGAATCACGACTATCCCTATCTGAACGACTGGAAAGCGATGGTGGCTTCTCCCGACAGTACGGAGGATGAGGCGAAGGTTCTGGCGACCGCGTTCCAAAAGCTACTCACCCGGGTCCGCAATCACGCCGCAGAGATCGAGGAGCAGAACGATATCGTTCGCGCCAAGAACGATGTTCCCAAGCGGCGTCTGCTCGACGCTAAGCCCAGCGAGTTTGAGACCTTTGATCAGTTCTGCCCCGGTTGTGAACTCGAGTTGAAGGCCCTACCCACAGATGAAGCCAAACTCTATCAAGAGGTCTTCGTAACTCAATCGGGTGATCAGATTGAAAAGTTCAAGCCTGGTGTTCTGGTCTTCACGGGATGGGATCTGACCCGGCGGCTCGGCTCAGAGTGGCAAAGTTATATCGACGGCCAGCAGAAGCATATCGCCGAGCTACAGAAAGAGCTCGAGGCATCACCTTACCCATACGTCAACGGGATGGCCGATAAACCCAAGATCGTTGACATCAAGCTGAACGTTCGCGGCAATCCACACTCTCTTGGTCCCGTTGTTCAGCGCGGGTTCCTGGATGTCCTCAGCGCTCAGAACAAAGGCCCCTATCAAGACGGAAGCGGGCGCTTGGAGTTTGCCGAGGACATCTCTCGCAACCCCCTCACGTCCCGAGTCATTGTCAATCGCATTTGGAAATGGCATTTCGGAACCGGAATCGTCAATACACCGGACAACTTCGGAGTGATGGGAGACAAGCCATCGAATCCCGAACTGCTGGAGTATCTCGCCGCTGAGTTTGTAAACCACGGCCGATCCATCAAATGGCTTCAAAAGCAAATCCTGCTTTCCGCCGTATACCAGACCAGCGTTGAGGAATCTGCAGAAGCGCACGACAAAGACGGCGCCAATCGGCTCTATTCGCATTTCAATCGTCAGCGGCTCGATGCTGAAGAGCTTCGGGACAGCATGTTGTTTGTCGCAGGCGACCTTGATCTGAAGAATGTGTCCGGACCGTCCTCAGACTTTACGCCTGACAACCTGCGCCGAACCGTGTTTTGCAAGGTAAGCCGCTATCGATTGAACAACTACCTGGCGGTGTTCGACTTTCCGAACCCTAGCTTCACGTCTGAACAACGTTTTTCAAGTAATGTACCTCTTCAGCAGCTGTACTTCATGAACAATGCCTTCGTTTTCAAGCAAGCTGGCGTTCTAGCGGACCGCGTGGAGCACGAAGCGACTGATGATGCGCGCATTCGCAAAACCTACGAGTATCTCTTCCAGCGTAAGCCTACGGATGCTGAGGTTCAGCTCGGCGTGAAGTTCTTGAGCACCACCCCAGAGAAGCCTGGCTACGCAATAGAGGGGCAGCCAATAACTGCCTGGAGTGAGTACGCTCGTGCGCTGCTCAGTTCCAATGAATTTCAATTCGTCAACTGATTTGACTTGCGGGAGGCCGAAAGGCCGAGGAGGCGATGATGTTTCACAAACCGGAACGAACCCCGATGACACGGCGCGACGCTCTCAAGAAGATGGGCTGTGGCTTCGGCTACCTCAGTCTGGCTGGTCTCGTGGGTCAGTCCTTGGCCCGTGCGGAGAATTCGCCCGACCGCGCTTCCTGGATGATCACCGACAAGCCCAAAGCCAAGCACGTCATCTTCCTCTTCATGAACGGGGGCTTGTCACAGGTGGACAGTTTCGATCCCAAGCCGGCTCTAGAGAAATACCATGGTCAGCCCATGCCAGGCGGGGAGTTGCAACATGAGCGCAAGACCGGCAGTTTGATGAAGTCCCCGTTCTCGTTCAAGAAGTACGGCCAAAGCGGGATCGAGGTGAGCGAGATCTTCCCCAACCTGGCGGAGTGCGTGGATGATATGTGCTTCGTGCGCTCTGTGTATACGGAGATTCCCAACCATGAGCCCGCACTGATGATGATGAACACTGGAGCCAACTTCGCCGGCCGTCCGTCGATGGGCTCGTGGCTCACCTATGGGCTCGGCAGTACGAATAAGAATCTACCCGGGTTTGTCGTGCTGTGCCCCGAAGTGCCAACCACCGTGGGGCCGCCGCTCTGGTCATCCGCATTTCTGTCACCAGTACATCAAGGTACATACGTGTCTGATGACGCCAGCTCCCAGGAGTTCGATCCACAAAAGCTGATCGCCAACATTCACAACGACAGATTTCAGCTGGCGGAGCAGCGTAAAGAGATTGACCTGGTGAAGCAGATGGACCAGCTCAGCATGAACTCGAATGCTGGTTCAGCCCATGATCCGCAGTTGGAAGCTACGATCGGCGCCATGGAAACAGCCTACCGAATGCAGACCGAAGCGCCCGACGTGTTCGACGTGCGCAAGGAGTCCGCTGCCACGCTTAAGCTCTACGGGGAAGGCAGCACTGCGCGCGGATGCCTGACCGCGGCACGACTGATCGAACGCGGCGTGCGCATGGTGCAGATCTATTATGCGAAAGGCGACCCATGGGACCATCACTTTGATATCCAAATGCACCGCAAGACTGCGCACGATTCCGATCAGCCCTTTGCGGCACTCATCAAGGATCTAAAAGCTCGCGGCCTGTTTGATGACACGATTATTGTGGCGGGGTCCGAGTTTGGGCGCACGCCAGTGGTGGAAGTGGGCAGCGGCTTCATGGGTGGCCAGACGCACAATGGGCGCGATCACAATCCGCACGGATTCACCATGTGGCTGGCCGGCGGCGGATTCAAGCGCGGCTTCACGTACGGTTCCACGGATGATTTTGGATGGAAAGCCGTGGAAAACCCAGTTCACGTGCATGACATCCATGCCACGATCCTCTATCAACTCGGAATTGATCACACCAAGCTCACCTACCACTACAGTGGGCGAGATTACCGCCTGACAGACCTGGCAGGAAATGTCATCCACGACCTAATCGCATAAGCGAGCACCGAAGCTTGCCTGGAAGAGATCGATTGAATGAAGTACCGTTTTGTTCTTTGCCTTCTCACCCTTGTACCTGCGTTGTCCCTCTTTGCCCAGTTCCCGCAACCGAATGGTGGCGACCTGGAGCGCGGCACCCTGGCCGACCATTGGAACACGGGCGGCCCCAAATGCATGGAGATGCCTGAGTGGCAAGTGCACGAGTATAACCCTAACCTTTACATCCTCCGTCAATCCGGCTGTACGGATGCGGAGATGCCATTTCTCTATCTCTTCTTTGGGTCAGAGCGCGCGTTGCTGTGGGACACCGGATCACGCAATGGAAATCTAGTCCCGACGCTGCAGCACGTCGTGCATAGCTGGCTGGAGCGCAATCATCGGGATCACGTCTCGCTGGTAGTGATGCATTCGCATTCGCACGATGACCACACCTGGGGAGATAAAGCGCTCAGAGACATGAACGATCCTGCGATCAGCCTGGAGTATGTCGCTCCAACTGTCGATGCGGCTTCGCAGGCCTTCCATATTGCGCGTTGGCCTACTGACCTGGGACATGAAGATCTTGGAGGACGTCTCCTGGACATCGTTCCGATTCCCGGTCACGACACCTACGCCGTGGCGCTCTACGATCGGCGCACCGGAATCGTACTGACAGGCGACAACCTCTATCCAGGTCGTCTCTACGTGCGCGACTTCGCGGTCTATAAAGCGAGCACGGAGCGGTTGATCGCGTTTCTACGGAACCGGCCGGTTGCGCATGTTCTCGGTAATCACATCGAGCAAACCAGCACGCCATTCAAGGACTTTCCTATCGGGTCGATCTACCATCCTCAAGAACATTGTCTGGAACTGACCTTCGGAACACTTCTCGAGCTGGAGAGTGGATTACAGTCGATGCAGTCTGCTCCGCACAGGCTTGCAACTCGCGATTTCACTATCTGGCCCTTAAACCCCGCCGACGGAGGTCTGGGAACTGAGATGGAGGAGATCTTCAAACGGACGCAGGCAGACCAGCTATCCCGCAAATGGGACCAAACGGCGCCCTAATCGGCATACAAGTCATCCGTAGCACTCAACGGGCCTGAGCTCTTCAGGCCTGTCTCTATTGCTGGTATCTCACCAGGCAATAACGACCAATTGTGAACCCTATCGAAAATCCTTATCTGCGGCACGCGACATCCGGTTCTGTGTAAATCTCAAGATACGCTCCTATACGGACACTCTACGGCGAACCGGATGCCGACGGTGAGTTGTTCCTTGATGCCGGTCCAGGTGCTCTTCAAGCCGCAGGCGGACCTCAGATCGTTGCAATCCCCGCAAGAAGACTCGTACTCAATAGATCCGCATTCAGCCACCCACTCACATTCCAAAAGTGGGTCAATAAGGGTTTATCAATTTGGAGGCCATGGCCAATGAAGTTGTTGTGTCGGTTGTCATCTCTAGTAGCCGCGGTAAGTCTTCTCCTTACCAGCTTCTGCTCTGCGCAAACCGCGCTGACTGCGCTCCATGGAGCCATTAGCGACCAGTCAGGAGCAGTGATTCCGGGAGCCCACATCACCATCAGCAATGCAGATACGGGGTTCAAGGCAGAGCGGATCTCTGATGCTCGCGGAGACTTCGCTTTCGAACAGATCACGCCGGGGCGCTATACCGTCCTCGCTCAGGCTGACGGATTTGCTTCACAGAAGCTGACCATGGAACTTCTAGTGAACCAGGTGCGTACCGCGGACTTCAAGCTCCCGGTCACAACTTCCACGGAAACAGTTGAGGTGATCGATAGCGGGCTCGGGATCAATACAACCGACGCCACGGTGGGTACACCGTTTGACACGGCCCAGATCCAAGCGCTGCCGTTCGAAGGTAACAATGTGCTCGATCTGTTGAGTCTGCAAGCGGGTGTGCTGTTCTTAGGAGATAAGAGCAGCGGACAGCAAGACTCCGATAGTCGCAGCGGAGCTGTCGACGGAGCCCGCTCAGATCAGAGTAATGTCACCCTCGATGGTCTTGATGACAATGACCAGAACAAGGGCTACGCGTTCAGTGGAGTGTTGCGCTCCACGCGTGATTCCGTGGAAGAGTTCCGTGTGGTTACCACCAACTCGAATGCTGACTCGGGCCGGTCTTCCGGAGCGCAGGTCTCACTCGTAACGCGGAGCGGAACCAACAATTTTCACGGCAGCTTATACGAATTTCACCGTCCAACCAACACCGTAGCCAATGATTGGTTCAATAAGCAGGCCGAGGTCTCTTCCAATTCGCCGAACGTTGCCCCGAAGTTCCTGAGGAATACTTTCGGAGGTTCATTCGGGGGTCCCATCAAAAAGGACAAGCTGTTCTACTTCGTCGCCTACGAGGGACAGCGTACTGCTGAATCTCAGCAGGTCACGCAAGAAGTGCCGATGCAGGACTTTCGCAATGGATATCTTACCTACCTCAACGCGTCGGGCAGCACCACCACGCTAAGCCCTGATCAAATTGCTTCGATGGATCCCAACTGCGTCTCTTTGGGAAGCTGCCCCCTGGGAGCTGGCGTCGATCCCGCAGCGATGGCCTACTATGCGCAGTTGCCGCTACCCAATGGATCGCAGATCAGTGACGGTTACAACGTAGCCTCGTACACATTCGCATCGCCGAATCCAATCAACCTCAACACGGTCATCGCAAAGATCGACTTCAATCCGAGCGCCAAGCATCGCATTTTCCTTCGTGCCAACTTGCAGGATGACCATACGGTGGGTGCGGTACAGTTTCCCGGCGCACCCCCGAATTACAAGATCGTGGATGACTCCAAAGGCATTGCGGTAGGCGACGTTTGGACGATCACCCCGAATATTGTCAACAACGTTCGTTACGGGCTGGTCCGGCAGGGATACGCCGATCGTGGCGCCACTAACGGAGCCTACGTCTCATTTAGAAACATTGCAACGATCACGGGCACAGGATTCACGTCAGCTACGGTCTCAGTTCCCACGCATAACATCGTGGATGACGTAACGTGGGTCAAGGGATCACACACGTTTCAATTCGGCGGCAACTACCGGCTCGTCTTGAACAATCGGGCGTCCGATGCCACCCTCTACAACCACGCTGAGGTAAGCTATACCGACCTTGGCCTGGGAGCGATCGCAGGAACTGGCTCGAGTCTTGATGCTGATGCTTTTGGATTCCCCAAGATCTCAAGCAACTACACTGCTGCCTACAATAATGCCATCGCCGATATCACCGGCATGATCACCTTCGCCACGCAGTACTACAACAATGAATTCAAGAATGGCCAACTGGTTCCGATCCCTGCCGGTCAGTGGCTCAATCACCATTATTTGACCAATGAGTTCGAATATTATGCGCAGGACAGCTGGAAGCTACGTCCGAATCTTACGCTAACGTTTGGTCTGCGGCACACGCTTCTGCAGGTTCCCTATGAGCGCAACGGGCAAGAAGTCGTGCCCACCGTGAACATGGGTACCTGGCTCAACAATCGGTGGGCTGCCGCAAAAGAAGGCCGTCTCGTGCAGCCGCAGTTCGGGTTCATCCAGGGTGGCCGCGCCAATGGTAAGCCTGGATTTTGGAACATGGACAAGCTGGATTTCAGCCCTCGTATCGCGATTGCGTATGCTCCTAATGAGAAGACCAGCATCCGCACTGGATTCGGCATCTACTTCGATCATTTCGGCCAAGGAATCGTGAATTCCTTTGACCAGAACGGCGAATTTGGACTTGTCACCAGCAATCAGGCTCCGGTCGGAGCGACTAACGCGGACTCGGCGCCTCGCTTTACCTCAGAAACCGCCATCCCCACCAGCATCATTCCCAGCATCAATGTGACTGGAGCCACTCCAGTGATTCCTGGCAATAACTTGTCGTTGGCATGGGGAGCCGACCAGAGCATCAAAACTCCCTACTCCTTCGCCATGAACTTCGGCGTGCAGCGGCAGTTGCGTCGAAGCCTGATGGCGGAAGCGACCTACACCGGCCGCTTAGGCAGACGGCTACTGCAGATGCGCGACGTGACCGAGCCTATCGATCTTGCTGATCCACAGAGCGGCTCAGACTATTTCGCTGCCGACGCAGCGCTAGACAAGCTGAATGATGCCAGCACGCCGGTGAACAATGTACCCAGCGTTCCCTACTGGGAAAACATGTTTCCATGGATGGCCGGTAATGGGCTGACCGCAACCCAGGCGGTATACAACCTCTACTACGGTGCGACTCCTGGACCGGCTGCCGGCTTCCGAGGCAACGAAGCTTCCGCGCTCTTCCTGCTCGACACTCCGGGTAGTCTGGGTGGAGGTGCTCAGGACTGCTCTGGCAATGACGCCTGCTTCCGCTTCTTCAACCCACAATATTCATCCCTCTACGCTTGGTCTTCCATGGGCACCAGCAGCTATCACGGTCTGCAGGTCGCACTCCACCAGCAAACTGTGCATGGCATCCAGTTCGATGCTTATTACACATTTGCCAAATCCATCGATCTGGGATCCGATACGGAGCGCAATGGCACCGCCCAGGCCACTGCAACCGCATCGGGTGCGCCGTACTTCAGCCAGATCATCAATGTCTACAATCCCAAGGGGAATCGCGGAGCTTCGGATTATGACGTGCGCCATGCCCTGACAATCAATGCGCTTGGGGCACTGCCGTTCGGACGCGGAAGACTAATTGGCCGTAATGCAAATCGCCTGCTGGACACGATCATCGGCGGCTGGAATCTAACTGGCTTGACTCACTGGACCAGTGGCCTTCCATTCAGCTCAGTGGACGGTTTGGGCTGGAACACGGACTGGGCTGACCAAAGCTGGACCGTGGCTACAGGAGCAATCGCTTCCGGTGGACACGGGCATGACAGTGGTGGGCAACCCAATGCTTTCAAGGATCAAAGCACGGCGCTCAACAACGTTCGCCCGCCTTATGCAGGAGAGACAGGGCAACGCAATGCATATCGTGGAGATGGCTACTTCAGCATCGATTCAGGGCTGTCGAAGATGATCTCAGTGACGGAGCACCAGCAAATGAAGTTCGCGGCTGAGAGCTTCAATACCACGAACTCGGTACGCTTTGATCCTGCCAGCGTTTCGAACAACCCTTACGGCAATGCGAGCAGCTATGGCCGCTACACTGCGCTGTTGACCCAAGGACGCCGGCTGCAATTGTCACTGCGGTACAGTTTCTAGCTTAAAGATCCGCAGCATTCCTCGGAGATCGCTCTCCGGTGGGATGCTGCGGATTTTCTGTTTCTATCGACTTCGTGTAGTTGCAGGTATTTTGAAGCGGATCTACCCCAGGCCCAGAATCCGGTGGTTCCGCTGCCGGTCTGTATTCGCACCTGCGAAGTCATCAAAGGCGCGCTCCGTGACTCGAATGATGTGTTCGCGGATGAACGGCGCACCTTCGGCCGCGCCGGCTTCGGGATGCTTGAGACAACACTCCCACTCCAACACAGCCCAACCGGGATAGTCGTACTGAGCGAGCTTGGAGAAGATCGATCCAAAGTCAACCTGGCCATCCCCCAGGGAACGGAAACGTCCTGGACGATCGACCCATCCCTGGTAACCTCCGTACACGCCGGATCGGCCATTCGGCCTAAACTCCGCGTCCTTCACATGGAATGCGCGCACACGGTCGTGGTAAAGATCCAAAAACTCCAGGTAATCCAATTGCTGGAGCACCATGTGGCTGGGGTCGAACAGAATGTTGGCGCGGGGATGGTGATTGACTGCTTCAAGAAAGCGCTCGAATGTCGCGCCATCGTGCAGGTCTTCACCTGGATGCAGTTCAAAACATGCATCCACGCCATGCTCTTCAAACACATTCAGGATCGGCATCCAGCGGCGTGCCAACTCCGCGAAGGCCTCCTCAATGAGACCAGCGGGCCGCTGCGGCCAAGGGTAAAAGAAGGGCCAGGCAAGTGCCCCCGAGAAGGTGGCATGCGCAGTCAGCCCAAGGCGCTGACTGGCTTTTGCGGCCCAAAGCAGCTGCTGCACCGCCCATTCCTGACGTGCCTTTGGATCCAGCCCTGCCGGAGCAAACCCGTCGAGCAAAGCGTCGTAGGCGGGATGACTGGCAACCAACTGGCCTTGAAGATGAGTCGATAGTTCAGTGACCTCAAGGCCGGCGGCGCGAACCACTCCGAGCACATGATCACAGTAGTCCTGGCTCTCGGCAGCCAACTTGAGATCAAACAGTCGGGCATCCCAGCTGGGAATCTGCACTCCAACAAACCCCAGCTTAGCGGCCCAGGAGGCCATTCCGGCCAGAGTGTTGAATGGCTCGGCGTCACCAGCAAACTGCGCCAGAAATATTCCAGGTCCTTTTATTGTGCGCATCTCAATCTCCGCAATTTCTAGATCAGAACTCCACCCAAGAACCGCTCTTCTGACTTTCAATCGCCCGTTCGATAAAGCGCATACCGCGCACCCCCGCACGAATACCCGGCAGGGTTGCCGGGAGCGCGGTCGACTTGTCTTGTCGCCAGGCAATCAGAGCGTCAGCAAACTCGCGGTAAAGGACGGCGAAGGCTTCGAGGTACCCCTCTGGATGACCGCCGGGAAGGCGTGTCACCGCACGCGCATCTGGCTGCAGATATCCCATCCCGGCATGCCGGGTCTGATCTGGTCCGTCGTTGCGTCGAATCATCAGCGTGTTGGGCGACTCCTGCTGCCAATGCAGACTTGCCTTTTCACCGTAGACGCGAATGCGGAGGCCGTTGCCCTCGCCGGCGGCAATCTGAGAGGCCATCAGAACGCCCTGTGCACCATTGCTCAGCTTCAACAGTGCGGTACAGTCGTCATCCACCTGCCTGCCAGCCACTACGGAGCGCAGAGTCGCATGCAGAGCCGTAACATCGAGGCCGGTGATGTACTCCGCAAGATGGAAAGCATGCGTCCCGATGTCGCCGATACACCCACCAGGCCCACTGATCGCCGGATCGGAGCGCCACGCCGCCTGCTTCTGTCCGCTATGCTCAAGCGGTTGGCTCAACCATCCCTGCAGATACTCAACGGCTACCTTTCGGATTTCACCCAATTCCCCACTCGCGCAGATTGCGCGCGCATCGCGCACGAGCGCGTATCCGGCGTAGGTGTGCGTCAGGGCATAGGGGAGCCCCGACTGCACAACAGCCTTTTCCAGAGCGAGTACTTCATCGTAGGTCGCGGTAGCGGGCTTATCGCTAACCACCGGAATTCCGGCGTCCAATGCTGCCTTGGCGATGGGTAAATGCGTGCTATTCGGTGTGGTGATTACCACGAAGTCGATCAGGTCAGGACGCAGCTTTTCCTTGGCGAACATCTCCTCGTAGCTGCCGTAAGCGCGGGCAGGGTCGATTCGATAGGACTCCCCAGCCACGCGAGAACGCTCGGGCAATTGCGAGAAGGCTCCGGCTACGAGTTCGATTCTGCCATCCAATTCGGCAGCCATCCGGTGTACTGGACCGATAAAGGCGCCGGGGCCACCGCCGACCATCCCCATCCGCAGTTTGCGGGTCTGCATTTTCCGTTTCCTCGATGCGTTGATTTAAGCCTGAAGATTTGCGCGCTTGAGTCCAGGAGCAAGAGTCCTCAACAAAACGAGCGCGATCAGATACGCACACCCGGAGAAGACAAATAGGGGTACGTAACTGTGCGTAAGCTGAAGAATATTGCCCGCCACAGGCTGGAATATGGCTCCGCCAAGCGCGCCGGCTACCTGCCCAAAGCTCACGACGGTTCCCACGTACTCGGCGGGGAACATGTCAGAGGCTGTAGTGAAGATGTTCGCCGACCATCCCTGGTGAGCCGCCGCGGCGAGGCTAAGCAAACCTACCGCTACCCACTCTGAGTGCAGTCCACCGGCAACGACAATGGGCACGACTAGAACTGCACAGGTGAGCATCGCAGCAAGCCGGGCGTTTTTCAGGGTCATCCCTAGGCGCATGTAGCCGCGCGGCAGCCAGCCTCCGTATACGCTGCCCACAGTCGACGAGACGTAGACGACCACGAGAGGCGGAACGAGATGAGAGAGATTGATGCCGAAGCGGCTGTTGAAGTACTGTGGCAACCAGAAAAGGAAGAACCACCATACCGGGTCGGTCAGGAACTTGCCCATCATGAAACCCCAGGCCTGCCGGTAGCGCAGCAACTTCCACCACGCAACCATTGGTCCAGCGGGTGGAACAATGATGGTTTCGCGACTCCAGTCCAGGAACTCGTCGGGGCGCCGATAACGCACCGACCACCACACGATCCAAGCCGCACTGAACACACCGGTAATCAAGAATGCGGCGCGCCAACCAAAGTGCAGCGCCACCCACGGCACAGCAAGGGGAGCCAGAATGGCTCCGACGCTGGCACCGGAGTTGAAGATGCCGGTGGCCAATGCGCGCTCCCGCGGCGGAAACCACTCTGCTGTGGCTTTGATGGCAGCGGGAAAGTTGCCGCTCTCGCCCAGGCCGAGCAGGAACCGGGCGATGCTGAAGCCGAGCACCGTTCGCACAAGGGCATGCCCCATCGCGGCCAAGCTCCACAGGCCGGTGACAATGGGATAACCTTTGCGGCAGCCAAGACGATCGACAAGACGACCAGCGAATATGACGCCGAGAGCGTAAGCAATTTGGAAAGCAGCCAGGATGTTTCCGTATTGCGCATCCGTCAGGTTGATCGACGTCTCGACCGTGGGCCAGCCAGGTAACAGCGGCTGAAGGTGAAGAGTGTGCCCGGAGAGCGCCGGCTTCAGGATCGACAGGACCTGCCGATCCATGTAGTTGATGGTTGTGGCCACAAACAGCATGGCGCAGATGGTCCAGCGCCCGGATAGAGCCGGTGGCTCAGCCAAGTTTTCCAGTCGATCTTCGGTTCCGATCATTTACCAGTCCGTCAAGGTGCCGTCGAGCTTGCGGTTCACGGGCAAATAGGCCCGCTGATAGGGGTATTTGGCGGCGAGACCTTCATCCAAATCAACCCCCAATCCTGGCGCATCGCCAGGGTACATGAATCCGTCTTTGAAAGTGTACTCGTGGGGAAACACCGCGTCCGTTTCATCGGTGTGCGGCATGTGTTCCTGTATGCCGAAATTGTGAATCGCGGTGTCGAAGTGCAGCGCAGCGGCCATGCAAACCGGCGAGAGATCGGTGGCTCCGTGGAAGCCTGTGCGGACATGGTACAAGGCCGCGAAATCGGCCAGCTTCTTGATGTGTGTGAAGCCGCCACCGTGCACAAGGGTGGTGCGAATGTAATCAATCCATTGGTTGCGAATCAGATCGTGCGCGTCCCAGAGCGTGTTGAAGACTTCGCCTACCGCGAGGGGGGTAGTGGTGTGCTGGCGGATGATCTTGAAGCCTTCCTGAAGCTCGGCCGGTGTAGGATCTTCGATCCAGAACAGGTGGAATGGCTCAAGCTCTTTGCCCAGGCGAGCCGCCTCTATGGGGGTCAGGCGGTGATGGCAATCGTGCAGCAGGTGCAGGTCTTCGCCAAACTGCTCCCGAACCCGCTGGAACAACTTCGGAACTTGGCGAAGGTAGGGCTCAGTTGCCCATTCGTATTCAGAAGGAAGGCCGCGCTCCGCGGGCTCGTAGCGGCCGGGACCCTTTGCCACGCCATACGTGCTCTTGAGGCCAGCGATGCCACTCTGCACGCGGATAGCTTTGTATCCCAGATCCCTATGCTTGGCGACATCCTCCAGGGCGGCGTCCATATCTTTGCCGTTGGCATGCGCATAGACCATCACGCCGTCGCGGCTCTTGCCTCCGAGGAGGTTGTAAACCGGCGTTTTGAGAGCCTTGCCTTTGATGTCCCAGAGGGCGATATCGACCGCGGCGATAGCCGACATGGTCACTGGCCCCCGCCGCCAGTACACTCCGCGATAGAGGTACTGCCAGATGTCCTCGATTTGGAACGGATCGCGCCCGATGAGGCATGGGATCACGTGATCGGTCAGATAGCTGGCAACCGCAAGTTCGCGGCCGTTCAGAGTGCCGTCCCCTAGACCATAGATTCCCTCGTCGGTCTCAATCTTGAGCGTGACAAAGTTTCGACCCGGGGAGGTAATGTTCACGTACGCATTCGTGATCTTCAATGAAAACGTCCTCTGCCTGAGTTGATAATCGCGATGTTCGTTTGCGAGCTATTGATTCACTCCGCTGGCCAAGAAACCGCCGTCGACAGCGACAATCTCGCCGGTCACAAAGGAGGCGGCCTCGCTGGCCAGATATACCGCCGTTCCCGCGATCTCCTTCGCCTCGCCGAAGCGCCGCATGGGCGTACGCAGCAGCAGTTCTTCGCCTCGCGGTGTGCCTTGAATTAGAGTCCGGTTTAATGGTGTGGGAAAAACGCCGGGGGCAATCGCGTTGACGGTGACTCCTGATGGCGCCAGTTCGATCGCCAGCACCTGAGTAAGCGAGCCGACTCCGGCTTTGCTGGCCGAATAGGCCGCAACCTGGTGAAAGCCGCGGAAAGTGCTCAATGACGCAATGTTGACGATCCGCCCATAACCGGCTTGAGCCATGGTGGCCCCGAAGATCTGACAAGCACGCAGGGTTCCCGTCAAATTAGTCTCGATGACTCGCGACCACTCCGCCTCACTCTCAGTAAGCGTTGGAGATTTGTGAGTGACGCCAGCTGCGTTTACCAGGATGTCGACTTTGCCGAATGCTTCAAGTACCGCATCGTGCAACGCCTGAATGCTTGAACGATCGAGCACATCGCTTGCCACCCGCAGAGAGCGACGTCCGAGGGCTTCAATCTGGCCTGCCACAGCACTGACCTGCTCCGTCCGGCGAGAGCTTGGAATAACATCTGCGCCGGCGTCCGCTAAACCAAGTGCGATTGCATGTCCTAGCCCGGTGGTACCTCCCATGACGACAGCAACCCGGTCGGTCAGATCGAACAAACTGCGGCTCATCAAGCTCCTTCCCGGTAGATCTTGCGGTGAGCAAACTTAGAGGGGCCACGGGAGGCGTGCACGCGGCCCGGAGTCAAGGGTACACGATGGATCCTATGCTTGAGGCGGCAATCCGCGGCTCCTGTATGCACTTCCATCAGTTAAAGTGTTGCTGAAGCATTTGCAAAGGATTTCATGGACCCGATTATCGTTCCGCAGTCGAATCGGCGCTGGGATTGTTTGAGTCTGGGCGAAGTTATGCTCCGCCTCGATCCAGGCGAAGGCCGTATCCACACCACTCGCCAGTTCAACGTCTGGGAGGGGGGTGGCGAATACAACGTAGCGCGTGGGCTGCGTCGCTGCTTTGGCATGCGCACCGCCATCGCCACAGCATTGGCGGACAATCCGATCGGGCGACTGGTAGAGGATTTCATCCTGCAGGGCGGAGTGGATACGTCTCTCATCCGCTGGGTGAGCTATGACGGCGTGGGACGAACCGTGCGCAATGGCCTCAATTTCACGGAGCGGGGCTTCGGCTTGCGTGCGGCGGCTGGATGTTCCGATCGCGGGCATACCGCCATCAGCCAAGTAACGCGAGGCGACTTTGACTGGGATGGGATCTTCGGCGAAAGCCAGGGTTCTCGCTGGTTCCATACAGGCGGCATCTTTGCCGCGCTGTCCCCTTCCACGGCCGAGGTTGCGGCAGACGCGATGGATGCAGCGCGACGTCACGGCACTCCCGTCTCCTTCGATCTGAATTTCCGGGAATCGCTCTGGAAGTCGATCGGAGGCAAGGCCAAGGCGCAAGAGGTCAATCGTGAGCTGGTCAAGAAGGTCGACCTGCTGCTGGGCAACGAAGAAGACTTCTCGGCCATGCTGGGAGTACAGATCAAAGGCGTCAGTGAAGACTTTGCGGAGTTGCCCATTGAAAGCTATGCCGAGATGCTGCGCGAAGTGGCGACGAACTATCCCAACCTGAAGTTGATCGCCAGTACCTTGCGCACTGCGCACACTGCTACCCGCAATGACTGGGGGGCAATCGCTCTCTACCAAGGCGAAATTGTGCACGTACCGCAGCGCGAAGTGGAGATATTCGACCGGGTCGGCGGCGGCGACAGCTTTGCCTCCGGGCTGGTGTATGGCTTCCTGGCCGGGAGACCGGTGGAGTGGGCGGTAAAGTGCGGCGTTGCCCACGGTGCGCTGGCGATGACGACTCCAGGTGATACCAGCATGGCCGCGCTGGCGGAAGTCGAACGAGCAATCAAAGGCGGCAGCGCGCGCATCGCACGCTAGGCTGCATATTCCAGGCCTGCCGGCCTTGGTCCTATGCCGGTAGGTCCGTGACGTTGCATTCACCTGTGGAGATCTGATGTCTGAAACTACTGCAGAAGCTATCGAACGAGTAGGGCTCATTCCGGTGCTGCGCGCCAAGAATTCCCAGCAGGCACTCGCGGTCGTAAAGGCGATGGTGGCTGGAGGAGTGACCGTGGTCGAAGTCACCATGACCGTGCCGGGCGCGATCGAGGTCCTGAAGACACTCAAGCAGGAATACGGTGCGAAGCTTTTGCTCGGCTCAGGAACTGTAACCACAGCCCGACAGGCTGAAGAAACCATTGAAGCCGGAGCAGAGTTTGTGGTCAGCCCGAGCTTGCATCTGGACGTCATTGCTGCCACGAAAGCTAACGGAAAATTATCAATTCCCGGCTCTCTCACACCGACTGAAGTAGTGACTGCCTGGAATGCAGGTGCTGATTACGTGAAGATCTTCCCTTGTTCTGCGGTGGGAGGTGCGCCGTACTTGAAAGCGTTACTGGCTCCTTTCCCGCATCTCAAGCTGATCCCCACTGGCGGCGTGACGCTGCAAACAGCAGAGAGCTTCCTGAAATCGGGAGCGCGGGCACTCGGAGTGGGCAGCGATCTGGTGAACTTGGCCGCTGTGGATGAGGGAAAGCCGGAGAGGATCACCGAGACGGCCAAGGCTTATCTGCAGGTATTCGCTGCGCACCGAGGCCAGACGCGATGAACTGCTCCGGATCTCCGAAGCAACACGAGTTCGAAATCGCTCAAAGACGGTAGGCTTTCCTCACGAGTCCGACCGTCAGTTCTTCTGCCAGTTCCTCAGCTTCGTCCAACTCCAACCGGTGCTGGGTCACGAGTTGGGCCAGAAAGCTGGCATCCATGCGGCGCGCTACATCGTGGCGCGCCGGAATGGACAAGAACGCCCTCGTATCGTCATTGAACCCCACGGTATTGTAGAAGCCGGCAGTTTCCGTGGCCTGCTCGCGGAAGCGCCGCATGCCTTCGGGGCTGTCATGGAACCACCACGGCGGTCCGAGCTTCAGGCAAGGATAGTGACCGGCCAGGGGTGCCAGTTCCCTGCTGTAGGTCGTTTCATCGAGCGTGAACAGGATGACGGTAAGGTTGGGCTCATTTCCGAAGCGGTTCAGCAGGGGGCGCAAAGATTCCACATAGTTGGTAGGAGCTGGAATGTCCGCGCCCATGTCGCGGCCGTACTGCGCAAAGATCTCCGCATTATGATTGCGAACCGATCCGGGATGGATCTGCATAATCAGGCCGTCTTGGACGCTCATGCGAGCCATCTCGGTCAGCATCTGGCCGCGGAAGATCTCGCGTTCGGCAGCATACGCAGTGCCCTTCGTGACCTGTTCGAAGAGGCTCGCGGCACTGGTATCTCCAAGATCCTCGGTCAGGGCCGTTGGGTGGCCATGATCCGTAGCCGTTGCGCCCAATTCCTTGAAGTACTCACGCCGCGTTTCCAGGGCTCGTAGGTAGCCGCGCCAGGTCATGGTGTCTTCACCGGTCAAGGCACCAAGGGCATGCAAGTTCTCGAGAAAGCCGGGCGCGTCAGGATCGATGACAGGATCGGGGCGGAACGTGGGCACGATCCGGCCATGCCAGCCCGAGTTTCGTACCTCCACATGATCCGCCAGCGTATCGAGCGGCGAGTCCGTCGTAGCCAGCACTTCGATCTTGAAACGCTCGAAAAGCGTGCGGGGCCGGAACTCCGGCGTGTTCAGCCGGTCAGCGATGGTGTCGTAATACAGGTCGGCTGTTTTTGCGGACAGCCGCTCCTCGAGGCCGAAAAGTTCCTGAAAGGCGTAGTCCAGCCACAAGCGCGTGGGAGTGCCGCGGAAGAGGTGGTAATGGCTGGCGAAGATACGCCAGATCGAGCGTGGATCCGGAATCTCGGTGGCGCCGATACCCAACTCATCCAGGCCGATGCCTTGGCTGTAGAGCATCCGGAAGACATAGTGATCGGGTTGGATAAAGAGCTTTACGGGATCCGGGAATGGTTCGTTGCGAGCAAACCACCCCGCCTGCGTATGACCGTGCGGGCTGATGATAGGCAGGTCGCGAATGCCGTTGTAAAGTTGTCGCGCAATCGCGCGCGTTTTGTCGTCTGCCGGAAAAAGCCTGTCTTCGTGAATCAGCGCCAAATTTGACCTCTCTCTGCTGGCATTCACCGTCGGTATGCGCACGGACTTTTCGCAGATAGTGTATCTCCCGGCAGAGCAGGGCAGTCGGTTTGCCGGAGTGCAGCGGCCCGAAATGCATCGTCACTCGCCCAAGCGGGTGGAGCCGCGTCCGAAGCCAGTCCCTGTATACTGCGACTTCTCCCAATTCTGGGATGCAGGAAACAGAAAACGCGCTATGACGCCTCTTCGAATCGCCCTACGCAACTACGCGGACTTTGAGAACGCCCTCTCAGAACAGGTAACACTGTTCGAGTCTCGTCATCCCGGTGTAAAGGTTGAGCTAACCTCGGTGGGTATCCACGAACTACATCAGGCCGCTTTGCAGGAAGGCGGTCTGCGTAACGGCAAATTCGATCTGGCTCTCCTGGTCACCGATTGGCTGGCGGAAGGCATGGCTTCCGGAGCCCTCGAGGATCTGCACAGGTGGCATGGGCGCGATCCTCTGCCTGACTGGCCAGACGGCTGGGCCAAGTCTCTTGTGAGGCCCTTGGTCTTTGGAGATCAACTGTCTTCGATTCCCTGGCACGACGGCCCGGAATGCCTGGTGTACCGCAGCGATCTGTTTCACGATGCAACCGTGCAGGAGGAGTTTCTTCGAAGCCACGGACGCCCTCTGGCTCCGCCCACCAACTGGGAGGAGTTCGAGGTAGTTGCGCGCTTCTTCACAGGTCGCTCGAAGGGGCTGTATGGAACAGTCTTCGCGGCGTTCCCCGACGGTCACAACACTCTGTATGACTTCGCGCTGCAGCTTTGGAGCAGAGGTGGCGAGATGCTGGATGAGCGGGGCTGCCCCAGGCTCAATTCGCAACAAGCTATCGATGCCTTCGACTACTATCGCCGCCTGGTCCGCGATCCCGCCGTGTGCCATCCGAAGTCAATGGAGCTGGACTCCACGCAATCGGGAGATCTGTTTCTGAATGGCGAGGTGGCTATGATGGTGAACTGGTTTGGGTTTGCGGCCCGTTCCAGCAGAGAAGCCTCGCCCCTGGCCGGCAAGGTTGCGATCGCCGCCATCCCGGCCAATCCCGGCATTCCTCCGGTATCGCTCTCAGTATTTTGGGCGCTGGCCATGGGCTCGGGATCGAAAAACAAAGAATTGGCCTGGGAATTCCTTCGCTTTGTCGCCGCTCCGGAGCAGGATTTGAACATGACCCGCCACGGCACCGTGGGAGTGCGTCTTTCGACCTGGCGAGATCCGGAGCTGCAGCGAAAGATCCCCGCCTACTCCGAAATCGAACAAATCTCTTTGAATGCGCGCCAGCTGCCCATCGGCCCGCACATGGCTGAGTTCGCCTCGATCATTGACAGCGTTGTGACGCGCGCCTTGCGCTCTGATGTGCCTACAGCCGTTATTCTGGAATCAGCACAGAACGAGATTGACGCAAAGGGGCTCAGATTTCCATGAATCATCCTGACCAGCCATTTCGCTTGGATGGCCGTCATGCATTGGTCACCGGCGGAGCCAGTGGCATTGGTGAGGCAACCGTAAAAGAGCTCGCACGTGCCGGCGCTTTCGTGTGGATCGCGGACATTAATCTTTCCGCCGCGCAGGAGCTGGCAAAAGCAATCGGCTCGGGCCGCGCGATCGCCATGGATGTCACCGACCCCGGCTCGATCGCACGAGCGGTTTCAGAGCTGGAACGGCTCGACATCCTGGTGAACAACGCCGGGATCGGCCACGTTGGCTCCATCGAAGCAACGGAACCAGCCGACTTCGATCGCCTGCTCAATGTAAACGTTCGCTCGGTGTATCTGGTTACACGCGCGTTCCTCAGCTTGTTGCTGGCGGCGGCTGACGAGCGCCACGTGGGCACTATTGTGAACATCGCTTCGGTAGCCGGCCAGGTGGGAATCAAGCAACGTTTTGCCTACTGCACGAGCAAAGGCGCCGTGATCGCGATGACGCGCCAATTGGCAGTGGAGTACCCCAAGACCTTGCGCGTGAACGCCATCTGTCCCGGCACGGTGGAGACGCCCTTTGTGGAGGGCTACCTGGAGAAGTTCCACAAAGAAAACAAGGAAGAGACGCGCGCCGAACTCCGGGCCAGGCAGCCGGTTGGCCGCCTTGGCCGTCCCGACGAAGTTGCGTCCGTGGTGCGCTACCTTGCGTCTGATGAAGCCGCGTTTGTTAGCGGAGCGGCGATGGCTATCGATGGCGGCTGGACCGCCGCCTAAGTTTCTCGCCCTAACAATGCCCTGGAGGCTGATTTGAAGCTTGTTTCCTATTCCAAGCCGGGTGGCGATATTCGCCCCGGCGCTTTGCTGCCTGACTCGACTGTGATTGATCTGGGGGATATGTATCGCACCACGCTGGACGTGGTGACGGCAGGCCTGCGCGTTGCCCCGGAAGGCCCGTCCATTGCACCCAATGAGGTTCGGCTGCATGCGCCAATAAGCAATCCTCCGCGAGTGTTCGCCATCGGATTGAACTATCGCGATCACGCCATCGAGTCCGGCATGGAGATACCTAAAGTACCGGTGGTCTTTTTCAAGATGAGCACCGCGATCATCGGCCCCGGCGAGGCTATCGTCCTGCCCAAGAACTCCACAGAACCTGACTACGAGGCAGAGTTTGCCTTCGTCATTGGCAGGGGTGGGTACCGCATTCCGGCCGCGTCCTGGCGCGAGCATGTCTACGGCTACACCATCATCAACGACGTGAGCGCGCGCGATGTGCAATTCGCCACCTCCCAGTGGTCACTGAGCAAGAGCTTCCCTACCTTCTGTCCTCTGGGACCAAGCATTGTGACCGCCGACGAGATCGCGGATCCTCACAAGCTGGATATCGGGCTCTCCATCGATGGAGAGACACTGCAGAGCTCAAATACGCGCGAACTGATCTTCAAAATTCCCGAGCTGATCGAACACCTCTCATCCATCACGCCACTGTTGCCGGGAGACATCATCTCCACCGGAACCCCGTACGGGGTGGGGCTGGGTCGCAATCCGAAGCGCTGGCTGAAGCCCGGCGAGATCGTGACGGTAACCATCCACGGAATTGGCTCGCTGGTGAACCCGGTCGTTGCCGAAGCCTAAGGCAAAGACACATTGGGCCGGCATAGAATCGCCGGCCCACTTGCGCGTTTGATGCAGCCACAGGCTTATCCCAGGGCCACACCGGGGTCGGCCAGAACTTCCTCTGGATCCGGTTTAGCAGCCAGCCAGGCATAGAGCGCTACGCCCACGAAGCACAGGGCGGGCACAATGTAGGAACGTCCTACTCCCATCACGTCGGCAAGGCGTCCCATGAGCGGCGGAATGACTGCTCCACCCACAATTGCCATCACGATGAACGCGCCTCCGGTCTTGGTCCGGGTTCCCAACCCCTTGACCCCCAGGGCGAAGATGGTGGGATACATCATCGACATGAAGAAGCTCACGATGATCAAGCAGCCCACGCCCAGCCGGCCCGGACGGAGCACCGCGACACAGCAGACCATGGCGTTAATCGCGCCGAACCATCCCAGCAGCGTGGCCGCATGCACGTGCCGAAGCAGCCAGGTGGAGACGAATCGACCGGCAGTAAAGGCCACCAGCGCCGCGGTAAGCAGATATCCGGCACTGCGTTCACCCAAGCCGGTGTAGGTCTGAACATAGGGAATCTGCCAGCTCCATGCTCCCACCTGCGCGCCTACGTAGAGAAACTGCGCAACAATGGCGAACACGAAATGCTTGCGAGTCCAGAGCGGCTTGGAGGTATCGTGCTCCAGTGTATTGCGGGAGTAATCCATTCCGGTGTGCGGGAATGTGGTGCGAGCAATCAGCAGAGCCCAAACCAGCACCAGCGTGCCCAGGGCGAGGTAGGGTGTGACCACGCGGAGCGTCTCCATCTTCAGGTAATCCGCGTATTTGCCGGCAGCCTGCAGGGCCGCGACCTGATCCGGCTTGAGCTCGATCCCGGAGAAGATGAAGCGGCTGCCGATGAGCACTGCCGTAATGCTCCCTAGCGGGTTGAACGCCTGGGAAAGGTTCACTCGCTGGGCAGCGGTCTCAGGATCTCCGACCTGAATGATGAACGAGCTTGCACCTGTCTCTAAGAAGGCCAGTCCGCTGGCAATCACAAACAAGGCCGTCAGGAAGAACCAGTACTGCCCTACGTGCGCCGCCGGCCAGAAGAGAATGCATCCTGCGCCGTAGAGGCAGAGCCCGATCAAAATGCCGGCCTTGTAGCCGGCCCGGCGCATGATGGCCCCGGCTGGATAGGCGAGGAAAAAATAACCGAGGTAGAAGGCAAACTGGACCAGTCCCGCCTGCAGCCGGCTGATCTCGAACGACTTCATGAACTGCCGAATGAGGATGTCATTAAAGTTGTTGGGAATGGCCCAGAGAAAGAATAGAGCGGTGACGAGCACGAACGGTATCATTCGGTCTCTCGGAACAAGGGGTGCATCGACCGATGACGTCTTAGCGGTGGTGTGAATCGCCGGCAGGTGGCTCAACGGCTCTCTCCTCAGGAATAGGCCAGGGCTTGGCCCCGAGGAAGGTCCTCAATGGGGTAAGCACTCTGTCGACCAGTTCTATCGAATCCAACCTGCGTGTGGCAACCAAAGACTTGAAGGCAAGTGTGGCCCGTCGCGATAGGTCATAATTTTATTGACATGGAACTGCTCGGACTCTCATTTCTCGGCAAACAGCGCGGCACGCCTGGTGCGAAGATTTTTAACGGGGTAAACCCGCAAACCGGAGAGGCACTCTCGCCCAAGTTTCACGCCGCAAGCCTTGCGGACGTGGATCACGCGGCCCAGCTTGCGGCAGAGGCATTTGCCAGCTATCGCAATATCTCTGGCAAAGCCAAAGCGAGCTTCCTGCGCCGCATCGCGGATGGGTTCGATGCGCGCAAGCAAGAACTGGCCGAGCGGGCTCAACTGGAGACGGCGCTGCCCCTGCCACGTTTACTGGGCGAGGTGGGACGTACCTCAGGTCAGCTTCGCTTGTTTGCTGATGTCGTGGAGGAAGGTTCCTGGATCCAGGCACGTATCGATCCCGCCATACCGGACCGGCAGCCTCTACCCAAGCCTGACATTCGGTCTATGCTGCGTCCTTTGGGACCAGTGGTAGTGTTCGGCGCCAGCAATTTCCCCCTGGCCTTCTCGGTGGGTGGTGGGGACACTGCCTCGGCCTTGGCTGCGGGATGCCCTGTCATCGTCAAGGCGCATCCTGCGCATCCCGGAACAAGCGAGATTGCCGCTCAAATCATTACTGACGCGGTCGCCGCAGAGGGGCTGCACGAAGGCGTATTCACGATGCTTTTCGATGCCGGCATCGAGATCGGCTCGGCTCTGGTAAAGCATCCATTGGTAGCTGCAGTGGCGTTCACAGGATCTCTGGGTGCCGGGCGCGCGCTGATGGACTTGGCCGCATCTCGCCCCCATCCGATCCCCTGCTTTACTGAGATGTCCAGCGGTAACCCAGTTTTCATTCTGCCCGGGGCACTGAACAAGAACCCCAAGGAGTTGGCGGAGAAGCTGTTCGGCTCTTTCACCTTGGGAGCGGGACAGTTCTGCACGAAGCCGGGTATCGTGCTGATGCCCAAGAGCGCAGAAAGTCGTCAGTTCTTTGAGGAATTGAAGTCGCTGGTGGGCAACTCCGCCCCCTTCACTCTGCTGACCGCGGGAATTGCTGGAAGTTACGGTCAAGCAACGGAGGCACGAGCCCAGCAGATCTCGATGGCTGCTTCCGCGAATGTCCAAGCGTCAGGCTGTGCGGCCGGCTCGAAATTGTTCGACGTGAGTCTGGAGCAGCTGATTCAACACCCGGAGCTGGCGGAGGAGATCTTTGGGCCGGACACGCTTCTGGTCCACTGCGAGAGCACCGCAGAATACGTTCGAGCTGCGCGGGCACTGGAAGGCCATCTGACCGCCACTTTGCTGGGGGACGAGACTGACCTGCTCACGCATCGTGAACTCGTTGAGCTGCTGGAGCAGAAGGCTGGACGCCTGATTGTGAACGGTTATCCCACGGGAGTGGAGGTGACCCACGCGATGGTGCATGGCGGACCATATCCTTCGACGTCTGATCCCCGCTTCACCTCGGTGGGTTCACTGGCCATCTATCGGTTTGCGCGGCCGGTATGCTATCAAAACTTCCCACAGGCCCTACTTCCGGCGGAGTTGCAGGACGCGAACCCGCTCGGGATTCGCCGTTTGCGCAATGGCCAGCCCGAAGCAGCAGCGGTCTCCGCCTGATCGTCACCGGCGAGGTGGATCGCGCGCAGCGAGAACCGAACTATCCCAAGGGAAGGCGCACCGTGGCCACGGCGCATTCACCTTCTTCTCGATTGACTAGTCGAATTTCACCCCCATGTCCACGAGCGATTTGCTGGGCCAGGGCGAGGCCGACACCACTGCCCTTGGGCTTGGTGGTATAGAACGGCACAAAGAGATTTTCTGAGTTGGCGATTCCTTGCCCGCGATCTTCGATAGCCACCCATACCGAGCCTTCTCCAACTTGCCAGGTCACCAGTACCGTTTGCATGTTGTTGGCCAGCGTAGCATCCACAGCGTTGGTCAGCAGATTGATGAACATCTGTTCAAGCTGATCGGGATCAGCGCACAAGTTGACTGCTGGGCCTGGCTGCAACTGCACGGCCAGGCGCTGCTCTAAAAGCACGACTTGTTCCAGCAACTGCGCCAGGGGCACCGCGCGCAGGTGGGGCGGCGGTAGTTGTGCCAGGACCCGATAGGACTGCACGAACCGATGCAAGGCATCGGCCCGATTTTCGATTACGCCCAGCCCGCGGCGGAAATCGCGAAGATTGTCCGGCTCGTCCTGCATGGCATCGACGCGAGAAAGCAGACTGCCTGCGATGGATTTGATGGGTGCCAGCGAGTTGGAGAGCTCGTGTCCGAGTACGCGAATCAGGCGCTTCCACGCAGCTTGTTCCTCCTCTTGCAGGGGGACGCTAACATCGGCGAGCAGCAGGAGCGTGTGTGGAACGCCCTCCTGCCGGAACTGTGCCTTACGCAGCAGCCAGCGCGTGGATTTGACTCCGAAGGAGTGGATGGTCTGATCGCCCGACTTGAGCAGATCTTCGAGTCCTAATTCCGCCGCGGAGTGTCCGAAGCAACGAGCATAGGGCCTGCCGAGCAGTTGGGTACCCGCCGTATTTACTAGCTGCAAGACACTTTCGCGGTCGAAGGCGAAGAGAGGTGCGTGCATCACTTCCAGGATGCGGGCGAGCAGGGCCGTCGCCTCGAGAGAGCGCACGCGCTGCCTTTGAAGGAGATCGGCTAGAGCATTGACCTCGGCTGCCAACTCCCCAAGCGCATCTGGAGAGCCGGCCCCTCGGGCGCGGAAGGAGTAATCGCCTTCCCGCAGCGACGCCACGACATTCGAGAGGGTCTGCAAGGGACGAACCAGGCTCTCAATGAGTGCCGCCGCCATGAGAGACAGGTAGATCAACAAGGAAACGGCAATCAGGATGGCTGGAGCCGTGCCGATCTTTTCGCGCTGAATCAGGATGGCGCCGAAGATCAACCCAGGCAGAGATAGCCAGAGGCAAAACATCCACGCCCTATGGACCGCGGAGCGCGGACGTTCTCGCCGACTTCGCCGCTCATAGGCCATATTTCTCAATGCGACGATAGAGCGCCGCGCGGCTCAGGCCCAGTGCCTCTGCCGCCTGCGAGATGTTGCCATCACAACGACGGAGCATTTTGCGGATCAGCAGAGCCTCTACCTCGTCGATGCTCATGTTATCGAACGATGGGGCAGCAGCGCGTGCCGCGGTGATGGCCAGGTTGGCGGGCTCGATCTCCTCTCCTCGACAGAGCAGAACGGCGCGCTCGACCGTATGTTCCAGCTCACGCACGTTACCGGGCCACGGGTATTGCAGCATCTGCTGAAGTGCAGCTGGAGAGAATCCCGTGACTTGTTTACGATACCGGGATCGATTCCGATTCAAGAAGTGCATCGCCAGCAGGGGAATATCTTCACGACGCTCGCGGAGTGGCGGGAGGTGAATCTCCACGGTATTCAGGCGAAAGAGCAGATCCTCGCGGAAGTTGCCGGCGGTCGCTTCTTCGTGCAGTTGCGCATTGGTAGCCGAAAGGACGCGGACGTCGACACGGCGGGTCTGAGATGACCCCACCCGCTCCAACTCGCCCGACTCGAGCACGCGGAGCAGCTTGGCCTGTTGGCGCAGAGGGACGTTGGCGATTTCATCCAGAAAAAGGGTGCCGTTGTTGGCCAGCTCGAATCGTCCGATGCGGTCGGTACGAGCATCTGTGAATGCCCCTTTGACGTGGCCGAAGATCTCGCTTTCGAAGGTCCCTTCAGGGAGTCCGCCGGCGTTTACGGCAACCAGCGGCATCCGCGAACGCGGTGAAGCAGCGTGCAAGAGCTTGGCCACGATCTCCTTGCCGGTGCCGTGCTCGCCGGTGATCAACACGTTGGCATCGGACGGTCCGATCTGCGAGATCAACTCGAGAACGGGCTGCATGGTGGGCGCGCTGGCTACAAAGTCTGGCATGCCTTCGCCGCGCAGCAGTCTATTTTCAAGTTCCAACTGCCGGGCCCGCCGCAATGCCTGATGCAGCTCTGCGTGAACTCGGATCAAGCTGATGAGGCGCTCGTTTTCCCAGGGTTTCTGGATAAAGTCGCGTGCCCCGCGCTTCATGCTTTCTACCGCGAGGTCGATGTTGCCCCAAGCGGTCATGACGATGACGGGCAACCGGGGATCCATCTCCTGGATGCGTGCCAGAAGGTCGAGTCCTTCCTGACCTGACGTTGTATCTCGCGTGTAATTGAGATCGATCAGGAGCACGTCATAGTCCGTGTGCCCGAGCGCCTCCAGCGCCAGCTGGGGGGAGCGCACGCAATCCACCTGGATGCCCTGGGGCTGCAACAGCAACTCCACCGCCTCAAGAATGTGCGGCTGATCGTCGGCCACCAACACCCGAATCTTGACTTGCTTACTTGGGATGACGTCTTCTCCCGTACTTGCGTTTAAGAGTAGCGGGTGCCCGGGCGGATAGCCGAGATCCTTCTGCATCATATCCGGCCCGGTCCGTGTCGAGTCTAGGGCATTCGCGAGACCGTACCGGTTCTCGCATCTTCAATGGAAACGCCCATGCGCTCCAGGGTCGCACCGGTGGCACGGTCGATGTCCACTTTAGCCTTCTCGAACAGGGACTGGGCCGTAACAAATGCCGACTGAGCGATGGCCAGGTTGTGCTGCGCCACCAGGGTGTCGTAACTGGATTTTGCGCCCAGCTTCTGCTCCTGTTTCGTGATGTCGAAGGTGCGCTGGGCCAAATCCAAGGCCTTCTGCGAGGCTTCGACGCGCGCTTGCGCCTGCTGCAGAGCGAATTGGGAGTTACGGACATCGAAGCGGATGCCCTTCTGTTGCTGTTCCGAGGTGATCTGGCTTTGGCGGTACTGAAGTACGGCGCGGAACTGGTCGGCTTTGGCCTGGCGATTGCGCAGATTGATGGCCAGGGACATGCCCACCTGATACTCGGGCGACGAGTAATTGAAGATGTTCTGGAACATGCCCGGGAAGCCGGTAGGCAGAGACGTGGCGCACGGCGCGCCCATGCTGCAGTTGGGGTTCGCGGGGCCAGCGGTACCGGCGCCGGCGTAATAGCCATAGACGTTGAGCGAGGGCAGGAGTTCGCTGTTGATGTCCTTGAGGGCCTGCTTCTGCACCTCGGCCTGCATCTGATAGATGGCGACTTCAGGGCGATCCTTTTCGGCCGCGCCAATCAATTCATCGATGGATTTGGAGGCGTTGGGATCGGATGCTCCTTTGAGGTCGAGCGGAACTACCGGAATATCCGCGATGATTGGATCATCGACCTTGGTAAGAGCGTTCTTCATCTGCAGTTCGGCGAGACGCAAGCTGGCGCGCGCGACGGTCAGATCGCCTTCGCTCGTGGCCACGGTGGACTCGTCGGTCATGACCTGCATGGCCGGAATGGCATCGAGCTTGAGCTGCTTCTGGTCCATATCCAGAGTCTCATGCGCAAAAGAAAGCGATCGCTGTTTGATCTGCTCGTCCTGATAGGAGCTCACGAGATCCCAGTAGATGTTTTCGATCTGGGTGATAGTGGCGATCACCTGTGCTTTGAAGGCGAGGTCGGTGATCTGAGAGTTGCGCTTGGCGATGCGGATGAACCGCTCGTTGGTGGAAAGACCGAAGCCGGCCAACAAGGGCTGCGTCACCTGGATATTGAAGTTCGAATATAGCTCCGGGTTGACGGTGTTGTAAGGAGAGTTGGAGGTGATGCGCTGGCCCAGATACTGCGCGAAGATGTTCGTCCCCAAGGGAAAAGATTCGCTGAAGTTGGCCAGTCCTTGAATCGTGTTCGTCTTCAGAATCGGGGTGCCGACCTGAAACTGATTCGCCTCTTGGACGACGGTGTGATCGACGTAGCCTCTGAAAGTGAGGAAAGGATCGAAGGACGGAACGGCAGTGCCGGCGCCCAGGGTGGAGGTCACGATGCCGCCCGCTCCGGCGGAGAATCCAGCCCCGCCTCCCCCTCCGCCCCCACCGGTTGAAGCACCGAAGCCCCCTTGCGTGGATTGAGAGATGCTGGTGTTGACGCCGTTGGCAGCACTGCCAGACTTGGTGCGCTGAATATCGGTTTGAGCGATGGGGAAGTTATACCGGAAATAGGCAAGGTCAAGATTGTTCTCTATGGCTAGCGCAATTGCGTCGCGCAGCGAGAGATAGAGCTTGCCGTCACGAATCAAGTTTTCCAAGCGTGGCGAGTTGGTCAGATTCAGAGGAGGAACAGTGCTGGGAAGATAGGCGAAGAACGGATTGCGCGAGTGCGGAAGGTCAATGTGGAACGGGTATTGTGGAACCACCGCCTGCTTTTGCTCCTGCTGCATCTGTTGTCCCAGCGTTAGGGGCGCGGAAGTGCCCGAGCCGGTGGCTGGCGCGGGCGCCTCGGGGGCGGGTTGTGTTGTTTGCTGGGCAGGAGCTTCCGCCGCTTGCGATGGCGCGCCTTCCACGGCCCAAGCCAATTTGGTTGGGAAGAGAAGAATTGAAGCACAGCAGAGCGCGCAAAGGAAGGAAACGGAGCTAGAGCCTGACTTGGCCGTCTGCATCAATTGGACCTCATGATCGATCACTGAGCCTCTACCTCCGCAGGGGCGGCCGCCAGCATTTCATCGCGGGTGAGCCAACCATCATGGAGTTCAAGAATTCGCGTGCCGTAGCGGGCATTCTCCTCAGAGTGCGTCACCTGCACGATCGTGGTGCCTTGGCGGTTCAGTTCGCGGAAGAGCTCCATGATCTCGCGTGCCTGGGTGGAGTGCAGATTTCCGGTCGGCTCATCGGCGAGCAGGAGCGCAGGAGCGTGGACGACCGCCCGCGCAATGCCCACCAATTGCTGCTGGCCGCCGGAGAGCTGATTGGGGAACAGGTCCTTCTTCGCCACGATCTGAAAGCGATCGAGAATGTCGGCCACCATTCCCTGGCGCACTTTGGACGGCAGGTTCTTGTACGAGAGCGGCAGGTCGATGTTCTCGGCCACAGTCAAGTCATCCAGCAGGTGATAGCTCTGGAAGACCATGCCGATCCGCTGGCGAGCCAGATCGGCTCTCTGCTTCCGGTTCAGGGAGTGCACGGGGGTTTCGGTGAACCAGTACTCGCCAAGCCAGCTATCGTCGAGCAGGGCCAGCACGTTCAGGAGCGAAGACTTTCCTGCGCCTGACGGACCCATCACTGTAACGAACTCGCCCTGGCGGATCGTGAGCCCGATGCGGCGCAGCACCCAGGTTTCGGTGTGGCCAGTCTTGTAACTGCGTTCTACGTTCTTCAAGTCGATCATCTAATTCACTCCGATCCTGATCTCAAGAGATGGCGCTACTCGGTCCGCAATGCGGTCATGGGCTGGACGCTGGCGGCACGGCGCGCGGGCAATGCGGCAGCCAGCAGCACCATCACCGTTGTCAAAGCGACGGCGATACCTAGTGTGAGCGGGTCAGCCGACGTCACTCCATAGAGCTGGCTGCGGAAGAAGCGGGCCAGCGCTATGGTTGTGGGCAGAGCTACGATCACCGCCCCGGTTGCAATCAGCAGCATTTCGCGCGAAACAAGCAGGACAACGCTGCTGCGCTGCGCTCCAAGAGCCAGGCGCACGCCGATCTCACGCGTGCGCTGCTCGGT
Organism: uncultured bacterium; assembly: GCA_966443485.1. Classification (GTDB taxonomy): domain Bacteria; phylum Acidobacteriota; class Terriglobia; order Terriglobales; family Acidobacteriaceae; genus Telmatobacter. Next base: position 3,111 of record CBJOJD010000016.1, on the reverse strand, counting down.
GGAGTAGGAGAGCACTCCGTAGAGCCCCACAGCGGCCAAGATGAGTGACAGCCCAGCGAACCCAACTGCCAGCAGCGCCAGCGCGCGCTCATCTGCGGCGCTGCGGTCTACCTGCTCTGTCATGGTTCGTAATGAATCGACCACCAGGGTTGCATCGAGTTGGTGAATCGACTGCCGAACGGCCCCTTCCACCAACCCGGGATCTTGTGCGGTGCGCAGATAGATCGAAACACCGGTGGGATGTTTCTGCTGGAAGTAGGGCAGATAGACCGCCGGTCCCAGGGGAGTGCGAAGATCGCTGTGGCGGGTATCTCCCACCACTCCAACGATAGTGATGTCGAATTTGATGTTGTCGCCCCCACCCTCGGCAAGCTGACGACCGATGGCAATGTGCGGTGAGCCGTAGAACCGCTTGGCGAAGGCCATGTTCACCACGGCGACTTTGGGATGGCCGTTCACATCCGCGTCGCTGAATTCCCTGCCGAGCACCACCGGTTGCTGAAGCGTGGCGAAGTAGGCAGGGGCGATGCGAGGCTGCTCGAAGTTCATCCGCTCGTCATCGCCCATCTTGTAGCCCTGAATTGTGAAATTGGAGGTGTTTTGGTCGCCCGTGAGTTCAGGATCCGTGGTCGCCGATACCTGCGTAACGCCTGGAATGCGGCTCAATATCTCGAGCGAGTTGCGAACCACTTGGGAGGTGCGATCCTCACCATAACCGGAGTTCGTGGGATCCAAATTGAATGTAACGAGATGTCCGATTTGAAAGCCGACCTGCTGCTGACGCAGGTTGTCGAGGGTGCGGACGAACAGCCCGGCGCCACCGAGCAGCATGACACTCAGCGCAATCTGCGCTCCTACTGCCAGTTTGCGGAAGCGTTGAGACTCTTTAGACAGAGTGCCGGAATTCTGCCGCAGGGAGTGGGCCAAGTCTGGACGGATGAAATGAAACACTGGGGCAATGCTGAACACTATGCTGGCCAACGTGGCGATGAGCATGGTGAAGAGCAGAACCCGCGCGTCCAGCGTCGTGGAGTAGGGCTCCGCTCCCGGATCAGAACTCGTCATGATGCGCACCAGAATCCTGGCGATTACCGGGGCTATGCCCAAGCCTGCGACTCCGCCGCACAAGCCCAACAATCCGCCTTCCACGAGCAACTGAGATACCACGCGGCCTCGCTTGGCGCCGAGCGCATAGCGCATCGACATCTCGCGAGCGCGTGCCGAGGCGCGCAGCAGAAGCAAGGTTGCCACGTTGATAGCGCACATGGCCACCAGCAGGCCGGCCATACTCATCAGAATGATCAGAGGCTTTTCAAGGTCCATCCGATTGGGATTGAAGCCTCTTGAGTCGTCGAGAACCGATAGGTGCGAGAGATCGATGTAGTTCTTTCGGAAATGCTCCGACTTGGACTTGTAGGGGTAGAACTCATTGGTCCGCAGGTCGTGCCATAAGGGCGCCAGACTGGCCTGAGCCTGTGCCGCGGTCACCCCCGGCTTTAGACGAGCAACCAGCGTCAGCCATACGGACTGATGATTATCCAGATCGTTGAGAGGAGTCCGCCATGGAATCGCGTACTCAATCATGGTGACTGGCACGAAGAGACCAGGCTTATATCCTCCGATGGCAGAGTCGAAGTGATCGGGAGCGACGCCCACGATCGTGAACGGATGACCATTGACGAGTAGTGTCTGACCCACGATGTCTGAGGAGGCCGCAAAACGGGTTCGCCAGTAGTCATAGCTGAGGACCACGACCGCGTTGGCATTCTTGGCGGTCTCGTCCTGAGCGGTGAAAAGTCTGCCAAGAGCCGGCTTCAATCCCAGCAGCTGAAAGTAATTTCCGCTGACAATCTCGGCGTCTTTGTCTTCGGCTTGATTATGCCAGGAGACTCCGAGCTGAGTTTTATCGGCGGCGAGAATGCCTTGAAACACCTGGTTCTTCGCGGCGAGATCCCGGTACATCGGATAGGAGAAGTAGCCGACATGCCCTTCTTCATTGCCGCCGAAGCTGCTCATCGACCCGGAAAAGGCGCCGGACCACTCGAAGCGCACAAGCTCTTTGGGCTTTTCCACCGGCAGCATGCGCAGGATCACCTGATCAAAGAGCGTGAATATCGCGCTATTGGCGCCGATGCCCAGAGCCAGTGTGAGAATCACCGTCACCGAGAATCCGGGAGACTTGCGCAATTGGCGCATTGCATAGCGAATGTCCTGAGACAAAGAACTCATCACTTCTCCTATTCGGTACGAAGCGCCTGCATGGGATCGATGGAGGCCGCCCGGCGTGCTGGGACAAATCCGGCGAAGGTAGCGCACAAGACCAGCATCAGAGGCGCTCCGATCAAAGCGAGAGGATCGTAGCTCTCAACCCCGTACATCAAGCTTTTCATCAGATATCCGGCGTAAAAGGAAGCAGGGATGCCCAGGACCAGGCCAATCACAACCTGCCAGAGAGCGCCACGCATGACCATGGCGACGACACTGGGACGGGTGGCCCCCAGAGCCATTCTGACGCCAATCTCCCCGGTTCGACGAGCAACGAGATAGGACATGACGCCATAGAGGCCAACGCACGCTAATACCAATGCCAGAACACCGAACAGGCTGGTGAGGCGGGCAATCAGCCGGTCCTGATTGAAGTTCCCCGCTACCTGCTGGCCAAATGAGCGAAGATCAGTGACGGTGAGATTCGGATCGATCCCAGCAAAGGTCTGGCGGATCACGCTGTCAACGTTGGGAGGTAACAGATTGAAGTCGATCACCATCGCATTCATGTACATCGACTGCGTCTCTGTTGAATTCAACACCGCTTCTTTATAGCCCTCGAAGCGCTGAGACATAGGGCGCAGATAAACGGGCCGCACCGGCTCGCGCGGATTATTCATCTTGAAATCGCGAAACACACCGACGATCAGGAAGCTGCCGGAGTACTGGGGTGAAGAGATTCCGAAGTGCTGACCCACCGCGTCCTGGTTAGGGAAGAATCGATGCGCGAAGGTTTGATTCACGACCGCGACCTGCGGAGAGGCCGTTGTGTCCTGATCGCTCAAGCCACGTCCTTCGATGATGGGAACTCCGAGGGCATCGAGAAAGTGGGCGCTGACGCGATCC